>NZ_BAAHYN010000005.1:0-403415 GCF_054657535.1 Desulfosporosinus burensis
TGTTGACCATGCACGCTTATATTAAGCGCATACAAAGTTTTATATCGAGTTTCAGCCTGAAGAAAGGACGAGAGCCGACCCACCCGAAGGCGAATCGGCTCTCTATTACCACGTTAGTCGAAACCACGGGAGAAAAGAATTTGTCTCTTCTCTCACGCACAAATTACTTAGTAGCTGTTACAATCGTACCTTCAGTTACTTTGTTGAGAAGTGAAGAGTCATCTGAGACATCGATAGTTACATCAGCACTTGAAGCAATTTGAACGGTAACTGTTTGATTTACGTTGATAGCACTTGCCAATGTCAATGTGATTTCTTTGTCACCTGCATTTACAGCAACATTGTCATTTGCAGCCACTTTTACACCAGCAACTTTAATGATGAAGTCATCGTAAATATTAGCATTAGATGCGGCAATTGCTGCTAAACCTTCGTTGAACTTAACAGTGATTGTACTAGTAGTAGTAGCACCATCAGCTACAACTAGTTTAGCTGATGCAAGTACAGGCTTAACATTGTCTACAAATCCAGCAGTTACAAGTTGAATTTGAGCTTCAGCGGATGTCATTACAACCTTACCAGCATCAGAAGTAACGTTCTTGCTAATTGAGAATAGCTTGGTGCCATCTACTGCAACAGTACCAGAAGGCAACGTCATTTTAACTGTAGTCTTTCCAGCATCTTCAAAGCCGATTGAAGTTCCAGCGGGCATTGCAGCACCATCTAAGGTATAGTTAGCAAGGTCGATTGCTGTTGATGTCATTTTTTCACCGTAGTTAATTCTGACTACGTTGTTTGCGACAAGAACTTCATTAGCATCAAGGACAGCGTCTGGACTAACTGCAACAACTAAAGCAGTACCAGAAACGGCTTTGTGTGAAGCAGTTGTTGTAGCAGCAGCATTTTTGTTGCTTGAAGTGTCTTTAACTGCACCAGCATCAAGTGTTACAGTGTAATTTCCATCAGTTAAAGCAGATCCAATCTGGATATCTACCTTTTTGCTGTCACTACCATTCACAGCTACACCAGCTACAGTTACATAGACACCATCTTTTACTACAGTAAATTTACTAGCATCTACAGTACCAATAGTTTCGTTGAATTTAACTACGAGGTAGTAAAGTGGACCAGCATCGGTACGTGTAACGTTTAATGCTTCAGAAACAACATATGGAGCAGAAGCATCTTTAGTTAAAGTCACACTACCGTTGTACTCAGTGCCTAAGAGTACTGCAGCGTCTTTATATCCTTTAACTTGAACAGAAATCGTTACATTATTCTCGCCATCAGCATACAATGGGTTATCTACATCAGCAGGAGTAATGTCAACAAGAACTGTATTACCAGATGTATCATCAGGGTCTACACTATATCCGCCAACTCTTGCTCCAGGGAATACATATGCGCCCTTCTTAACTACTACTTCAGTATCAGTAAGAGTTTGTACGTTTTCACTGAAGATAATCTTAAAGGTATCAGAATCTTTAGCAGCTAGACCAACTACATAAGGTGCAGTTGTGTCGGTGCCTACAGTGTAAGATGCAGTTCCCATAACAAGCGTTTTAGCACTTGCTCTTTGAGCATCTGTTACATTGTAAACTACTACACTATGGTCGCCAGCTTTTATAAAGTCTCCACTGATAACAGCAGATTCCATGTAGTATTTACCTGTTGTAGTAGAAACAGAGTCGACTGCAACTGTTACGCCGTCAACCTTGATAGAAGCACCAGCTTGAATAACTGGCTCATTGAAAGTAATTCTTACTTTGTTATTGCTACGTAGTTCAGCCTTAACAACAGCAGGAACTACACTATCAGTAAAGATTTTGAAAGAATCGCTATATTTTGTAACTGTTTGGTAAGTTGCTTCATCAATTACGTCTTCAATATTAACTTTGTAGGAGTCACCGTTAGCCATTGCACTTGTAAGTCTAACGATTGCACTCTTTTTGTCATCTTGGAGTACAACTTCTGCAATACCTGCAGCCTGGGTGGCAGCATCAGAGGACTTGAACTCATAGTAAGAAACTGTCTCAGCAGAAGTTTCATTGACTACCTTATTGAAAGAAACAAGAATTTCTTTTGCGTTAATAGCACTTACCGATGTAACTGCCAATGTTGCAGGTGCTTGATAAGCAACTCCAGCAAGCGTACTAGCAGGAACAACCGCTGTACCACCGAGAGCAGTAACAACGCTACTAGCAGTTAGTTTGCTATTTACAAAAGTAGCTGCAGCAGTAGCTGCTCCGTCTGTGAGAACAATAGCGGACTTAGTTTTAGCTGCAAGCGGTGCACCAGCGAGAGCATCAATACCAGTTGAGCCGTTAGCCACGAAGACACTGCTAAATGTCAGGGAAGATGCGAAGTCTTGGATGACTTGGTTATTTGTGTCATAAGCTGTGTTTCCAGCATGGCGAGTTGCGCTTGGAAGTGTTGCTTTTACTGCATCACTGATGACGCCCGTACCACCGATAACATCACTGGCTGTGATACCAGGATTAGCAGCTAAGTAAGCAGCTACGCTTGCAGGAAGTGCGTCTTTGTTAGTTAAGAGGATTGGTTGATTGGCCGCAGAGGCAATTGAAGCAATAGAGAGTGCATCTTGAACTTGTGCTCCGGTAGCTACTGCAACCTTAGTAACTCCAACCATTTTCTCAGCAATATTCACTGATGTCTCGAATTTGTCAACTCCGCCGAGGGGAACAACTGTAATTCCCATGGCTGCTAATTCATCAAGAACACTTTGTTTGATAACGGCAGTTCCGCTGGTTACATATACTGTCTTAACAGCAAGTTTTGTGAGTTCAGCTTTGGTGTCAGCGTCAAGTGTGTTACCACCGTCTGTAAGAAGGATAGGAGCTTTCAAGTAGGAAGCAAGGGGTCCAGCAGTTAAAGCATCAACCATAGCATAAGATACTGAGGAGGCAAGAATTGCTGTACCTGTCCAACCTGTTTGGTCAGCGATTGCTACTGCAGTTTGTGCCGCAGTATTACCTGCTAAGCGAGTTGGGACTGTAGTTGTAGCAAATGCATTAAAAGGTACCATTGACAGTGCCATGCCTGCGATAGCTAGGGTGGCTAAGGCTTTTTTAGTTTTTTTCATGTAGTAATATATCTCCTCTCGTCTTTTGGATCTCTGTTTGTCTGTGGGATTGAACTATCTCCTTTTTTTCACAGGACGTCTTTAGTCGCCCCTCACCCCCTTAAAATGTGTAGCACAATCTTTAGACATTGCGCAATATCTAAAAGCATTCTACAGGATAAACCGGGAGCGTCCCCCCAAGGATGTAGGTCATCCCTCCTGTAGCGTACCATTTAGAACGCGTAAAAAATGAAGAAACCACAAAAAAGGTCTATATTAGCTATATCTATTCTTCATCATAGCCAATATTCCTGCTTGTTGTCCGATATTTTTTATAGTTTTCTTTGTTTTTTCGGACAAGTTTTCATCGTTACTAGATTAGTGTACACTAAAACCTATTAGTTTTCCAGCCTCTAAGCTAAAATATACTCAAATCATAACTCCCTTTATTGTAAGTATTACCCTGTGTTACTCAACCCATATTTTTAAGGTCTGTACAATCTCTTCTGGTAACGCGGCCGTTCCCCCAAAAACCTCAATATGCTTTCCGGTCCAAGACTTTAAAAGTGTTTCTAAACTTAAAGGAATAGCTGTCTTTGTTGGGACTAAGACCACCCTTGATCCATAAAATGCTGCCCGAACAGCCCCCGTTAAGGCGTCAGGGTAATTCTCTCCGGTCGCAAATTCCAGCTTGGCGGTTGTCGGAGGGAACGCTTGCAAGACGGCGGCCGCGGTGTCGTAAGCGGTCAATCCGCTAATCCGACGAGGATTAGGGAGGCGGTCCATGACCTTAGACCCGACCACAGCTGTTCCTCCGATCACTAGGGTCTCGGTTACATTTAGGCTGTCTAAAGCGGTTTGCGCATCAGCGGATAAATCTTTTGGTTCGGTTAGTAGAATCGGTACCCCTTGCCTTGCTGCCCACGAGGAGATGACTAAGACATCCTGAAAGTGTCGCACGCTGGCGATGACAGCCTTTCCTTTAGTCCCTAGTTCCATGGCAATCGCCCGAGCGGTTCCTGCTGCCGTATAACCGTAGAGACGTTTTACCTCATACTTCTGTCGAAGTTCAGATTCGATCGTCGAAGACAGTGCTGCCGTACCCCCTAATAGATAGATCGTCTTCGGGGCCAGTCGTTGCAGCTCTGTTCGAACCTCCTCCGTGAGCCCTGAGCTTTGCGAAAGTAAGATCGGGGCTTGAAGTTTATAGGCGAGTGGTGCTCCCGCCAAAGCATCAGGGAATTGATTGACTTGGGCTAAAATAACGGTGTCTGCTCCAGTTGTAAAGGTAGCTTGGGAGATCTGCACTGCTGTCCCTTCAGCCGTAATTCCAGCAAAGCGATTGCTTTGTGCTTCTATTACTTTGTCTGTTCCTATTACATAGATTCCCGGGGTATAAAGGCCAAGCCTTGCTTCGCCACTGATGATTTCTCCACCTAAGGAGATCCAGCGCGAGCCGCTCCAGCGATAAAGGGTTGCACCAGGGTCAACTCCAAGCAGGGGATCGTTCCAGATTAGAGAAAGCATTTTCTGGGGTGTCACACTGCCCCAGTCAACCAGAAACGTTGGAGTTAAAACGGTGGCACTGTTCGGTAAATTGGTGGGAATTGCCGTTGGTTTCACCGTAACATCCGTTGGTTTGTCAAACGCTTGCGGTGGAATGGTTAAGCTGATCTGGGTAGACCCTGATGCCGCTTGGACAATTGCACCTGTTCCATTAATCGCTGCTGGAGATGTCACTGTGTCGAATGTTTGTTTAGCAAGGGTCAAGGCAAGTTTTGCATCGACAAGCCCATACCCAGACTGATTGTCCCTGCCCGATATGCCTAAATCATGGGGCCCTTGTATAAGAGCCTGGAACACTTGCTCCCTTGTCCAATCTAGGTGTTGACTCCAGATTAAGGCCGCTTCACCTGCCACAAACGGAGCCGCCATGGAGGTTCCGCTCGCATAGACGTAACCAGGTCCACTCGTTTGACTCCAACCAGCCGTCGGGATCGAATCTCCTGGTGCTGCTAAATCGACTTCGGGGCCTATAGCTGAGTAATTTGTTACTTGGCCTGCTTTATCGGTCGCTGTGACTGCTAGGACGAGAGGATCTGAGGCGGGATAGCTCACACCGGGATTTGCTTGCGACTCAGAGTCATAATTTCCACTCGCCGCGATCAGCAGGCTCCCTTTATTAGAGGCATAGCTGACGGCTTGTCTTAAAATATCCGAGGCGAAGGAACCATTTTCCGAACCTAGGCTTAAATTAATAATCTTGGCCCCATGATCTGCCGCCCAGATAATTCCGTCGGCAATCGCATCGTCATATCCAATCCCTTTAGAGTTCATGGCCTTGATCGGCATAATCTTGGCCTGATAAGCTACTCCGATAATACCCACACGATTTCGTTCGGCAGCCGCGACTCCTGAGACTTGGGTTCCGTGTCCATTGTTATCTTGGTTAGCCCCTGCTACCTCGCTTCCTGTGATCGCATTATACCCGGGAACCAAATTATTGATTAAGTCCGGATGTGTGAGAGCGACACCCGTATCGACAACGGCAATCGTCACCCCTTGCCCCGTCGCCCCCATTTCCCAAGCGCCTAGGACATTCCCATTGACCAAAGACCATTGTTCTCGGAAAAGAGGATCCCTCGGTACAGTTCCTGTTTGGTTTTGTATTGTCCGGCGATAGTTTTCCTCGGCCCCTAAGATCCCGGGCGTAATTTTTAAAGCCTCAATGACTTCTTGCAGATTTCTATTTCCCGCTACCTCGACGGTAGCATAGTTTAAGGGTCCTCGGCGTACAACCTCTATCCCGAGGTCTTCCGCCACCTGATCGACGTTGGTCCCCACTTCTAAAGAGAGAACGACTTGTTGGGATTCTGATTGACTTATCTGCTCTTGGAATTTCCCGGGCTGCCCAATAGCAGACAGTGGGATTGTCCCTAAATTAATAAGCATCATAGTTACAATGCCTATTGTTAAAAGTGCAAATCTCCGTTTTATCCTATATCTTCGAAGCACCTCTATCACATCTCTTTCCTATAATAATATCGATTTTCTTTTATTCGACAATTTATGATTCATTCCTTTGTTAGACCTTGTTTTTTATGTTGTTATATATTGGCTAACCTATTTCTCTGTAATAAAGAAAGGATTTTGCCTTAATCGATCGAATAATAGCTATGCGCTCAGTTTGCTTTGTGCTTCCCCTAAAGACTCTAGACTTAGATTTAACACATAAAAAGAGGTGAGGCAAATGAACTTTTTCACGAAGAAAACCGTGGGTCTTTTATGCAGTTTCATGATTACTCTAGCCAGTACAGCAGTTTTTCACCCGCTTTTAGTGCAAGCTGCACCCACTGAATCCGTCACTGAACGCATTTTCGGGAATACACTGTATGATACCGCTGTGGAGATTTCTAAGCAAGGCTGGGATAATGCTCCTATCGTCGTACTGGCGACCGGCCGGAATTTTCCCGATGCCTTGACGGGAACCGTCCTTGCTCCAAAAGTCAAGGGTCCCCTTTTGCTAACTGAGTCGGATCGCTTGAATCCTGTCGTTTCAGCTGAGCTTATACGCCTCGGTACGCAAGAAGTCTATCTACTCGGTGGAACAGCTGCTTTAAACGAGGGGATTGAACAGTCGCTTAAAGACCAAGGGATCTTACCGAAGCGCCTGTTTGGCTGGGATCAATATGGGACGGCTGCAGCCATTGCCAGGGTGGCAGACCCGAGTTCTAAGCAGGCCTTTTTAGTCAATGGCGAGCGTTTTCCGGATGCCTTAAGTATCTCCTCTTATGCAGCCGCCAAAGGTATACCAATCCTCCTCACGCGATCCGATGTGCTGCCGCCGGAAACGGCTGAGATCCTCGGTGAACTTGGAATTTCACAAGTGACCTTGATTGGCGGCAAGGCTGTGATTAAAGACACCATTGAAGATCAACTTAGTAAATTGCCTAACCCTGTTAAAGTGGCTGCACGTTACGCTGGATACGATCAATATGAAACGAATACGGTGGTTTTAAATCAATTACCCTTTGATACCTCTTCTGTCTATGTCGCAACCGGTGAAAATTTCCCTGATGCCTTAGCCGGTGCTGCACTTGCGGGGAAGAGCAACGCACCGATTCTCTTGCTTCCTAGTCAACAATTAGGCAACTCGACTACTGCTTATCTCAATCAAAAACGAACCTCTGGTTCGGACTTTATGATTTTTGGGGGGTGGGGAGTGATTAATTACAAATTAGAGAGTATTATTCGCACCGGGGTCTCTCAACCTAGAATTTCCCTTCAATATACACAGGGCGCTTTTACTGGAACAAAAGGAATGCTTAGTCAGGTCCAGTCAATTCCCTCACCGGCTACAGATTACGCAGATATTATTGCCCCGAGCTGGTATTACCTGGATGATACTGCCGATGGTAATGTTACCGGAGGGTGGGATGCCACGTCGAGCGATTATGCCAAGTTCACAGCCTCCGTGCATTCTCGCAATTTAAAAGTCCTTCCAGTCATTCAATCCTCTTGGGCCAGCTCCAAAGCCGCTGACACTGTCATGGCTTCAAAAGCCGCTCGAACTAGACTGATTAGTGAGCTTATGGAACGGATTGATAGCATTAATGCAGACGGCATTGTGATTGATTTTGAATTTATGAGTAATTCCACTGGGCCGCATCTCACTCAGTTCATGAAAGAACTTTATGCCGAACTTCACCCCTTAAATAAGTTGGTGGTCCAAGCCGTTATGCCTCGAACGGGTTCAGAAGGTTGGCTCGAAGAATTTGACTACCCTGCCCTTGTCCAATATGTTGATTACTTGCACATCATGACCTATGACTACAGCCACGGAGCCCCTGGCCCCATTGCTCCGCTGGACTGGAGCAGAAAGGTCTTGAACTATGCACGTGCACAAGGGGTTGACATGCATAAGGTCCTGCTCGGTATTCCTTACTACGGGGTAGACTGGACCGCCACGGGAAAACCTGCTGCTCCCTATATCCGCCAGGCCCGTGGGCTCCATAGCTTTAATGGGTCTTCTGAGGATAAAGATCGCGGAATGACGGAGCTTATAGCACAGTATAAGAGCCCAGTCCAACGAGATGCATCACAGATTCCTTATTTTAGTTACACGGATGCTAAAGGTCCACACACCGTTTATTATGATGACGCCCAGAGCTGGAATGCCAAAATGGGGTTGCTCAGTCAGTACGGGCTGGCCGGAGTCGGAGCGTGGTCTCTATACTGGACGCTGAACCCAGAAACCTCCAGCGTGGTCTACCCGATCTTAAGGCAACATCTACGATAGAAGCAAGGGGAAACATGCTCATCCATTGAGACGATCCGATTGTTGGATAGGGCAATCCGATGCGTGTATCTTCCCAAGTATTGAACAACGGCCAATGGACCCGAAAAGGTCTTTTTCGTGTAGCTGTACCAGTTTTTCTTATAACACTGACATTGCGGCATTGTTGTGCAACCCATGCCTTGGAGGATGGCGTTGATCCTGTATTTATCCAACAGATGCTTGGCCATAAGAGACTTCAAACGACCTTGACCTACCTTCACATGACCTCAAAGAGCCTTATGGGTATCAAGAGCCCCCTTGATACTCGTCATGGGGATAAGCCATGATTTCGGTACAAGACGTTTTCCTCCGGTTCTATTCTCAGTACAAACAGACCTATACTCCATCTCCCCAGCAAGCCAAAGTTGTATAGAAAAGCTTAACGGCAGAAATGTAGTTATTAATGCTTCCTGCCGAAAGACCCCGTTTCTTCTTCAGATAAAGAATGTATTGTTGGATATCTCGTTCGGTAATGTCTTCCACTCATTTATGCTGGTCCAATATATACGTTACAAAGCCTTGTATCCTTCGAAAATACGATTCTCTCGAAGACTCTGGTGTCCCTTTGAGTTCAAAGTATAGATTAATCTCTTGTTCATAGTGATTCATGAAATACCTCCTGATGTTTGATGGTTTGTTCTACTCGACAATCACATCAGGAAGTAGGAGGAGGTCTGGTCATGTTAAGTAGTGTATATATTTGTTTTCCTAGGTATGATATAATCATGAAAAGTATGCTTCTTTCTGTGCTTGTTTGGTTTGGCGATTAAACAATAACACAAAAAGGGCATACTTTTGTATGTTTCAATGTATTTTATTTTTTTAGGAGAGCCATCGCGGAGCGATTTCGTTCTTCTGTTGCTTCCATTGGAAAACAATAAAGCCGTTCACTGACTTAGTATCAGTGAGCGGCTTTTATTAAATTCTGATCAATTGTCCAGGACAATTCTAAGTCGTGCATAGTCCCTTTAGATTCACTGACCAGGAAATACCGTACTCAAGTCTACTATTAAATCTGGAAATATTGATACAGTTATTTTTTCATCCTCAGTATATATTTCTAGTCTGCCATACCTACCATCGCTTTGTAATAAGAATACACTTGTAAGCTTAGCTTCAGGCTCCACAATCCAATATTCTATAACTCCAGCCTTCGCATATTGATTAAACTTTGTAACTCTGTCATGTTTAATCGAAGATGGAGAAATAATTTCAATTATTAAGTCAGGCGCACCATTGCATCCTTTTTTGTCAATTTTGGATTGGTCACATACAATGGTTATGTCAGGTTCGAAAACTTTTTTAATGTCTTCATCTTTCTTTTCGTCACCCCTAGTTAACCTAACAGAAAATGGTGCATGGTAGACCTTGCAAGATTTACCTTGCAAGTAATTTGCAAACTGCCTGAACAATTCACCAGAAATTAATTGATGCTCCGGTGACGGGGTTGCATGCATATAGGGAACACCATCTATAATTTCTATTCTTTCATCTTCCGGCCATGATAGATAGTCTGCATACGTGTACTGTCTTTCTTCTTGTGGTAATGCCATAAAAACACGCTCCTTCAAGGACTTCAAATAGGTTGAAAAGCTTCAAAAGCACTTGCTTTGCCTGGTCCGCATTACTGCATCAAGGATAACATTGGTATCAATCCTTGACAAAGCAATAAGAGGAGTTGAGTTAGAGACAATTTTCATTTTTTACGAACTCCTTCATTGTGGATAAATCTTTCTCTAACTCATGGATGTCGTAGTTAAGGGGTATATTGTGAGTTGCTAAAAAATCCAAGAATTCTTGCTTTGATACATTTGCTAATTGAGAGGCCTTGCCTAAAGATAGACTACCGTCAGCATAAAAGGTAGCAGTCAGCCGTTTTAAAGTCTCAGCTTTAATTAGTGTTTGCGTAATGTTTCGATTATTAAAGAATAACTCTTGTGGCAATTCAAATTCTATTTTTATAGTTTCACCCAACATTTCCTCTCCTCTCAGGAACTAATATATATTGGTATATTATACCATGTATTTCCACGAAGCTCAACTACAGTCAACGCATGGGGACGGTTCTCCTGCTTCCATCGAGGCGTAATTCTTCTTTCGTGGTCTCGTAAGGGCAATTCATGAATTACCCTTACGAGGAACGAGTTTACTTCGATTAATGCACAAAAAAGAAAGCCGTTCACTGACTAAGTAATCAGTGAGCGGCTTTCTTTATCAGTATTCATCCATCAGCAAAAACTCTGCAAGATTTTTATGCTTGATACCCTCTATGTTGTCTTGCCAAAAATCCTCCATTGTAACAACATATTTTGGATAATGGTCTCGTATGCCAAGCAATGCCCCAAATTCCCTTTCTACAGTTGATTCTTCCGCTAATTTATAGGCTACCTGAACATATACCTTTTGTTCTTTTTTCACTGCCACGAAGTCTATTTCCTTTTCATCAAACTTCCCAACATACACTTGGTATCCTTTGCGTTTGAGTTCTAAGAAAACGATGTTTTCAAGAATTCCCGATATATCTCTATCCTTATATCCCATCACCGCATATTTCAAACCTTGGTCACCAATAAAGTATTTCTCGTTGGTTTGCAAGACCTCTTTGCCCCTTAAATCATATCTCGGAACACGGTAGATGATAAATGCACCTTCAAGAGCATCTAGATAGTTATAAACTGTTTCTATATCAACCTTTCTTTGCTGATTTTTGAAATAATCAGCTACCTTCTTTGCCGAAAACATATTTCCGATGTTTTCAAAAACGTATTTCACAATCTTCTCCAATAGCTCAATATTTCTTATGCGATTGCGCTGAACAATATCCCGCAAGATTGCGGAAGCATAAATATCCTTGATGATTTTATAGGCATCCTCATGAGAATAGCCGGCCGTATGAAGAATTGGGAACCCACCTAGCCGTATAAATCGGATAAATTCCTTTTGAATATCTGTAATATCTGTTCCGGTAAGAATCTTTTTAAACTGCAGATTCTCTTTAAAGGATAAAGACGTCACATTGATTTCAATATATCTTCCAGCAATATAGGTGGCAAGCTCGGAGGATAATAATTTTGAATTTGAGCCTGTAATATAGATGTCAGCATTAAAATCCACTAAGAAGGAATTGACCGCCTTTTCCCAACTCTTCACCTCTTGAATTTCGTCTAACAGAATGTAATATTTAAGCTTAGTCGTAATTTTTGATTTTATAAATGAATATAAACTTTTTGCATTATCAATATCTGAATACTCCATCGACTCAAAGTTGATATATACGATGTTCTCAGCGCTGGTTCCACGCTGTGTCAATTCCTCTTGCAGCATCATTAAAATTGCAGATTTACCGCTTCGTCTAATACCAGTCAACACCTTAATCAAAGGTTTATCAATAAATGGTCGTAGTTGCTCTAAATAGAGTTCTCTTTTAATCATCTTAACCACCCCCTATAAGAATTATACCCTAATATATGCCTACTATAAACAAGTTTTTATGGTTATAACCTATAAAAGTATAAATATACTTTTATCAGAGGGAATATATTCTAGTAGTGCCGGGAGAAGTAAGGGGATTCACCTTTGCTTTGTCCACCCAACATTGTATAATATCAGAAAGCTCAATGTAAGGAAGTACGAGGTGGCCATTTTGTTAGTTCTCCTAACAATCCTTAACTCTATGCTCATGGTAACGGGTCAAACCCTTTGGAAATTAGGGGCAACAGGGAAAGAGATTCATAGTCTCGGTCAACTCCTTCGCCTTTTTCTAAGCCCCTATGTGATTGCCGGCCTCACGGTGTATGCCTTTGCGTCCGTTCTTTGGATTTATATTCTTAATAAAGGTGAGTTAAGCTATGTTTACCCTATTCAGAGTACGGCCTTTATTTTTGCCCTCATTATTGGTACGACTATATTTAAGGAACAGCTTACGCTGACAAAAATCCTCGGGGTCTTAGTGATTTGCCTCGGTGTTATTATTATCACACGGAAGTAGGAATTATGATGTGGAAAGCTGTTCAGTATTTGCCGGAAAATCTACCGGAAACCATCGCAATGACACGAGAGTATTACGGGGAATCCTGGATTTCTGACATCGGATACTTGAAATGGCAGTATGAAGCCAACCCTGCCGGCCCAGCGATGATCCAATTAGCCCGAGATGTGGAAACGGGTCAGTTGGCCGGTCAATATGTTGTGATTCCGATGCGTTTTAAAGCGTTTGATAAAACGGTGAACGCAATCCTCTCTCTAAACACCCTCACTCGCCAAATCTATACTGGACAAGGAATTTTCACAGGTTTAGCCAAAACCGCTTATCGTGAATGTGCTGAGCAAGGATCGGACTTTTGCTATGGGTTTCCCAATCCGAATTCCTACCCTGGATTTACGAAAAAGCTGGGGTTTACGGACATAGGTTGCGTCCCTCTGTTACTCCGTCCCTTGAACCTTAGAGCCTTGGTCAAACACAAAGTCGGGTCCGCTCTGCTTGCTTCTTTCGCTCTTCCCTTCCAGCCTTTTTATAAGGTCAAAGACCGCTCAGATGAGCGCTATGAGGTCTATCCGCTCACTGCCTTCAATCTCTCTGAAATGAATGTTTTCTGGGCTAAAATACAAGACAAATACCCCATCATCGGAATCCGCGATGCAGACTATATCCGTTGGCGCTATTTTGAAAATCCCTATCGGGACTATCAGCTTTACGGAATTCGCAAAAAAAATGGTTCTGAGCTTATCGGTTATATAGTAGGACGAACCACCGAAGTGGAGGGTTTGTCTTCTGGTATGATCGTCGACTTTCTAGTCGATCCAAGCCTTCCCGACGCAGGGAACGTTCTCATCAATCGTCTCCTACGTTTCTTTGTCGATAACAACATGGATATGGCAGGGTCTCTCATGATGCCCCACACGGAAGAATCTCGCCTTCTCAAAGGAAATGGCTTTTTTACCTGTCCTAAAGCCTTGGAGCCACAACCGTTCCCGGTAATTTACCGTAGGCTGCGCCTCCAAGGGGGAGGCGTAGGGAGCCCTGAGAAAGAGGACCATGGAGACGGTGTCCAGGACCCTTTCCTTCAACGAAATCACTGGTTCTTAACTATGGGTGATTACGATGCTATTTAACAAGTGAACTCGTTCAGCTAAAGCTGAACATTGAGACGTCGGTGACGATAGTGTTCGGTACGATAGTCTCCGGTACGATAGTCTCCAGTGGAGATTATCGCCGAAGCCATGACGTGATCCCTAAAGTAATACCTACCGGCATAAGATAGATTATCGCCAAAAGCGCACAGCCCTTAATGAATGGGTCGCGCTGAATGATGGGTTTCACCGAGCCGCCTATTCTCCACAGGAAGACTTCATGGCGAAGGATAGACTAATGTTAAGGGCTAGTCCCAAAGGAACACTTTCGCCCATTGGAAATCTACCTCTACCAAAGCAGGATATGAAACACCAATTTTTATAGAAGGATTCTTAGACCCAGATAAAATTATAATTCATTATTTTTTCAGAGAAATAATATTTAGGTTATCTATTAGCTCATCTGTACGAAAGCAGGGTTAAGCTTTGGAGAATATTTTAACCGTCGACTTAGAAGAGTGGTTTCATGCTAACTATCACGATAACGTTTTCGATGCCCAAAAAACCTACGAAGTACGTATCGTTCAAAATACGGAGCGTCTTCTAACCTTATTTGCGGAACATAAAGCTAAGGCTACCTTCTTCGTACTAGGCTACGTTGCCGAAAAACACCCCCAACTGATTCAAGATATAGCAGCAGCTGGCCACGAGATTGCCTCCCACGGATATGCTCATCAACTTATTTACCAACAAACACCGAGTACTTTTAGAGAAGATGTTAGCCAAGCGAAGAAACGCGTTGAAGATATCATCGGCAAGACCGTCAAAGGATACCGTGCACCATCTTGGTCCATCACAACAAAATCCCTCTGGGCCTGGGACATTATAGAAGACCTAGGGTTTGTCTACGATGCTAGCGTCTTTCCGATCGAAACATACCTCTATGGTTTGCCTACCTCACCTCGTTTTAATTATCACCCTGAATCCAACGGTAGGACACTCAACCTCCTAGAAGTACCTTCCTCGACGGTTCGAATTTTCAATAAGAATATACCTTTTGCTGGTGGCTTTTATTTTCGTGCCCTTCCCTATCCTGTAATTGCACAGTGCATCAAAACAGTCAATAAAGAGGGTCAACCAGCTATTGTCTACCTCCACCCCCGCGAGATCGACCCTGATCAGCCTCGGCTCACCCTCAGTAAAAAAGAAAGTCTCATCCATTATTACGGGGTTAACGGGTGCGAGCAGAAGTTGAAACGCGTGTTGAAAAAGTTTAAGTTTACTTCGATAGAGGAGTTTTATGGACTTTAAATTAGACCGATGTGCAGCATCGCCATTGACGGGAAAAAACTTCAAATATACATTTAGGTATTTTGTGGTAATTTATCTTTATTTTAGCTATAATATTATTGATACATCTCTAAGCAGGCCTTACATTTTGAAGGAGGTAATCCTTTTGAAAAAGTATAATTTTACAGTGCTCATTGAGAAAGACGAAGATAGTGGATATATAGCAACGGTGCCGGAATTAAAAGGTTGTCATACCCAAGGGGATACGATCGCTGAAATAATGGCAAATATTGATGAAGCAATCAAATTGTGTTTAGAAGTTCATGCAAAAGACGGAATTCAGGTCTTTAATCCTAACTTTATCGAAGCTAAACAATTTGAGTTGGTTATTTAAGGATGATGAAGAATATGAGGCAATCCGGAAGAATTAACACTTACAACAGAAGTGAGATCGTAGGCTCCCCTCCTACGATCTCACTTCTGTTAAAGTATCTCTTATCTTATAGATTTAAGCCTTACAATGTCGCCCCAATTATTCGCTGTAATTAGTTCAATATTTGATAAACTTTTTCCAAAGGCTTTAATTTCTCCACTTATCTCTGCTATATCAAACGACATCTTATCGTGTTCCGCTTTATTGACCTATGCTAAATGTTCTAACGCCTTTAATATCTGTGTATTTTCTTTAATTTGATTCCCTTGGTTGTCCATCTTTTCTGATAATGTTTTAATTTGATTCCCTTGATAGTCTACTTTTTCTGATAACGTATTAATCTGCTTTGATAGACCATCAATTGCCTGAAGGATTTTATCTTCCATCCTATCACACCCTTTCTATCTTAATTTATATGCTCGATTATATCACGACTATAAGGTGAAATCATTCGTCTTTTCTCTTTTTACAAGTTTGATTGAACTATTTGTGCCTAAAACGAGATAGAGACTATCATTATATTCCGAAGACTTGCTTCAAATCAATTGTAACGTCCGCGAAGAAATTGCTCTTCAAATGGGAGTCCTCTGTAAAAATGCCTGGTTTCCCGTATTGATAGTCTTCTCCTAATATGAAAACCATGACTGTATTATCAATGGGGTGAACAATCCAGTACTCTTTGACTTTATACTTCTCATAGAGAGCTAACTTTTTTACAAAATCAAGACTAATAGATTTTGGCGAGATAACTTCGATAATTAAGTCCGGACTACCAAAACAACCTTTTTCGTCTAATTTTGACTCGTCACAAACAATCGAGATGTCTGGCTGGACCACATGGGTTATTTGCTCGTCTTCTTCCCCTGGTTCTCCCAACCGCACGTCGAACGGTGCTGAATAAATTTTACAAGGCTTATCGGCAAGATAACCACGAATCTGATAGAACAATTCACCTGAAACTTCCTGATGCCGTCGAGACGGCGCTGCGATGTTATAAGCAACTCCATCAATCAGTTCCCACCGTTCGTCCTCAGACCACTTTAGATACTCTGCGTAGGTATATCGATTATTATCCTTTTGCGCTGGTAATGACACTCTATACACCTCCATTAACAAGCTATCGTAAGCATGTGCTCTAAGTTAATCCAATGAAAGCGGTAATATTTGACTACCTAAATATCAAAAACTATACTCAAATCAATGACGAGGTCAGGGAAAGTCGAAACTTCAACATTACTTGTTTCAGTATACAATTCAGGCCTCCCATATCGGTTATTATCCTGCAATATGAATACACTCACAAGCTTCATGTCAGGCTCTACTATCCAATACTCTTTAACCCCAAATTTTTCATACATATTAAATTTTAAGAGTCTGTCGGTTCTCGCTGTAGAGGGAGATAATATTTCAATAACCAAGTTAGGTATTCCAAAATAGCCCGTTCCCTTTAATTTACTCTTATCGCAGATTACTACTAAATCTGGTTGATAAACATTAGTAACATCTTCATCGGCTACTTCCGCATCTGACAGCCGTAAATCAAACGGTGCAGCAAACACCTGACATTGACTATTGCGCAAGTACTCGCCAAACTGCAACATTAATTCTCTAGATATGCTTTGATGCTGCCAAGTTGGAGCTGATTGCATATAGGGTACTCCATCAATAATTTCCCATCGTTCATCATCCGGATATGTTAAGTAGTCCGCATACGTGTATTTTCTTACTTGATTTGATAATGGCACATATCTTACCTCCTCGCTTAAGTTGCGGTTCAAGATCAACATCAAATTCTGTTGCATTCAAAAGTAAAAAGTGAAAAGTGAATTCCGTCGACTCTACTCATGTCTTTAAATCACATCCTCAAATACATTATACCCTATTTATGGAAACTGAGAAAGAGCCCCTCTAATTTAAAAAAACCCAAACAAATAGGTAAAAGAAAACACGAGATCGTAAGGTTACCTCCTAAGATCTCGTGTTTTATCCACATCAGTCCTCAGCCCAAGGAGTGCCTTTCTAACGCGAAGATCTTCCCCTTACCTCTACCCAGAAGGAGCGCTTTTCTGCTAAGCGGATGCTTTAGTGCAGCCGCTTGTCCAAACGAGCGCCCGACGGTTCGCGCCCCCCGTCAGCGCGCCGCAGGGACTTGTCCATGGATGGACTGATGCCGCGGTGCCAAGGATGGCAAGGAGCGGCGCACATGCATCCAGCCCTGAGGTTCGGACGCGCTCGCGAACCGTCCGCTCGTCAGCGGCGTAACGTGCAGACGCGTGCAGAACGAAGACACCGTCTTCGCACGGGTTAACACAGCAGAAAAGCGCTCCTCCCCCCGTCGTAACCGGCGTGTACAAAAAGCTCCTCTAATCCTCCCAAATCCTACTCATCATCGAGTTAAGAATAATTGCCAAACTCACCTTAAACATATAATACCCGCTCTTAAACGGCGTAATCGACGAACTCCCCGACAACCGTGCATCCATTTCAACTGAAATCTCTATTACCCTTAACCCGTTCTTAAGCAAGGTAACAATAGCATCAGGCTCCGGATAATCTGTGGAATAATGGGCAGACACAATCCGCAAGGCCTTTTGATTATAGGCGCGAAATCCCGAGGTAGGATCCGTATAAACCTTACGTACAACAGACTGGATCGTTTTACTTAACAGATAGATCCCTAAGCGCCGTGGCCAGGCGGATTTATACGAGGTTTTCATTAAAAATCTAGATCCGATGGTTACATCAGCTTCCCCCATCAGTACAGGGTCGACTAATTTCTTAATTTCTTCAGCTCTGTGCTGTCCATCTCCATCAACTTGTATGGCTACGTCATAGGAATTCTTCACAGCATAAAGAAACCCTGTCTGAACTGCACCTCCAATTCCAAGGTTAACTGGCAAGGAGATCACCTTCGCACCCTGAGCACGAGCAACCTCGGCGGTCTGATCGGTGGACCCATCATCAATGACCAGGACATCGAGCCAAGGGGATGCTATTTTCAGGTTTCGGACTACAGACCCGATATTATCTACTTCATTCAAAGCAGGAACAATTGCTATAATTCTTTTCATTTCGTTTCGTCCTACACGTCCTTACGGCTTATTTCTAGGCTGGCCGGGTTTTCTTCCAAACGTTTTAAGTCATCCTCGAGTAAAGCGATCCGTTGTATTAAGACCCGATTGTTCGAACTTAATTTGGAAATTTCCAAGGAAAAATGAACACACAAGACAAACACCAGAACTCCAAAAATCACGAAGATCGCAGATGGGGCATAATAAATCCCCATCAGGTCGGCCAAGTACTCCACCCCATTTTTCCAGAGGGAAAGACCGATCATACCCAGACCTGCAACAATCCAAATCAAAGAGTATTCTACCGCCAAGCGCCGCCGACGGACTTGTTCAACGATAAAACCAGTTACCAGCATGCTTGCTATAAAAACGAGAATTTGAACGCGTGACAATTTAGCTCCCCCCACCTATTCGCGGACTCACTCTGGCCAGCCCCCCTATTCCTTTAAGGGCCATCACTACTACTAAGGATGCGAAGAGGATCAACGCAGGCATCACGGGTAACCGATAGCGAGCCCCGGATACAACCGTGATCATACTCACGATAAAACTATAATAGGCTGTAAAAAGCAACAGAAAACTATACTTTCTAAATTGGAAAAGACTGATGAATACTCCGAAGAGTCCCAAGCTGAGATACCATTTATCCCATTGATCTCCCTGCATTTTGTAAGAATCGCCATCAGCAGGGGTAACTGGTTGCCAGAATAGGTTAATTTCTTTGGTTAGAGTGCGCTGCAGAAACTTAATGGGATGCTGAAGGATATAAGCGACTGCCAATTGCTTATATTCCTTTTCTTGTTCCAGGATGGGTAGTTTTTCGATCCGGGCCTTTACTGCTGGGTCATAACTCGGTTGAGTAAACGTAAAGTATTGATTCGTCATTGTCAAGGGATTGTTCCCTAAGTAAAATTCATAGGAACCATAATTTGATACTGCAATAAACTGATGATACTTTATACCGTTGCGTATCCACCAAGGACTCATGACTATAATGGTCATCATAACGATAATAGCAAAGTCTCTGATGGCTATTTTTAAACGGCCACGATGCATCCATAAAATCCATAGCCCCAGAACCGGGAAAAAAAGCAACAGTATAGGGCGAACAAGATTGGAAATCCCGATCACCGCCCCTAAGCTCAAGAGGGTTCTGAGTTTTGGCTGTTTGGCCTCTTTAGCATAGAGAGTTAAAACATAAAGGAAAAGTGTGATTGTAAAAACGTAGGTAATCTCTGTAAGGACATACATCCCCCAGAATGCAAACAAAGGGTAGCCGAGGGTCAGAGCATAGGGGATCAAGGCATACCGCTTGCCAAACAATAGTTCACCAGTCTTATACGCGAGCACTGCACTGGCCGCTCCAAACGTAGCGTGCAGAACAAGGATGACCATGCCATAGCTTTTAAAGCCGAAGATCCCATAGATCAAGGCCAGGAGCAAGGGATAGATTGGTCCAACCACGTACTCGCGCGTTTGGGCGACCGCTCGTACTGCACCACCATCATCCACCTGGGCAAAATTTCCCGAATTCACGAGCCCATGACCTTGGAGGAAGTTTTCGGCAATATTAGAATAGGTAAATCCATCAGGGGAAATTAAGTAACTCACACTATATGATTTAATATAGAGCAGCTCTATGCCTAAGGCAATCAAAAACAAGAGTCCTGTAATCCAATTATAATGTTTATCCAATGACGTCCACCCTTTTCGATGTACGAGGTTCGAATTCCAGTGTTTTTATACTTTTAGCCAATGATGTCCATCCTCTGTGATTTAGGATTTTTACTGATTTAACATATCACTTATAAGCTTCTCATTAGTACTTGGAATTACCCCTGTTCCGCCTAATATATAGG
Source organism: Desulfosporosinus burensis (assembly GCF_054657535.1). Classification (NCBI taxonomy): domain Bacteria; kingdom Bacillati; phylum Bacillota; class Clostridia; order Eubacteriales; family Desulfitobacteriaceae; genus Desulfosporosinus; species Desulfosporosinus burensis. Next base: position 20,144 of record NZ_BAAHYN010000005.1, read on the forward strand.
CTTTAGTGATCTTTCCAGATAAACTTTTCAAGTAAGAGTGAGTATCCGAACTCAGCTCTCCTTTAGGGATAAGGATCATTGGGCTCCCACTCAAGGCTGCAAAGGCACCACCAGATAGGCCATCTGGGAAGTTCTCCCCAGTAGCAAGGACAATCGATTGGGGATTCTGGTTGAAATATTTTACAATTTGCAACATCGTATCATATTTTGTCTCCCCAGCCAAGCGAAGGGGTCCATAGCTTTCTAGGGGACCTCCCTTAGCATCAAACGCCGTAGAGATCGCAAACTTTCCTCCTACGATGATGGTTTCGGTCACTTCAAAGTCTTTTAGTATTTGTCTAGTGGCAGTGGGTAACGTGCCTTGTTCCGTTAAAAGGATAGGAATTCCTAGAGCAGCTGCAGGGGCAGAAGCAGATAAAGCGTCTGGAAAACTTGTACTGGATGCGAGGATCACCTGTTTACTCGACCCAATCTTCCGGGCTATGGCTGCTGCCGTATCGGCCGCTGAAGCTCCGAAGATACGCTCATATGCTATTTTTTCTACTGAAAGTGAGTCCGAGACCTTCTTGGTTATGGCGCCCTCTCCACCAATGACATAGACTTTATCTCCAGCCCCCAGCCGTTTTATTTCTTGTAAGACGGCCTTATCGAGCTGATAAGGTGAAGTTAACAGTAAAGGTGCCTTTAATTTTTTTGCTAATGGGGCAGCCGCTAAGGCATCTTGAAAGCGATCAACCCGAGCAAGGAGCACGATGGGGGAGGAATTGTCTGCCCACCCTTGTTGAGATATTTTGATTGCTGTCTCTTCTGCACGAGTGCCAAAGAGACGTTCAAGGCTGAAGGGCCCTGGTTGAGGCTGAGGATTCGGTATCGGCTCGGGGATCGTGCCTCGGCTTGGATCGTAGATAGGACTTGGGTCCGTACCAGCGCTACGCGTGAGTTCGTTGCCGGTCTTAGCCCGTTCTGTGAGACTAGCATCGAGAATTGGACCCTCTAGAACCGTCAAATAATATTTATTTGCACTCGCCTTTGAAGTGGTTGTCCCTTCAAGGGCTAATTTGTCTGCTTCAGCTAAGAGTTTAATATAAGAGTTAAGGAGACCCGTTTTTGCCTTTGCCGCGAGGCCTGCCTCCAGATCTGACCCCTGCAGAACCATTCCATAATCTTGGGCAGCGATCAGGTTGGAGGGACCTGAACCTTCAAGGACCAGCTTATCTGCTTCTATAATAACTTTGCTTAGGGCACTTAGATGTCCTTGGTTAGCACGTTTTGAGATGCTGGCATCTAAATTTGGGCCTTGCAAAATCGTCCAATAGTATTTTGCCGCGGTCGCGTACGAAGAGTCCTTCCCCTCAAGTATCAAAGCATCTGCTTCAGCTAACAAATTCGCATAGGCACTCAGAATTTTCTGGGAGATGATCGATTTATCGGTGACCGTCGGACTATTATAGGCGGTAACATAAAATCCTAACGCATAATATGAACCCCAACGTGCATATTTGTACCAGTAATCTCCGTTAGCAGCCTGTGCACCAGCCCCCCCACCGGATGAAATCAATGAAGCAGGATCGATCACTAAATCTCCTAAATGAGTCGGAGTCGGCGTGCTCCAGCGACTGGAGAAGTAAGGAGGATTCACTGGGGGCAGCATGGATTTAGGGAATTGTGTAGCGCCAGGGATGAAGGTTATTGCGCTATTGTACTTCTGTCCCATGAGATTAAACACTGAATCTTGGTAGGCGGATTTACCCGTAATGACATTCGGATTATTCCTTATTGCCCAACTATTGTAGCCCCACACAGCAAAATACCAGTTTTCAAGAACGTTTCGGTCCCCGTCCCCAACTTTTGGGTAAGCACGCCACTTTTGATTGAGCATCTGGCAACCCACTTCAATATTATAATCGATATCATATTTCAGTTTATTGATTTCCTCGGTGTCATTGGGACCATAGGAGGAGATTTGCATGATCCCAATTCCTATACCATCGCGTCCTATTAATGGCTTATCCGTTAATGGTTGTTTCGTCGTTGCATCCAATTCGTATTGCTTCCAACCGCTCTCCATCCAGGCTATGGATTTCAGGAGTACTGGTGGAATGTTATATTTATTCGCCCAAAATTCTAGTTTTTTGCCGATATCCTGGTAGTAAGCTGTTTGATCAACTGCGGCTGAAACCGATTTTGCCGGGATTAACTGCATAAAAAAAAGTCCTATAATCAGTACTGATATTATTTTTCTGAATGAGTACGCTCTCATACTTTCTTCCCCTTCCTATCTGTGCGAAAGTCATAGACGACACTTTCTTTATTCGACATGAAAGGAGATTGTTCCTGCCCAAAAAGCAGACCTTATCACCTGCAATCTCCGCGTATGGAAAAAAAGTCCTCTAGTCAACCTTAAATGGTGAACTAGGGGACTCATTTGATAGTGCTGCTACACTAACCTGCCTGAGAAAATCAAAAATCCGAACATGACAAAATGCAAAGTAACTATCATGGCGAGCAGATCCCACAGCGCTCCTTTTCCCCAGAACTTCCTAGTTTTATTTTGACGTTCCAAGAAATCAAAACTAATCATAAGTGCTGCATGATAGAGTCCATAGAGGATATATTGAAGCTCGGTGCCGTGCCATAGTCCCATAATGCCGAAAAGCAGGAAGTAACCTATATATGAAGTTGTGTATCGATTTTTAAAGCGCTTTTTCTTAGTGGAATCAAGGACAAAGCGCATATAGACATAATCTCTGAACCAAAACGAAAGAGACATATGCCAGCGGTTCCAAAAATCCTTGATATTTTTGGCAAGGAAGGGTTTATTAAAGTTTTCTGGAGTCTTGATACCCAATAGGTAACTGACTCCGATCGCGAACGCACTGTAGCCCGCAAAATCGAAAAAGAGATAAAAACTATAGACGTACATGTATTGAAACGTGGGCAGCAAGCCAACGTCCTGGGTCAAAGGAGCCAGCCAAAACTTATTGATCAGATAGGCCAGGATGTATTTATAAAGAAAGCCGCGGAATAAGTAATCTAAACCTCTAGTGGCCAACTCTCCGTATTCATGCCGGGTGAGTGGTTGATAAAGATCCGATCTAAACCGTCGGTAGCGATCGATTGGGCCCGAGGCAAGGGTGGGGAAAAATAGGACAAAACTGACATAATCTAAGAACCGAACCTCTTTAATCAAACCGTCGCGGATTTCCATAATGATGCCGACCGTACGAAAGGTTAAATAGGAGATCCCCAAGAAACCGATCACAGATTGCCAAAAACCCAAGGCAATAAAACTAGGATTGAGTTTAACAACCACCAGCGGAAGAATGGATAAAACAGTCATTAAGTAAAAGATGCCCGCTTGATTTTTACCATTTTCCTTCGTTCGGTAGGTGAGATAAAACCGGATAAGGATCCATTCAAAGAGGAGGTAAGCTATGATCTGATAAAGAACACTTTGCGGACGCGCGATGAAGAAAAGCATCCCTAACGTGGATAGCAAGACCCAAGCCGCCCGAACCCTGCCTGATAATCCGAGCATGCCGAGCAGTACGGCAGGAACTAGCGGGATCAGCAAATAGAAAAAGAAGGTAAAATCCTCATAAGGGGTCATTTTTGCCCTCCTAATAAAGCACGGCGATCCACCTTACCGTTTGGGGTCATCGGCATCTTCTCGATAAATTTAAATCGTCTCGGGATCATGTACTCCGGTAAATGTCCGCGCAAAGACTCCCGTAAAGCAAGAATAGCTTCATATTCATCCGCCACGGGCGTACCCACCGTGATGAAGGCTTGCAAATAATCCACCTTGCCCCGACGTTCAATGGGTAAAACAACCGCATTATCCACCATGGGGATCCTTCGCAGGTTTTCCTCGATTTCCCCAAGTTCAATGCGGTAGCCATGGAGTTTGACTTGAAAATCCAAACGTCCCTGATAGAAGAGCAGTCCTTCCTTCAAAAGCCCAGCATCCCCTGTTCGGTAGGCACGCCATGTCAGACCATCTGCTTCTTGCCAGGTGAAAAATGCTTTTCTGGTCTGCTCCGGATTGTTCAGGTACCCGACACTGACATTTGGTCCTGCTATAATGATCTCTCCTAGTTTCCCATCTGCTAGAGCTTCTGGTCTGCTGGGCAAAGTCCTACCGTCGGCTAGATTTGCCGTCAGTTGATCCGTATCACAGATTAAGATTTGAGCCTCTGATTTCACGTAGCCTACCGGAAGGGGATTGAACGAATCTAGTATTTCCTGAGTGATGGTAAGCGTGGTTGCTGCTACCGTGGCCTCGGTTGGCCCATAAAGATTTTCCACTTTAGCTCGTGGAAAGCGTTGAAGAAGTTTGGTGGCACAGTCATGCGTGAGAATTTCCCCACAGAAGAGAAATCTCTTGACGTTTGGAAGAAGAGTATCATTAAAACTGCGGTCCATCAGACATACTTCAGCAAACGAAGGGGTTGATACCCAGTAACTGATTCCAGAGGCTCTAAAAGAAGCAAACAATTCCTTAGGATTAGCCATTTGGTCCTTGGTCACACTCCAAAGAGTCCCTCCCATGCTAAGAGACATGTAGAGTTCCATGACGGACAGATCGAATGAAAACGGGGCCTGATTGAGAAAAATTTCGTTTCTTTCCTCCGGCTGGTAGGTCGGGTTAACCCAATTAAGAAAACTTTCTAGGGCACGCAACGTAATTTGGACCCCTTTAGGCACGCCAGTACTGCCCGAGGTATAGATTATGTAGTACACTTCATCCAGCTGTACCTGCCAAGTGGAGGGCGGGACCATTCCCTCAAATTGATTTAAGATACTGCTTTGGGAATCTAGGGAGTTTAGCGAGTTCAGGGAAATCAATTCCTCGACAATGGCTCCACAGGACTTAATCTCTTCAGCGACATTCTGCGGAGATAGGAGAACTCGCGCACCAGAAGCTTCGATAATTTGCCGCAAACGCTCGGTGGGTACAGACGTATCCACCGGAATATAGGGATGGCCTGCTTTGATGCAGGCCAGAAATAACACCAGCATCTCGTTTTCTTTATGTCCATACACGACGACAGGAGTCTGGCGTTCGATCCCCTGTGACTTATTCAGTTCTTGAAGCCATAGTGCCGCAGAATTAGAGCACTTTTCTAAAGCAGCATAGCTTAAAGCAGTATTGTTATGATAGTGGGCCACCCGTTCGGGACATTTGACAGCCCATTCCTGAATTTTTTCAATTAGCATAAAAATACCTTCCCCATTTGTTAAAAGTTATTATAAATAAACGGAGCTGCAGTCTGTTGTTTTTGTACGACATAAAGAATGAATAAACCCATTAGAATAAGGTAGTAATAAGCAATTCGAACCAGCCAACTCAGCGTGGGCTTCAATGCATTAGGTCCCTTCGCGATAGAAGCGATCCAACGATTCATCAACGTACACCCACCCTTTCCAGCCTATGTGCATGACATCTTGGAGAAAGTACTGATCATATTCATGCTCTCCAAAATTCTCAACCTGAAAACCCTTGTCCCGGACCATCTTCTCAATCCGAGCATAATACGCCTGTCGTTCCGCTAACGGAAAACCCGTATAATCGTACCAAGCGCCATTGACAGGCACAATAAAGAACATCGGTTTCGCTTTCGTTTCCTGGAGAATTTGCATTAAAAGTTCGAGATCCTGATATTCTGGAGACGGGTATAAGGCTGCTTTTGAAGCTGAACCCTGATTCTCGGTGAGTTTATTTTTGATGTGTTCCGAATAATAGGCATCCAAGATACCAAAGCGGTTATTTTGAGTGGCTGCTTTTCCCTGCCCGGTAGCTTTGTCTTTCAGGACTGACCAAGCTGGAAGAGCGGGTGCAGTTGAAGTAACGTTTCTGGCAACATACTCTGGATTAAGCTGCCTGGTAACACGAATGGTTTTAAGCGCATCTTTAACTTCCAGCCCAGCCATTTCTAACCTTCCCATAACTTCTAAGCTCACACTGCGGAAACTCGACCTTCGCTCTGGTGCAATCTGCTGACTAAGCAGAGCTTGGAGAGTTGGGTGTTCATTAAAGGTGTTTTGAAAGGTCAGGAGACGTTCCATTAATAGCTTCTTGGTCGATTTGGACAAGGTAGCGCTATAAAGCATCCGATAGGTATGGAGTGGAGAAAAATTTTGGTTAAAATACCCTGGAGCTATTCCTTCCGGATAAAACCACTGAGGAGAAAGTATGATAGCGAGCTTCTTGTCTTTTAGTGAACCTCCAAGAGCCGCCATGTTTAAGGCATGAACGATGTCTTGGGTTCCACCTCTCCCAACGAGAAAAGGGGCAAACCCAGTAGGTTTTCCCTCAAAAATACGCGATGGATGAAATTCCGAATAAGAAGAAAACTCCGAAGACCCATAAACCGGAAGGATATCCGGCGAGGCTATGGCTTTTTCCTGTACGATCGTCCCCTGGAAGACCACCTCTGTTTGTGAGCCACCGAGGGTTTGAGTAACCCCTTGCGGGAGCCAGAAATGTCCAACAATCTGACTAGTTAGCTGACCCATTCCTAAAATCGTCAATGAAAAGAGGAGCACAGCTATAAGCATCGGACCTAAACGCCGAACAATCATTTATTCCGACGCTCCTCAAGATAGGCAATAATTTTATTGGCAGTGTCCCACTCCTCCCGTTCCATTTCTGTGGGTGCTACTTCTATATCGAGCTGCTCTTGAATAGCCACGAACAGCTCGATGATTCCAAAGGAATCCAGCCATCCGTTCTTGAACAATTCCAAGTCTGGGTTCCTTTTTATTTCATCCGTCCCAGAAATATCGGTAAGTATGTCCAGGATTTTTTCTCTGACCACGTCTTCTCCTCCTCTTTACGTGCAAGTTGGGGACAGATCATTATGGTCGGTCCTCCGATGCCTCGTGTTTTATATCGTCCTGAATGCCGTGAACCATTATTCCATCTTCGATTTCAGTTGGCCGTCTCAGATGCCTGAGTACGCGGTAATCGATAATGGCAGGGACTTTTTCCGCCATAATTACCATGCTCCGTGGCTTACGAACCATTAGCCCTAACATCTTACATGCTGCTTGAAGGGCGTTACCTTTTTTGAAGGGTTCCGTTAGTTGATGATATAAGTAGGAATCGGTTTGTCGTTGCAGGCGATTTTCTAAGGCTTGGATCACTTCTGGACATTTTTCTATCAGTGGATATTCATGATCCTTGGCCTTCAGCTTGGTTAATAAAGATTGAGTGAGTTGAATTAAGCATTCCGTTGATCTTTGTTTGTGCGCGGTCAAGGAGTTGGCCCAAGCCCGACGTACATATAGGGGCTCCGAAGTAATAACCATATTTGCTCCATACAGAAGGCATTCTAAGAGAAGAACGAAGTCCTCCCCATAGGTAATTTCTTCTTGATAGCTTAGTCCCTTTTGCTTAAGGTAATCCCGCCGGAATATGGGTTTTAACGGTCCGAGGTCATATTCAACCACGTCAACCGCAGATGGATTCCACGTGTGAAACGAACCCTTCAACTTTCCCAGGTGCGTTTCATTCCAAGGATTCTTCTCACCCTCAACGTAATTTTGAATATCATCGGCCACTATATCTGCTTTATGCAGCATAGCTACTTTAAGCATTCTCTCCAGCCTGTTTTTCTCCCACCAGTCATCCCCATCAAGGAGAGCTATCCATTCCCCTTGCGCGTTTTGGATGGCTGCGTTGCGGGAATGCGACGGGCCGGAATTCTTCTTGCAGATGGTTAATTGAATCCTCGGATCTTTAATCGCCTTGATGATTTGCACTGTCTTATCCGTTGAAGCATCATCAACGACGATTACCTCAATATCTTGGACCGTTTGATCTAAGGCTGATCGAAGGGCTTGTCCAATATAATCTTGAACATTATAGGTGGGAATAATCACGGAAACAATAGGTTTCAAAACGTCTATACCGTTAAAATGCGCCTTTCCCTGCGAAAACTACAAAGATTGTTTTCCACAGGATTTTTATATCTTGCCAAAAACTCCAAGTACGAACATAGTCTAAGTCGTATGCTAAAGTTTCCCCAAGAGTCAGCTCACTTCGCCCATTTACTTGGGCTAATCCTGTGACACCGGGGAGGACATTAAGACGCTGACGCTGCTCACGCGTATAGAGCTTGGCTATTTCCGGAACCTCAGGACGGGGGCCGACTAAGCTCATATTTCCGATCAATATATTAATAAGTTGAGGGAGCTCGTCTAGACTTGTTTTTCTGAGGAAATGACCACTGCACGTAATACGTGGGTCCTCTTTCTCCTGAAAAACAAAATTCTCCAGATCGTTAACGTTCTCTAGTTTATCTTTCATCATGGCCTCTGCGTTCTGCACCATAGTACGGAACTTATAAATCGTATAGAGTTTGCCCCTCTGCCCGACTCTAGTCTGCTTAAAGATCGCTGGTCCAGAGGAGTCGGATCGAATCCAGAGAACAACAAAAAGCCAGAGTGGAGATACTAGCACGAGGAGGGTTAAGGCCGCAACAAAATCCAGCAAACGTTTCGCCGCTAGTTGCCAACCGGAATATTCAAGTTTTCTGCTTTTCGCGGACACCGAAGGACTCTGACCCATCTATATATCCCCTTTCAAGCCTACTTAAGCGTTTCTCCAGCAAAGCCCAAGAGGCTTTGTTTGCAAAAAGTGAATGACTTGCGTAAGCAGCTAGCCAAACTTCGCCTCAAACTCGGGCGTAGGCGGGACGGAGCACAGGACGTGGTCCGCCGGCAGCCGAGACAGGGCGTCCCCTCCCACCATCCATGGCTCCGGTGACACTAGGCCATCACGGCGCCTTGCCATCCATGGCGGCGCTCTAACCTCGAACGTCCTGTTCGAGTCATGGCCGTCGTGTCGAGTTGCCGGGTATCCCGCCGGAGCCAGAGGTTGAGGCGTTAGTTTGGCCTGCGAAACGCATGGAATGAACGGTTGCAAACAAAGCCTCTCCCCCGTTCGTACTTACTTCCGGAAACGCTCCACTACTCGCCTTACCGCCTCCACAACATCCCTCGCGTCTTGCATCGTCATCCTCGGATACAGGGGCAAGGAAATTATCCGCTCAAAAACGCCCTCTGCAATAGGAAAATCTCCCTCTTTATATCCATACGTGTCCCGATAATATGGATGCATGTGAACCGGAATAAAGTGAACACTCGTTCCAATATTTTCCTCTTTGAGTTGTTCGATAAAGGCTCCACGATCTATGGATAGTTTATCCAGATTCAACTTAATGATATACAAGTGCCAGGCATGTCTCGCATAATCCAGTTCAACAGGCGCTTCCAGCTCTGGCATCTTTCCAAACTCCGTATTATAATAGTCCGCAATTTCCTGCCGTATTCCTTGCATTCGTTCAAGCTTACTAAGTTGAGCTATTCCTAGCCCTGCCATAATATCGGACATATTGTCCTTATAGCCTGGAGAAAGAATTTCGTAATACCATGAACCGGCTTCAGCATAGCGATTCCAAGCATTCCTGCTCATGCCGTGTGTACTCATGATGCGAATTTGATTATACAGAGCTTCATCATCCGTCGTGATCATTCCGCCTTCACCGGTAACTAGATTCTTAGTCGCGTAGAATGAAAATGCTGTGGCATTTCCGATCGATCCAATCATTTTCCCTTTATATTGAGTGTAAACCGCATGGGCTGCGTCCTCTAGTACAAAAAGGTTATGTTCTCGGGCAATCGCCATGATTTCATCCATTTCACAAGACTGACCTGCTATATGGACAGGGATGATTGCTTTAGTCCGAGTCGAGATTTTTTCTCGAATTTTCTTCGGATCAATATTCATGGTAATAGGATCAATATCCACAAATATCGGCTTAGCCCCTGTATGGATGACCACATTGGCTGAAGCAGCAAAAGTCATCGGAGTGGTCAAGACTTCGTCCCCCTCCCCGAGGCCAGCCGCCACAAGGGAAAGATGTAATGCGGCAGTACAAGAGTTCACTGCAACGGCATATTTAGCCCCCACATACTCAGCGAACCTCTGTTCAAACTCCATGGTTTTGGGACCCTTTGCAATCCATCCTGATTTTAAACTGTCCACAACCCCAGCGATATCGTCATCCTCAATCAAGGGGACATTGTAGGGTAAGAACTCTTGACGTGTACACATTTTGCGTATTCCTCCATTTTGATGCGCCTAATTTTCATCATCAGACACCTAAAGCAATTCTATTAACTCGTTTATCGTTAGATCTGCCTGTTCCAAAATACTCTTTAATGTCTTTATATCCACAATCGCTCCAGCATGAACCGGCACACAAACTAGACTTCCACCGGATCGTCGAAGGTAATGGTGACTTCCTCGTATATGTGAGATCCTAAAGTCCGCCCTCTTAAGCGCAGCTACAACATCTTTCCCCTCAACTCTGGGTATTCTGACCATAATCAGTAACTCACCTGCACTTCGTCCATTTCTATATCAGTTGAGGGGATAGGTAATCCTTCGATCACCAATGCTTCGAGAAAACCCTCAATTGCCTCCTGAACATGTTCGAGTGCTTCTCTTCGGTCGCTGCCCTGCGTGACGCAACCAGGAAGAGAAGGAACTGTAACTGTAAAGCCTCCACTTTCATTCTTCTCAAGAATCACCTTAAACCTTCTTTGCATAAAGAAAACCTCCTTTAGTGGATTTGCTCTGAACTTATCTGACCTAATCCGACCTCCGGCTTCTGACTTCCGACATCGTGCATCGTGCATCGTGCATCGTGCATCGATTATATCCCCAGTTCTCTGAGCCAGCGCTGGATAATTTCTGACCAAGTATAGTTTTCTTCAACAAATCGTCGCCCTGTTCTGCCCATCTCCAGGCGGTTAGGGTTCTGCTTTAGTTCGATAATCGCTCGCGCTAAATCTTCACTGTTTTCTGGTTCTACAATCACACCGCCACCTGAAGAAAGGATCAGTTCAACCGCCTCCCCTTCCCCAGAATAGATCACCGGAACCGCTGAACCAAGTGCCGGGAACATCTTCGAAGGGCGCGCTCCCTCAAAGAGCTTATTTTTCTTCAAGGGTACAATACTTGCTGAGGACAAGGAGAAGTACCTCGGCATTTCCTGAACTGGTTGAAAATCAACAAAACTGACCTTGGATAGTCCCTTTTCCTGTACGAGCGCTTCGAGCATCGGTTTCTCTGTACCGTCGCCCACAAATAGGAATCGGACGTTTGCTTCTTCTTTAAGTAATTCCGCAGTTCGAATGACGGATTCAAGACCTTGGGCATAGCCCATTGTGCCGGCGTAGATCAAGACAAAATCTTCCTCTTTAAAGCCCAGCTTCTGAGCCATTTCCTGATCTCGTTCACGAGGTGCAAATAGATCCAGATTCACCCCGTTCGGTAGAAAGGTGACTTTTTCCTGGGGCACGCCTCGCTTCACCAACGAGTCACGAATCCCTTCTGTTTGGCAAGATATTTTCCAGGCTTTACGATAAAGTAGTCTCTCAAGCCCCTCTGCCGCCTTAATCATCCATTGGCTGTTTACGAGTCCTAAGGCAACGGCTGATTCTGGCCAGAGATCCGAAATATTCATAATAATACGAGTCCGAGTAAGCCACCCATAGATTAAGGCCGTGATTCCGAGAAAAAGCGGTGGAGACTCAAAAAATAGAATATCTTGTTTTCCTGCTTTGCTTAGGCCCCAGAATGAGGAGCCAACAAAGGAAAAATAATTAAGCAAGCGCTTCCAGAATCGTCCTCGTTGCACGGGATAAATCCAAGTCCGCCAAACTGGAATTCCCTCCACCTCATCCTTCATCCGCCAACGTCCTCGGTATTGCGGTGGGATCACGCCACTGGGATGATTAGGAAATGCAGTAACGACTGTTACCTGATGCCCATTTGATTGCAACCCTTTAGCGACTTCCTTGAGTCGAACCTGTGCAGCACCAGACTCTGGTGGAAAGTATTGTGTCAGCATTAAGATGCGCAATTAGACCTTACTCCTTCAAACCTACTTTTTTTACCTTAAAACTTTCCAGATCATACTTTATTAAATATTTCCTACAATATCTTTGCTCTCTCAATCAAGTCATATCCTATAATAATCACGACATAAGATCCTTATTAGGTTTTGTCCCAACTAGGATCGATTAAGGAATTTTTTAATCGTTTCACCGTGTTTGGCATATACCGTTCGTCCAACACGTGCCGCGATGGTCCGGTTCCGGTAAGCGTAAATATAATATCGCTCTGTGCTGCCAAAACTCTTTTTGAACTTAGCAATACTCGGGATATTGGCCCCTACCATATCATAAAGTTGAATCCCCATAGCCTGAGCTCGTTTTAAGTACTCCCACTGAATAATATTATTCGGTACGACTTTATTGTACTCTCGATTGGATACTCCGTCTAGGTAATACCCAACATTACGGTCCCGAGGAAAGATTCCCCCTGCTATAATCTTGCCTTCATAACGAGCAAGTAAAACCACCAAATCTCCACTCGGATATAGGTTCTGCCAAAGGGACGTGAAGTATTCCCTGCTAAAGGGGGGTTCCTTCTCCTGACGATGGTAGACCCCACAGGAGAGATCATAATACAGATCCAGCCACTCTTCAAGGGTTTGTGCTTCAACTACCTCGACCCCAGATTTCTCGGCTTTGCGAATGGCATTGCGGCATCGCACTTCCAGCCCCGCCCAAAGGGGTTCCAACTCGTTGGGAATCGGCAAATCTAAGGTGGTGAGTTGCTCCACAGTATATCCCTTTTGTTCAAGGTCTTCTTTGCCCATTACTTCCGGAAGACCGAGTTCAAGATAGTCTAAACGGTTTTTTGAGGCGTACTCCTCGAGGGCTGATAATACATCGGCCATGGAGACATCGCCTAATGGACCGCTGTGAGGGGTGGCCGCACCTGAAAGTGGACTGCCTGCTAATTTGAGCAGGCTCATTTTTCGCTCGACCAACGGGAGCAAGCCCTTCATTACTCCCTTTTCGTCAAATAAACCTAGGCGGTTAACCCGTAAACCAAATCCCACTTCTATGATTTCTTGCCATTCCCAACGGTGGAAAAGTGACCCCAAAGGCATGCTCTTCTGAAAATCCTGCCAAGCTTCGCGCTCAACCGACTGTAATTTTAGGCCCACGTTTTTTCTCACTCCCAACGTTATCGGCGATACTAAACAGCATTCCCATGCTGATCCAGATTAGAGGATCTTCAAAAAAACGGGCTTCGGCTTGTGAGCTGATGAAAACTGTTGTAATCCATAGGAAACAACCCACACCGGTGATATACCGGTCGAGCCTACCCTTGCGTAATCGCCAAAGTACCCGCACCAAAGCTAACCAAACCCAGGTCAGGGCAGCCAGTCCTATTAATCCCAGTTCTGCTGCAATCGTGAGCAGGGTAGTATGCGAGAGGGTTGCCCCCTCAACATCTGGGATCACTGTTTTCAAGTGTAGGTATTGAGTTAAAAACATCTTCTGAAAGCCACCTAATCCTACTCCAACGATCGGATGATCTGTGAACATTGCCCAGGCCGCTTTCCAGAGATATTGCCGCTGGGCATCTAAAGCGCCAAATCCTTCCCGAAATGTCAGCAGGCGCTGCCAAATGGTGGGGCGCATAGCCAAAATCACAGCTCCGATGAGTCCCAAGAACCCAATGGGCAAAATCATCTTTTTCCGTGGAATCAGCAGGAGCATAAGTACTAAGATCATCGCCAAAGTAAGAAGCCCGCTGCGGGAGAGTGTGATGGCTAACCCCCCCAGCAAACCCAAGAGGGATCCCATATAAATTATCCGTTTCCGCACTTCAGTATTAAGGTATTGGAGAATTAAATTTGCTACAATCGCTAAAATTAGATATCGAGCAAAAATATTCGGATCCACAAAGGTGGCGTTAACACGGGCAATCATGCCCTCAGCCAGGTATCCCCGCCAGATAAAATGGCGTGTCACTCCTTCATAAAGGGCCAGTGGGACCAACGCCACCCCAACCCAATGTACAACTCGAAAAGGCCAGAGGATGTGTTGGCGTTCTGTAAGCAGGCCAATGCTAAGATAAAGGGAAAATAAAGTCAACAATCGTACAAGCTCAACGACTGTATTACTTCGATCGACGGAATAAAGGAGGCTCAAGGCACCAACTGCAATATAAATCATAAGCGCGCGTGTTAAGTAATGAGTTAGGATTACTTTTAGTTCTCGGCGTTTTTCTGGTTCTATCCAAAGACACCTAAAGGCCGCCCCAATGATACCAACGGTTAGAAGACGAGCGAGACTATTTATCTGAGATCCTAGAGGTCCCAAGGGAGGAAACCACTCAATAGAAATCTCTAAAGCGATCGCCCCTGCTAGTAACCAAATTAAGACTGCTGGCTTTTTCCAGCCCCAATAGAGTACTGTAGCTACACTAGCCAAGAAAAACAGCCATTTTAAGATGAGAAGCCCCATGTTAGCTCTCTCCTTCCACTTCAAGTGTAACTAAGGTTCGGACTGGAAAGTCGATATAACCTTCTCCCCTCTCATACAGAACGGAAGCCGACCGAACCCTATGAGGGTCGAGATGTAGGCGAATTCGAACGGGCGGGATCGTAGGTCTAAGCTCTTGGTTTTGGTCCGAGCTTTGATCGTGATTGGGGAAAGTACACGAAATCTGCCATTGTGTCCCTTGGATCTTAAGTTCGACCTCACACTGACGTCTTAAAGTAAACCAACGGAGAACATCTCTCGGTACGGCGATCCAGGCACCATCTGCCCTGCCCTGTTCAATCAAGCGTTCATAAACTTCTCCCCAATAACGGGGAGCGGTAAAACTCTGATTATGCCAGAGTAAACTTACTGCTCCACCCAAGCGCTTTGCCCAGTCCAAAATCGGTTTTGCCTTGTGAAAGGCATCCTCCCGATTTAAGTCAAGGTGCTCCTCTCCCAAAAGGGCGCCGTCTTGGATATGGAGCGGAAGCTCCCAGAGTGTCTGACAATTTAGCGGATGATAGGGTTGCAGGGTCCCTGCACGGAAGCCGACAACTTCATTATATCCAAAAGTAGCGTCATACTGAAATCCGCCTTCTTCCAGCGCCTTAAATGAAGCTGGCGACTGAAAGTAAAGCCAGTGCATGCGAACTCCAATCCCATCCTGACCGGTTAGATCGGCGATACGGCTATGTTCAGCCCGAGCCGCAGGTACGTCATGCCAAGCATCAATACCATGGACCCCTGCTTCCCATCCACCTTCTTCTAAGCTGTTAAGTAATTCTTTATGAGTGGTCACATCATAAAATGACGCCCTGTTTGGCGGTGCATTTTCATAATTCTTATTCTTATCCTCATCTATATTAAGGCGCTTATCTTTGTCTTTACCGCAATCTTTCCTTAATGGTTCCGGAAGAATACCTGGCTTCTCTGGATAGGGCATAAAATACAGACTTGATCGGACCCCCAGTCGTTTCTCAAGCTCAAGAAGCTGAGGTAGGGCCCGATGCCAGACATCCTTCCCTATTCCTAGCTTCGCTGCCCACGTTCTGAACATTTCCCAAATCGTGCGGAAATGTTCAGATGTGTGTACCTTTCCAGCTCGCCAGCGTTTCCAGTTCAGAACAGAACTGCGGTAGAAATACCCTAAAAAAGTACGGGCAATGGGCATTTCTTTAAGGCTTAAGATATCGATGTCATGGGTTAACGTCATGGCATAAGAATAACCCCAAGGGATGGGTGGGAGTTCTATGTAATTTCTGACTTCCAGTCGTAAAACCTCACGAATTTCCTCAAGCATTAGATCAAGGGTAGGCTCACCAACGTCCTTTTCTGTATGCTCTCGACCTTCCATAAGCAGGCGAGTCCCCTCTTGACCTAGGTTGAAAGAAAAGGTTTTCAGTCGGAAGCCTGGATTTTCCCCACGTATCGGTCCACAGACCAAAATCAGAGGTTTACTTTTATCTTCTCCCCCATGGTACGATATTAGAGAACTCAAATGAGTGAGAGAAACTCCATCTACAATAATTGCCTCGTGGTTCAAGAACATCTCATTGTTTAGAATGCCCTTGGCGTTCGAAAAAGCCTCACAGTTCGAAACTGGCTTATAATCCAGGACTGCTTCGCAATTCTCAATTGCTCCGCAGGCAATGCTCAAATTCGTATCATAGGGCACTCCTAAAAGACCCGCGATCTCTCGATAAACCAGCTTCAGCGGTTCTGAGACGAAAAATCCCACTTGTCCTGATGTTGACCCACAGATCTTGTCTTGTGCTGCTTCGCTCAAGAAGCTCACCCTCTTTTCGCTTCCATGGCCGCCACGATCTCTGCACTGGCCCGACCGTTACCATAAAGATTTTCTAGATAAGGCGGCAAGGGTTTGTTGCGGTAATTCATGACAGCTCCCACAATCTCCTCCGGATTGGCGCCCGTAAGGGTATTCCAACCCGTATTCACGGTCTCTACCCATTCAGTTTCATCTCTTAGAGTCACACATGGAACTTGCCAAAGATACGCTTCTTTCTGGACACCTCCAGAGTCTGTCAGAATGAGTTCCGCCTCTTTTTCTAAAAAAATCATTTCTAAATATCCCACAGGCTCTATAACATCAACGTTCTTAGGTATCGTCAGATGGTGATCTTTGAGGAGTTTCTTTGTTCGTGGATGTAGAGGGAGCACAATCTGTCCCTCGATTTGGGTAAAAGCCTGCATAATCCCTTGAAGCCGGCTCGGATCATCCGTATTTTCGGCCCGATGCACGGTGGCTAAAAGGTAGGATTTCTTCGGATAACGAAGGTTCTTCTGAAGACTTCGTTCCTCCGCCCGCCGAGCATGATAGTAAAGGGCATCCGCCATAACATCTCCAGTCCGTACTACTCCTTGAGTTAGGCCTTCCTGACTAAGGTTTTTCACGGCCTGATCAGTCGGGCAAAACATTAGAGTTGAGACATGATCTGTCAGCACTCGGTTCACTTCTTCTGGCATCTGACGATTATAACTTCTCAACCCCGCTTCTACATGAGCAAGCGGAATATGCAGCTTTGCTGCGGCCAAAGCACCTGCCAAGGTAGAATTTGTGTCTCCATAGACGAGCACCCAATCGGGCTTTTCCTTCAGGAGTATCTCTTCTACCCCAGTTAACATTTCTCCCGTTTGAGCACCATGCTGTTTTGAACCAACCCCTAGAAAGTAATCGGGCTTGGGAATTCCTAATTCTTCGAAGAACACATCCGACATTTGGTAATCGTAATGTTGACCCGTATGGACGATTTTTTCCTCGTGGTTTTTCCGTAAAGCCTCTGAAAGCGGCGCGGCTTTTATGAATTGAGGTCTTGCACCCAGGACAGTAATCACTTTCATGCTTCTTGCTCCTTGTATATTGAATTAGTTCATTTGCCTAGCTATTCAACACAACCCATCTTCACGATTTTATGCGACCCCTCGTCCCTTCCCTTTCGTTCCCGTTGATCTTAACTCCTCGGTTTTAACCGACTTGTCACTTGGCGGACGAGAAACCCACCAATGCGCCGAAAATCATGATCGAGACTGACCAGGATTATTAAATATAGGGTTCCGGCAATGGCCGCTGATGCCAAAGGGTGAAGATGACGAAGGAAATAGGCAGTGAGACCCATAGCCAGTGAGGCTAAGAGAACGATGGGAAGTTGTTTGAAGGTTTGGAGTTTATAAACGTAACGCCGAACAACCCAGTAAAACGCAACGTAGACATACAATTCGGTGATCAGTGTCGCTACGCTCGCTCCATATATTCCATAGCGAGGAATTGCATATAGATTAATCACGATATTTATAAAAGCGGCACTACCCTGAATCTTAGCACGGGTCCACTGCCGATCTGTCGTTGTCAACACATCTCCCAGGGAGAAACTCAGGCATTCCAGAGCAAAAAACCAACTTAGAATCATCATGATCGGAACGGACTCTGGAAAACGGCCGTTATAAAGCCAGCTTAACAAAGGATCTGCTAAAACAAACAGTAGAACACTCCCGGGAATTCCAACCGCACTTAAGACTTTAAAAATCTTTTCGATCGTTCCTCGATGTTTTTCCTTACTTTCCACCCCGAGCTGGAATAGAATTGGGTAAAGTACACTCGTTAAAATCCCGGGTATAAACAAGAGAATTGCAATTAAGCGATAGGCTGCCGAATAAATCCCAACCTCCACTGGAGGACGCATTAAGGAAAGCAAGAATATATTGATCTGGAAATAAACAAATAAAAATATCACTGCAATCCCGTAAGGAAAGCCAGCCTTGAGCATACCCACTAGGCGGGAGAGGTCAAACTCAAGTCGGATATGACGCCGTAGATGGACATATAAAAAAAAGGAAATTAAAACTGCAGTTATTAATTGAGCAACGGTGATCAGCAGTACATTGCCCTGCTTAACCACAACCAAAATTGTTATAGCACCAATGAGAAACGTTGAAGCGAACTGATACAGGGCTGCGAAATACATTTGTTGTTTTGCTTGAAAGTAGTTATAGACGGTTGCGTCTAAGGCATTCAACCCACTGGCTAGACCAAGAACAATGATCATCCCTCGAATTGACTCGTTATAGCCCGCTGGAAACATTAAAGCCAGCATAAGCGCATAGATAGTCAGCGACGTAATCACCTTAAATAAGAGTGTATTTCCTAGATAAAGTGGTAAAACACCTTCATCTCGAGAACCCTCTTGAACCATATAGTTACTTAATCCAAAATCCGCAAAGAGGATAAACGTACTGACAAAGGCGAGGGCAGCATTGTACTCCCCGAATATTTCTGGTCCCAGATAACGAGCGACTGAGATTCCCACTACAGCGGAAATCGCTTTGGAAAGCACACTAGCCACACTTAATGCGGCAGCATTCTTAAGGACTAAACGAAGTTCCACCGGAGTCCTCCCTTCTATCGAGTCATGATCTCCTCATAGACCTTTAAGGTTTTCTGGGCATTGTATTCCCAAGTAAATTGGCGACTGACCAAATCTTTGCCACGAGTTCCCATCCCCTTGGCTTGGCTTGGATTCCTAAGGAATTCCCGGATTGCCTCAGTAAGAGCCGAAATATCCCTTGGCGGAACAGCCTTGCCCACTGATTCTTGGGCAAGGACCTCTGAGATCCCTTCTCCAGTAGTGCCAATAATCGGCTTGCCGTGAGCCATCGCCTCTAAATATACGACCCCAAAGGCTTCGTTCCAACTCGGCAAGATAAAGACTTCACACTGGGCCATTTCCTGCATGGCCTCATGATGGGGCAGACTTCCCAAGAACACGACATGGCTGTGTAATCCTAATTCCTTAGTTAGAGCTATCAGTTCAGCCCGTTCTGACCCGTCTCCCACAATTCGGTATTCTAAGTCTGGGAATTCGCGAATCAGTTCTGGCAGTGCCTTTATGACCACAGCATGCCCTTTATCCGGGCGCAGGAACCCGACCGTAAGCAGACGACGTCGTGACGTCCTTAGTCCCTGCTCTAACCCCTGCTCCGAATAGGTTCCTTGAAGTTCTGATCCCTGCAGATCTAGACCCTGCAGTTCTAATGGCTGAACCACGTCTTGTAAATCCACGCCATTATAGATAATTCTATATTTCTCAAGTTGCTCCGCCCAAGTTTCTAGTGCATATTGGCTTCTGAGTTTTTGGCTGACTAGGATAACTGCCGCTGCGCCTTTGAGCGTTGTTCGGACACTCTTAGCACAAGTTCGACTTCGTTTCAAGGTGTACGCGAAATCTTGACCATGGATTGTAACGACCACTGGGATATTAAACTTCAATCCGAAGCTCAGAGCCGCAGCACCATCGGGGTGAGCGACATGGGCATGAATAATATCCACGCCTCGTCCGATTTGGTCCGTAAAAACTCTTTGTAGCCCATAAGCATAAGTCTGGGGGTAGTACTCAAAAAATAGAGATCTGGGGAATTCTAGAACACGGGGGTGGAATACTGGGAATCCATCGGGTTGCTCCTCAAAGGGAACCCATGGATAACCTCCCCATTTTCCTCGTCCAGCCATGAATGTTGGCATCCAAGGCACTGGAGCTACAACGTTCACTTCTACCCCAAGACGCGCCAAAGCTCTAGCCTGCTGGCGAACAAAAATTCCACCTAGTGGGCTAACTGAATTTGGGTACATGTGAGAAAGCATTAAAACGCGCATCTTAATGATCCGCCTTTGTAAGGATTCGCTGATAGAGTTCTAAGAGTTTGCTTTGTTCTTTTTCCCAAGTATATTCCCGGTGAAAAGCATCCCAACCCTTTTGCCCGAAGTCCAAGGCTTTTTGGGGGTCCTCTAAGAAGGTACAAATATCCTTAGCTAAACTTTCCGGATCTCCAGGTTTTGTTAATAAACCGCATTGGTTCTTGTCAATAATCTCTTCGATATAGCCAAAGCGTGAGCCAATCACGGGAAGACCTGCTGCCATATACTCAAGCAGTTTAACAGGGATTGCCTTTTGATAATTAAGAGTGGGAAGTAAAGGAACAAGAGCAATAGAACTTTGGGCCAAGATTTCAGGAACCTGCTCATAGGGAACTTTACCCCTCAATCTTACATTTCCCTGTTTCAACCAAGGATTGAGATCCGAAAATTCCGGACCTAAATCCGCAGAATCTACAGGACCAACAAGTTCACAAATTGCTTTAGGATGTTTTTCTCTCACACTTGTCATAGCACGTAAGATGACTTCCAGACCCCGCTCTCGGTTAATTCCCCCGAGATATAAGATGACCGGTGGTTTTACGTTTACAGGACGCGGAAAATCAAACTGACGCTGAAGCGGATAGTTATGTAGGATCTCTCCTTCAGGGTTAACTCGCTGGAAAAGCTCAGCCATGTGGCTATTAACTGTAATGACCGCGGCAAAGGATCGTGCCGACCATTTTTCGAACTGATCCACAGCCTGCGCCACAAGCTTTCTGAATGGCTTAGGCACCCAATAACGCGTCAGAAGACTATCCCCATAATATTCATGGACATCATAAACAACCGGCTTCCGATGCTTACGACTAAGCCTTAAGGCCACAGGAATTAAATCTGGATCATGAAAATGATAGATGTCAGCCTTTTCCTGAAGCGCGAGCTTGTAGAGAGCTTTCAGACGCCAAATTCGATCCATCCGAGAGGAAAGAGGAGGCACTGCCTGAATGCGAACGCCTTCCTTTTGTTCGGATTTCTCATAAGGGGCTATAACGACAACTTCGTAGCCCGCTTCGACTAAACTTTTGGCTTCCTTATGAAAAATGCGCTCATCATAGGGAGAATGTGCTGTCGTTAAGATACAGACTTTCAATCTCTTTCCTCTTCTGTTCTGTAGATTATGCCCATAAATAGAGCAACCAGAGTCATCAATTGCAGGTTATAGAAGGCCCCTGCCGTAATATTATAGACAAATATCGCCAGTGTTGATGCTACAAAGGCAATGGCCAGTAGGATTTTATTTTCCTTTATCCCTGGCTCAAATCCGTAAAAATTAAAGGATCTTATCTTCCTCAGGGCTGCTTTAACAGGTCGGAGAAATAACCAGAGATATATAGCTAAACCGATAACCCCATAGCGTCGGGTCACCAAAGCATATTCATTATCTACAAGCGTGGTCATCGTATCCTTAGCTGTACCCCAACCTAAGATAGGGGATTGCTTGATAAATTCAATGGCATCTCCCGCTCTCATGAGGTGCCCTTGGGCCGAGGTACTCTTTTCAAGATTGGTTGCCTCATTCATTCGAGACACAAAGTCCCTGGGAGAGGTGAAAAACAAGGTTAACGTGAGGAGCAGTAATACTAGGATTTTAAAGAGGACACCCTTTTTCCAGTTGAATTTAAACGTGGCCCAGACACTTAGAAAGACGAGTACCGTTGCCGTCGCTAAGAGAGCTGTTCGAGAAATGGTCATAAAGGTTAGTTTCAAGGTTAAGCCAATCGCCAAAAAAAGAATCACTGACTGGAGGCGCTCATTTCTCCGGAAATAAAACCAGGTCACAAATAATGTCATCGTCAGAACTGACGTAATGCCCATAACATTCGGGTTATCAAACGTTCCTAAAACGCGAGGTGGATTAGCATTCACAAGGTTATCCAAGTGGGCCTGGGCAAAGAAAGGGGTTAGCCACTCATTGACATTGGCCAGATTCAGAAATTGCCCCCACGAAAGTAACAGTATAAAACCCAACCCTACGAGAAACGTGTTGCGGAGGGCCTCGAATTCAGCGCCTTGTAACCTCAGGGAAACTGCTAGCGTAATTATCAAATAATACTTGAGGAGTGTAACCCCTTCCATGACATCCCGTATGCCGAAGGACCCGTTTAAGAACAGCACGGCATAAAGATTCGAAATTATGATAGACGCTAAGAATAGTAAAAATACTATAGTTACTGTTCTTATACCACTTCTCTCTCCCTCATGCTCCGACCCATAATCATACGAGTAATTACTGGTACGACGTGTTAAGCGCAAGAGCAGATTGACAGCAAATGCCCCAAAGATTAGCGCATCATCCAAACGAACACGCGGCAAACTCGGACGGACTTCTAGCGAGGGAAGAAGCATAGCGGATAACATTATCCCGATAAGGAGATATAATTTATTGATGTTCGCACGAGTAATCCCTGTGTTCCAAAACATTTGTTACCTCCTTAGCTGTTAACCTTTAATGATGTTGGCAATCTCATATTGTTGTTCAAGGCTCAATTCCGGATAACATGGTATCGCAAGTGCTTGTTCACACGCTTTTTCCGTTACTGGGAAATCCCCTACTTTATATCCCAGGTCCCGAAAAGCCTTTTGTAAGTGGAGAGGCACGGGATAATAGATAGCATTGGCTACTCCACCAGACTTCAGGCGCTCCATAAGAGCACTACGCTCTTCGGTACGGAGGACATATAAATGATAGATAGGCAATGCTTGCGGATCTCGACCCGGTATCTGAATCCCTGTGTCGGCAAGAAGTTCATCATAGAGCTTGGCCCTTTCTCGGCGTCCTTCATTCCAAACGTCTAAATAACGCAGCTTAACTCTTAATATAGCAGCTTGCATCTCATCAAGACGGCTATTGTAGCCAATTTCTTCATGATAGTACTTTGTTTTGCAACCATGAAAACGGAGCATCCGCAGTTGTGAGGCTAAGTCCTTATCATTCGTAACGATCATTCCTGCATCTCCGTAAGCCCCTAAATTTTTAGTAGGGAAAAAACTGAAGGTTGCAGCATGTCCGATAGAACCCGCTCTTTTGCCCCGATACTCTGCCCCAATCGCTTGAGCAGCGTCTTCAATAACTTTTAGATCGTGACGGGCAGCAATTTCCATGATCCTCTCAACATCTACCATCTGACCGAAAATATGTACCGGAATAATCGCTTTGGTCTGAGAGGTTATTTTCTTCTCCAGCTGAGTTAGGTCCATATTCAGGGTGACTGGATCAATATCTACGAATACGGGAGTGGCTCCAACCTGAGCAATGGTTTCCGCCGAGGCAAAGAACGTAAAGGTCGTGGTGATCACTTCATCCCCAGGGCCAATGCCAAAGGCTTTAAGGGTTAACACTAAAGCATCCGTACCATTAGCCACCGCCACAGCTTCCTGCGTACCACAGTAAGCAGCAATTTCCTTTTCTAAGGCTTTCATTTCCGGACCGAGAATAAAGACCGATGAGTCCAGCACGTTAAGGACGGCCTGATCAATTTCTTCTTTTATCGTTAGGTATTGAGCCTTCAGATCTAAAAGTGGAATACTCATATTAATCTTCCCTTTCTCTACAGATTTATTAGGGGAGGAAGTTTCTTAACATCCTACGGCGATAGGTGTTCGTTGTGGGTCAGCGCCTTTGCAAGTTTGGGGACGGTTCTTGATTTGCTTTCTCGAGTTGTATTCAATCTCACTCACTTTTGGCCTGCGTTCATTTACGCAATCTCTCTGTGCTCTTTAAGACAAGAATCTTCCTGTCTTGCGACTTAGGAAGCGAGGGGACAGTTTTCTTGCTTCCATCGCGAGGAACGAATTTTTCCTGCATGCAAGTTGGGAATCATCCCCAACTTGCATACTTGCAGGACCCACGAACCGCCTCAGTGACCCTATAGTAGCTCCTCTTCAGGAACCTCCCGAACATCTTTGGCTGGGA
The DNA here is from genome assembly GCF_054657535.1 of Desulfosporosinus burensis. Taxonomy (NCBI): domain Bacteria; kingdom Bacillati; phylum Bacillota; class Clostridia; order Eubacteriales; family Desulfitobacteriaceae; genus Desulfosporosinus; species Desulfosporosinus burensis. The sequence goes on from NZ_BAAHYN010000005.1 coordinate 44,185, forward strand.
ACCCTTTTAGGACACGTTTTTCTGTGGTGTCTTTGGTAACCAGTGCGCCTGCGGCAACAAAGGTCTCTGGAGCAACTCTCACGCCTGGCAAAAGGATGGCCCCTCCACCGATACGGGCCCCGCGCTGAATTGTCGCACCCTTGATTGATTTGAAACGTTTTTCCGTACGCCCCATATAGTTATCATTGGTCGTTGTAACCATGGGAGCAATAAACACTCGTTCTTCAATCTCCATATAGGCTGTGATATACGAACCCGTCTGGATCTTTGTGAATGAGCCAATTTTTGTATCATTTTCTACTGCCACTCCGCTACCGATGACTACGTTCTGCCCGATCAAACATCTCTCTCGCACCACAGCTCCATCTCCGACAAAGGCCGCGTCCGCATAGCTCGTCCCTGCATAGAGGACGGCAGAACATCCAACCGTGAACCCATTTCCCATCCGAAGAGGAGGCAAGTCCGCCTGAGCTTTGACGGTGCTGGTAGCTGCAGCCTTCGGCAAACGACCGATCGAAGAGTTACTGCCGATAAAGCCGTCCTCTCCAAGCAAGGCCTGAGGGTAAATTGTAGTGTGATCCCCTATGCGGGTCCGAGGGCCAATTTCCGCTCGTTCACCAATACTAACATAGTTTCCCAGCTCACTGCCAGACCCAATCCTAGCGCCGTCGCTAAGGACACAGCCGACGCCCAAGACCACATTTTCTCCGAGCACGACATTTTCTCCGAGCACGCAAAACGGTCCGATCGTTACACTTTCTGGTACGGTTGTACTGGAGGGGATTTGATGATGAGTCATTATCTTTGCTCCTTTCGTGAGAGAGTTGCGTTACAGCCGCTCCGCCCCTACGCTCGCAGACCAAACTAAAGGCAACCCTGCTGATGCAAGTGGCGGGGTTCCGCCAAATTCGACTCCTGTCTCAGTTGGCGCTGGATCCATCCTTGGATCCAGCCCCGCTGATGCAAGTGCAGGTTAGCCTAAGTTTGGTAAGCTGCTCACGTAGAGGGCTCACACTTGCTGTAAAGCAACTCTCTAAGCTGAGATTACGAGACGGACCAAGATTAAGGGTCTCTTCGAAGGTATACTTACAAGTTCTCGTTCTTGTAAGCATTACGTGGATTTTGATTTACAAAAGAGAACGACTTAAGCGAGTAGCTTACCAAACTTCGCGAAAAGCAGGCAGCGGAGACGAGTTGGAAACAAGGATGTTTCCAACCGGCAACTGAGCCAAGGATGGCGAATTGCCGGGAACTCGTCGGAGCGGACGGCTTTGAGCGTTAGTTTGGTCTACGCAGCTTACGGAGTGAACGTTGTAAATCAAAATCCCTCGGCCTCGGATTCCTATCTTACTCTGCCTCCATCGGAAACACAACCGGCTCCTTCGTCTCCTGGCACTTATAAATCGCCAAGATAATCTCTAAAGCCTTCCGTCCTTCTTCTCCTGCTATGGCAGGTTCCCGATCTTCTCGAATTGCATGTATTAAATCTAAAATTAGCTCTCTATGTCCAAAGCCGTACACGTTCGGAGGATCCCCTTCTTGACTTTCGAAGATCTCTTTTTTCTCTTCTACACTGTCCGGGAATTCCCAGACTTCGATTCTATTGACTGCGATTCCGCCGACGATGACGGAACCGGTCTCACCGAAAACATTAAGGGTCTCTTCAATGTTCGTGGGATAGATGGTTGAGGCAGCCTCAATCAGTCCGATGGCGCCGCTCTTAAACTTGATAACAGCTGCTCCCATGTCTTCCATTTCAATTTTGCGCATAAAGGTCGCTGTATATCCAAAAACCGACTCTACTGGACCGAATGTCCACTGTAAAAGATCGATGTTATGGATCGACTGATTCATTAAGACTCCACCATCATGGAGCTTCGTTCCACGCCAAGGTGCTTGGGTATAATAGTTGTCATTACGATTCCAGCGGACGGTAGCTTGTCCATGGGTTAATTTGCCGAAACGGCCATCCTCCACAGCCCTGCGCAGAAGTTTCACCGAATCATTAAAACGATTCTGATGAATAACACCGAGTTTAACACCGGCTTTGCGGCAGGCAGCAATCATGGCGTCAGCGGTTTTCAGGGTCATGGCCATGGGCTTTTCGACTAAAACATGCTTCCCTGCTTCAGCCGCAGCAATTCCGATTTCAGCATGGATCCCACTTGAAGTAGCGATGGTGACGACATCAATATCTGCGTTCTTTAACATTTCCATATAATCGGTATAGGGCTCTGCTCCGTATTTATCGGCAAAGTTTTGGGCAAGCTCTGGTACTATATCGCAAACTGCAACAAGTTCTGCTTCAGGAATTGCCAATATGGATTCCGCATGTTTTGGGGCAATCCGCCCGCACCCAATGATTGCAAACCGCATTTTCTTTTCTCCATTCATCAATTCAAACCACTCTTTTCTTTGATTTAGATTTGTAGTTCACTATTTAGATTTCCCAATTAGTTATGGATTTCCTCACGCCGCAATTTGATTTCTGTTCGACAAGTATAGGTTTAAGGGGAATCTGCCGATTCCCCTTAAACCTGAGTTGCTATAGGCTACAATCGCCGACTAATTTGTATTAGATTTTAACGATCTTCTCACGATTTTCCAAGACGCCTTTTGTAGCGTTCCGTGTATCCACCACAAGTTTAGCCTTATCAACAATTCGATCATAATCCACTGTGCTATGGTCGGTCAAGATCAATACACAGTCTGCGTTAGCTAAGACTTCATCCGTCAAAGGCACGCTCTTCATGTGGAGTGTGCTCCCGCCATGCGGCTCAATGACCGGAATAAATGGGTCATGATAGGTAATCTTTGCCCCCTGCTTGCGCAAGAGTTCAATGATTTTCAAAGCGGGTGATTCTCTCATATCGTCAATATCTTTTTTGTAGGCTACACCAAGGACAAAGATTTCCGCATCCTTCAAACTCTTATTGACTTCATTCAAGGCTCGAACCACTTTATTAATCACAAAGTAAGAAACTTCCACATTGATTTCTCCCGCAAGCTCAATGAAGCGGGTATGAAAATCGTATTCACGCGCTTTCCAGGTAAGATAAAACGGATCGATTGGAATACAGTGACCACCTACTCCAGGTCCAGGATAGAACGTCTGAATGCCAAAGGGTTTTGTACCGGCAGCTTCTACGACTTCCCAAATATCGATTCCCATCCGGTCACAAAGCATCATCAATTCGTTGACCATAGCGATGTTTACAGCCCGATAAGTATTTTCAAAGACTTTCGTTAACTCCGCAGCGGCAGGCGAAGAGACGGGCACCACATTCGAGATAGTTTGGATATAAAGTGCATACGCTATCTCTAAGCAGATCGGGGTCATCCCCCCCACTACTTTTGAGGTATTTTTCGTGCTAAAGCGTTTATTTCCTGGATCGACGCGTTCTGGTGAGAAAGCGAGGAAAAAATCCTTGCCGACTTTAAGTCCCTTCTTTTCTAGGGAGGGAAGAATGACTTCCTCCGTGGTCCCGGGATAAGTCGTGCTTTCTAACGTAATCAACTGCCCTGGGCGCAGATATTTAGCAATCACATCTGTCGATGACTGAATGTACGATATATCTGGATCACGGGTGATTGTTAAAGGTGTGGGGACACAAATAATTATTACGTCGCATTCAGTCAGACGAGAGAAATCCGTAGTAGCTACAAAGATACCACTCTGAATAATATCCTTAAGGTCCTCATCCTTGACATCTCCGATATAGTTGTCTGCCGCATTCACTTGGTCAACACGTGCTGAGTTAATGTCAAAACCTATGACTGGAAATCCGACTTTTCCTTTTTCTACAGCCAAAGGAAGCCCGACATACCCTAAACCGATAACCCCTATGCGTGCATCATGCTTTAGAATTTTTTCTTTTAATGTTTTTGCTACAACATCATTGCTAGTTATGACGTTCTTCACGGTCATCATCTTCTTGATTTCCTCCTTATTGGTTGACTACTACTTTGGCCGCCTTTTTACGGAAGTTTGGAATGACAGTCTGTAACAATTCAATGACTTCATCTCGCGTTAGATAACTACCTCGCTCTCGGACTTTATGTGTAAGCTCTTCTAAAAGTTTAACGTTAATATGGTTTGGTTTAGCGACGAAAATCCGACTATGCTTTGTTGAAGTAACCCCTTCTTCAGCGGTCAATAACTCTTCAAAGAGCTTTTCTCCTGGGCGAATCCCTGAAAATTGAATTTTCATATCAACATCGGGTTCGAAGCCCGAGAGTCGAATCAAGTCTTTTGCTAAATCGACGATTTTAACGGGTTTACCCATATCCAGAATGAAAATTTCCCCACCCAAGGCCATAGCCCCTGCCTGAATGACTAATTGAGCAGCTTCTGGAATCGTCATGAAATATCTCACCATATCAGGATGGGTCACAGTAACCGGACCGCCCTGAGCAATTTGTCGCTTAAACGTAGGAATGACACTCCCTCGACTTCCTAGGACATTTCCGAACCGAACTGCCACAAACTTTGTGTTTGAGCGAAGATCCAAGCTTTGGATGATCATTTCTGCCGTTCGTTTGGTTGCCCCCATGACACTTGTGGGGTTGACCGCTTTGTCGGTGGAAATAGAAACAAAGGTTTTTACATTGATTTTATCGGCTGCCTCTGCCAGATTTTGTGTACCGATCACATTATTCTTCATAGCCTCTTCGGGATTTCTTTCCATCAAGGGAACATGCTTGTGGGCTGCAGCGTGGAATACGACGCCAGGCTTGTATCTATTAAAAATCAAGAAGACCTTCTCCCGATCTTTAATATCTAATATTTCTGTTATATAGTCGATTCCAGGGCGTTCAGCACGCAACTCCTGTTCAATATCAAAAATAGTGTTCTCTCCATGTCCTAGTAAGACAAGTTTTCCTGGATTAAACCTAGCAATCTGGCGGCAGATTTCCGAGCCTATCGAGCCTCCTGCACCTGTGATGAACACTGTCTCTCCTGTGACATAGCCCGCTACTTCCTCTAAATCAACAGAAACAGGGTCACGTCCCAGTAAATCCTCCACTTGCACCTGCCGAATCGGATTGACATTGATATCCCCACTGATAATATCATAGACGCCGGGCATGATTTTAAGCTCGACCCCTAACTTTTCACAAATTTGCACAATTTCACGAACAGATTCTCCTGAAGCTGATGGCATGGCAATAATCACTTCATCGACGTTATGCCCTTTTACGATTCGGGCAATATCCTTGCGCGTGCCCAAGACTGGAATTCCAAGCACTTGCAGCTTCTGTTTTGAATGATTATCATCAATAAAAGCGACAGGACGTCCATCCCGATAATTGCGATTTTTTAATTCTCGCGCAGCTAATACCCCGGCATCGCCAGCCCCAACAATAAGTACCTGTTTTTGCGAGCCTGGGACGTGTCGTTCAAAAGCATTTTCCTGTAAGATCCGCCATATAAACCTCGAACCGCCAATTAAAAATACCATGGCTAACCAAAGAAGCAGCGCAGCGGTATGTGGCATCCTAATATAAGAGAGAGTGGCAGCATTCGATAAACCATAAAAATAAACTACCGCCACTGTCCCACCTGTTCCAACGGTCACTGCATAAACAATGGAGAGTAGTTCCCCCGTACTTGCGTACTGCCAAAGACGATTATATAACCCAAAGACGTAGAACACCGCAAGATATAAAATTGTCGCACCAATGGCTGTGTGATAATAGGTTTGGTAATAATCTAAGGGTATACCTTCTTCGAAGCGCAAATAAAAACTGCCGAAGGCTGCCAAGTTGATCAACATAGCATCAATCAGCATTAAGATCATCGTTCGTCTGCGAAATGACAATTAACTCAGCCCCTTCTTGAGTAAACCAGCCAGTAAACTTTATCCGATGGCTAACCGCCACTAAGACTCCCACTTTTGAGGAAAGGGGACACACCTGCTGAAGTAAAAGCTGTTCTTCGGGACAGGAATGTCCCCAACAAAGTGGGAGATAAGTGGCGCTAAGCCCCTGGATAAGTTCAGCTAAACTTCAGGTGGAGTTAACTCCACCTGAAGTAAGTTTCCTATATCGCTCTAAAGTTTACTACAACTAACTTGGTTTTACAACTAGCAACCGTTCACCAACGCTTGCTGGCAGGCTTTGATTTAGGTTCTAAGCGAAGTCTTCTTCTTAGCTTGGTAACCTATAATAAAATAACTATAGGGTAAAAAACTAATCAATCTTACACTTACATAGCTAAATATTAAGGTCATCACGAGCACGATTGGATAGAATATCCAATCGTCATATTGAATATTATGGTTCTTAAGTAGTTTAATCATCGATTGATTAAAAAAGATGTGTATTAAGTATATCCCGAAAGAGTATACCCCTATATTATGTACAAGTTTCGCAAGGACACTCCTTTTCGTTACAAGATCTCTGGCGAGATTATATAAAAACAAAAAGGTAATAACCCTAAAAATTGGATAGATCAGTTCTGCCCCTATAAAGAAATAGGCCGGAATAGTATTATAGCGATACCCTGTTGTCAACCCGATGATGATAAAAAAACTAGCTGCGATGGTTAACGCCAACGATAATGTCAGCAAAAGGGGAGTTAGGCGACTGAATCGACTTTTTAAGAAATCATAATGATCGGATATGTAAATTCCGATTCCAAAATAAAAAATATAACCTATAAAGTTAATCTTAATGACCGTCAAGTAAGGGGTGTATATACCTACCATATACATCGTCTGGATAATCAACAATAAGGTGACCAACAGTTCTGTCTTATCTCTTCGTCCAAAAAAATCATAGACCTTAATGATGATCGGATAGAAAAGATAAAATTGAATAATTATTAGAAAGAACCAAAGATGATAGGATGCATCAGCTTTTAAGAGACTTGTGAATAGAAGCTTGAAATTTGAACTTAGTGAGTTACTCTGTATAACAGCACCTTTATTAAATACTGTATATAATAAAGAAAATAGGATGTATTGTGGAATAACCGATCGTACCCTCTTTTTATAGAACTCTAGCAAAGAAAAGTTATCGCGATATTTCTTCGCTAAAACAAAGCCTGAGATCAAGATAAATAAGGGCACTGCAAACTGGGAGAAGATATCGATCCATAAATTAAGTAACACTAACGTATTAAACTGCGGAACTTCTGTAAAATAACCTGTTGTATGGATAGCAATAACGGCCACAACACCAAATCCTCTGAGATAATTAATTTCCTCAATTGTTTGGGTTGTTGTTTGACTACTCCTACCCTTAATCATGTCAATCCACAATTCCCTTCTTTGCGTTTCAAACTTAATATTCTTTGGGATTCTGTACTAACTATATGTCTGATGCAGGAAGATCCGGGTTGGGGTCAGGGATCTATGCAGACGACTGTCGGAATTTATCAACTTAGAGTAACGTACTTTAGTATTTTTAGTACTTAATCAGTAATTTAGTAGTACTTCTTAGTTGAAAATTCGGGAAACTTCGGTCTAAAACCTTCTTCAACCTCTCCGAGCGCTAAAAATTTTCCGTATGGAACATGTTTTGCTATTATATAAATAAGCAATGGGATAATAATTCCCACTACAAGGAAGCGGATTGGCGTAATTGCGATAAACTGGCGAACTAGATAAACTGACGCTATGTGTAAATACATGATTACCATGGCCGCTCTCCCAAGGCGAACTAGGGAGTTCTTGATAAGTGGCCAGTGAGTAAAAATCATACTAATTTTAATAAGTAATAATGTGAAAACCAGAGGCAGGATTAGATTGGTCCCAAAGTAATAGTATTGTCGATGCTTCATATCTAACCCATAATCAAGGATCTGATGAGAATAAAGATAAATAAAGCCTAATAGAACCATAAAGGATAATCCAAAAATCATATTTCGGAGGAGTAAATTATCCAATATTTGATATTGTTTAATTAAATGACCTAAGGCATAGAAAACAAGAGCATATAATCCAACATCTACATTCCAAGGAACAAAACTATCCACCCAATGGCGGGATTCCCAATAGGCCAATAAAAAGCACCCTACTAAAAATATTCCTTTATAGAACACCGAAGGGACCTTTCGGCATAAATAATCATAGGCTATTTGCACACTAAACAAACATGTTGTGAACCAAAACGTTGCGTAAACACCTTCCAAGAGGCTCCCACCTAATAAAAATGCTTTCCAATGACCCTGTAAAAAATACCCTATCGTTTGACCTTTCCATAGGCCTAAACCCATCATCGTCAGTGTCAAAAGTGTTAAGTAAAAAAGATAAGGAACTAATAAATGTTGTGCTTTTTTCTTGGCATAGGCCAGCGCTGTTTGTTGCGGTTTTAATCGATATAAATAACCACTAATAAAGAAAAACAGTGGCATGTGAAACCAGAACATATAAAATGCATTTTTACTTCCTGAATGCCCCCAAACTACTGACAGAATCCCTAGACCTTTTAAGATATCAACCCATTCAATCCGTTCTGATTTCAAATCATTGACGGCACCCACGATCCAATCCCCCTCTTTCCTCTCTGAACCATAGTATCATACACCATGGTTTTTTACTAAAGGAAACTTGGCTATGACCATCAAGGTACTCTTATCTCGAAAACATTCTTGTTCGAGCAATGGCCAGCGCATAAAAAAAGACTATCTGTCACTTTATTTTTGACGATAGTCCTTTGGAACTTACTGGATTGTGCTCTCACCCGTAATCAACCAGCGGTTATTTTGTTTCACTAGATTAACTCGAACCTGCACGATCTGTTCATGCTCTTCCCCAACTGCTGTTCTATCCGTCAAGTTATAATCTCTTGCCGTGTAACGATAATCGACGCGAAGGGTGGCTGTGTTTTCACCTAAACTTTCCACATCTACTTGATCAAAGTTTATTTCACTGACGTCGATTCCAATACTTTGAACTAAATATTCTTCTGCTCGCCGTGCATGTTTTTCAAACAAATCCCCCGTATAAGCTTTAGCTAGCTTTTGTCGGAAGGTGGCCATATCTGTTGATTTCCAGGCCCCAAAGAAAATTCCAATATTCTGCTTGTAGTCCGTAATGACTTGTTGGGCCAAAAGGGATTCTCCATTATGCGAGCTAGAAGTATCATCTTTTTCTGGTTCGTTCAGATTATTTACTACGTGATTTTCAAATGGACCATCCGTTGGGGTGCTTTGGATTGGAGGGGTTTGAACTGGATTATTTACCACTCCGGAAACTGTTTGTATTTTATCTTCGCCACGCAGTTTAGAGATAAAAGACGTTGGAGAACTCGAATTCGTGATTAAAGATACACCTACTGTCCCGACCAGTATACCAAGACCTAATGCCAAGGCTCCAAATAAGTAATTCATTTTACGCATAAAGACCAAAATCTCCTTCAAATGGATTTTATTACTATTTTTACCAGGCTAAAGAGATCTTAGACATGATCTGTTATATTTATCAGGAATTGAGCGGACAAAAAAGACACAAGGCCTGTCTGATCTAGGCAAGCCTTGTGTGGATATTTAGTTTTATTCAGCCCTTAACTTCAGCGTTCAACCTTGTAAAACAAGGTCACAGTATACTGAGTTTAGTTGCCTATTCAATTCAACCACTATATTCCTAAAGCTTCTATTCTATTAGTCTATTAATATTAACAATCCCTCCCTAAATTTTCTGATCAGCTTGCAAGCAATTTCAATGTTTTATTAAAAGAACTTATTCATTAATAATTTTTATGTTAAATTTAGATTGTTTGAGTCTATGCATTTATCCATTTTCTACTCATAAGCCATCTGCACCTTGGAAACATTCAGCATATTTATTATCGCATAAGCTACTATTACTAAACAATATCTCATTCCTGCTTCAATTGCCTTGTATGTTGCCTGAATTAATTTCGTTTGGTTGCAAATGGCGTCGCTCCGTAGATCTTGGAATTTGCATCATGACGCATAAGCTGGGAATCAAGGTCATGAATTCCTTGATGGAATTGTTCAATCCTCGTTTTATCTTTCGAATCGAAGGCGTCAATTCCACTGTTAAGGAGAATATCGAAGTAAGTAGTAAAGGTCACAGCTTTGGCAGCGCTCGCTTCATTCTTGTACTGCTTGTCCAACAATGCTTTGTGGAATACAATGTACTTTTTAATATCTTGTTCATTCATTTGCGGGCCCGCTGCCGGTCCATAAAGATAACCGTCTACATATTGGTGGATGTTCCATGCAGAACCGAAGACTAACGTTTTAGCATCATTGCTTAAGGCCGCCTCACCGAAGAACATTGTAACCGAAGGTGCCAAATTGATCAGTTTGGTATCCGGTTCGCGATATTTGTTCTTTGATCCGACATCGCCTTGGGGAGGCGCGTTGAGTGTAAGGGGTGCTGTCGGTACTGTAATTGTTTGGGCAACACCCGATGTTGCAGGTGGGGCAGTTCCCTCTGGCAAAACTGTTCCGTTGCTGCCATTAGCGCCATTAACTGCTGGAGTCTGAATGACTAGTTGGTCAGTGATAGCGCTTTGTTGTCTGAAAACCTTCCAGACACTGGGACCATAAACCCCAGCAGCAACAACAGCACCCGCTAGAACTAAAGTTCCCGCTAAGGTCACTATCCTCTTTTTGTCGATTGGTATCATTGGTCTCTTCCCTCCTTCATTCATTATTATGGTACGTTAGTATATTACCAATTATTGGGAGAAAAGGTTGTCGTTTTTGCTGTAGTGCGTAGCCCATTTTCCGTTCTCTATTTTCCTGAAAACTAATAGATAGCTCCTCATCGTTTAAATTCGCGAGGATCAGGCAGCATTATCCAGAATAATTTGCGCTTTAGGCGAATCTAACGAACAATTTGTTATGATGAAAAATTCCCTCTCATTGTTAACAGTCTTAACAATGGAGGGAATTCTTGTTTCCTTTATACAAGGTCAAATTTGCGAACCAGGGTTCGAAGGTAGTTCATAAGTTCCTCTGAAAGATCTTCTCGGCGCAGTGCATAATCAATCGTTGCTTCCACAAAACCCAATTTGTCACCGACGTCATACCGCCGACCTTCAAATTCATAAGCAAGAATTTCCTGATATCGACCAAGCTCCTTAATTCCATCGGTAAGTTGTATCTCCCCACCTTTGCCTGCTGGAAGGACACTTAAAATATTAAAAATCTCAGGATTTAGGATATATCGCCCCATAATAGCTAAGTGTGTCTTGGGAGCATCTTCCGAACGTGGTTTCTCCACCATATCCTTGGAACGATAAAGCCGATCCGCAAATTTTTCGCCGTCCACAATCCCATATTTAGAGATATCCTCGAGCGGAACCTCCTGAACCCCAACGATACTTGCTCCGTAACGTTCGTATTGATTCATCATTTGACGTAGTGCAGGCACTTCGGAGTGGATAACATCATCTCCCAAGAGAACTGCAAACGGTTCATTTCCAATGAACTTCCGAGCGCTATAGATTGCATGTCCCAAACCCAACGCCTCTTTTTGCCTGACGTAATAAATCTCCGCCAACTGAGCGATATCCTGTACCAAATCCAAGAGTTCATCTTTGGCGTTCTTTTCTAAATAGGCTTCTAATTCCATTGAGCGGTCGAAGTGGTCTTCTATAGCCCGCTTGTTCCGCCCTGTAACAATAACTATATCTTCAATTCCAGATTTAATAGCCTCTTCCACTATGTATTGAATGGTTGGTTTATCGACAATAGGCAGCATCTCTTTCGGTTGAGCCTTAGTTGCTGGCAAAAAACGGGTTCCCAGCCCGGCTGCCGGAATTACTGCTTTTCGAATTTTTCGCATCTTTTAACTCTCCTTTGTTTTATTCAATTTTTAAGTTCATTTGCCTCTTAATTATATATAACAGTAAGCCAATTAATTCGTATTGCCTCTGTAAATGTTTTCGACATAGGGGTTTAAATCCCTTCCATTTATTGAAGTAAAATGTAAAATTATTCAAAAGCGAAGGTATCTTACTACCTTCGCCGCTACCCTCAAATAAAATAAAACGCAAGAGCAATATTATCACTTTTGCGTTTTAAATATAGTAATTACTACTTATACCTTATTTTTTTCTTCAGCAGGATTGGCTTTTTCTAAGACTTGATCAACGACTCCATATTCTTTGGCTTCTTCTGCCGTCATATAATAATCCCGTTCAGTATCTTTTTCAATCTTTTCAATAGGCTGCCCAGTTCTTTCCGCGAGGATTCTATTCATCTTCGCTTTGGTCCGCAGCAATTGCCTAGCGTGAATTTCAATCTCAGTCGCTTGTCCAGAGAGACCATGTCCGCCGATTAACGGCTGATGTATCAAGACTTCCGAGTTGGGAAGCGCGACCCGTTTCCCTTTCGCACCGCTCGCCAGCAGAAAAGCACCCATACTGGCCGCCATACCGATGCAAATGGTACGGACATCTGAGCGAATGTACTGCATAGTGTCATAGATAGCCATACCAGCTGTGATCGAACCTCCAGGGCTGTTGATATAAAGATTTATATCCTTTTCGGGATCTTCTGCTTCAAGGAAGAGCATTTGTGCCACGACAAGATTGGACACATCATCATCGATCCCACCACCGAGGAAAATAATTCGGTCTTTTAATAGACGGGAGTATATATCGTAGGAGCGCTCCCCACGATTCGTTTGTTCTACTACCATTGGGACGAGATAACCCATTCACAATTCCCCCTATTCTCTTTTATTCAGATTACTTCAATTTACTTATTATATTCTTGCCGATTAACTTTATTTTAGTACAAAGGTCAGTTAAGGTCAAATGGTTTCTTGAACTTTATTAAAGAAATCTTGGCTGGCCCCCGAAGACACTGTCTTCGCACGTATTAACATTCTATCAGCATTAGCGAAGGCGGCCAGTCGAATGCAACGCCATCCAATACGCATTCAACACTAAACACGTCCTGTTTCGTCACCTTAATTACAATGCGCTGGCTATTGCTCGAAGGAGGGGATGTTCGAGATTAGAGCGTTACCATGGGTACTTATTAATGTTTCTATTAGAATTCTTTGCAGACTATTCTTCTTTAACCTAATCTTTAATGTGGAATATACTGGTATTAATCATCCACGGAAAGGTGGTCGATTTAAACGTGGAACAATCTAAGAAGCATGTTCCTCCTTATCCATCCTATTAATAAGACACTCAAACTAGACTATTAGGAACTATTATCTCCGGCACTTTTTGGGGCAGCCGGAGCGTTATTCTTAAGCCTTTTTTCAGGTGAAAAAAATGAACTTGTTCAACGAAAGTTGAACATCGAGTCTCCGGTGACGAAAGCTTCCTGTGGATGGTTTCGCCGAGCCGCTCTATCCCAAAATGAACACTTCGCGGGTCAGGGGGAGTCTACTCCCACTGAAGCAGAATACGGGGTCTCGCTCCCACTTGAAGAAGTAGGGGTCTCACGAAAGAATAACTTTAGCGAATGTTCTGGGGGTACTTTCCTTAAGTTAGCTATTGTGGGTTATTGTGCAGGTGCTGCAGTGGCTGCTTCTTTCGCAATTGGTAAAATCTTGAAGGACTCCCGCCCTCCCTATGATCATCTATTCCTTCCAATCGGGGGGCCATTGTCTCGATCATCTTACTTTTTGGCGCAAATTACCTTCTCCTCTACCGATTTTCTCCATCTAGTTTTAAAGGGGAAGTGGGAGATAATTTTTTGACTCAACTCTTCTCGTTTTTATATTTAAGTACAACATCGATTGCAACAGCGGGCTTAGGCGATATCCTGCCGAATGGTGTGACGGCGCGTGCTTTGGTCGCCATAGAGACAGCCTTTAACCTGTTTACCATGGCTACAACAATCCAGCTTCTTCTTGCTCAGAAAAATTAGTAGAATTCGTTCAGCTAAAGCTAGGCATCTAAAGAACACTTCGCAGCGAAGAAGGAGCCTACTACCGAATTTGAGCATGGAACTCTCGGTTAGGGAAGTGGGAGTCTGTGATGTATGGATCAAAGGGGATAGTTCAGAACAACTTCCCCCTTGTCTATTACTTAGCGATGGGCTCATCATGTATTATGAATTCATTCATATAGCTACTTATAATTGGACAAAAATAGATATAAGATAAAAGGCGAAATAAAAATCTATTAATTACAAAGGGGTAATTTAAAGATGAAAATTTTAGCGGATGTAATGGAACAAGTTGTGAAAAGAAACCCAAACGAAACCGAATTTCACCAAGCGGTAAAAGAAGTCTTAGAATCTATTGATCCAGTTGCTCAGAAACATCCTGAATGGGTAGAGGCTGGAATATTCAGCCGAATTGTTGAGCCAGAAAGGCAAATTGTTTTCAGAGTATCCTGGGTTGATGATAGTGGAAAAGTTCAAGTGAACCGTGGTTTCAGAGTACAATTTAATAGCGCTATTGGTCCTTACAAAGGCGGTTTAAGATTCCACCCATCCGTTTATATTGGTATCATTAAGTTCCTTGGCTTTGAACAAATCTTTAAAAATTCGCTGACAGGTCTCCCTATTGGTGGCGCTAAAGGTGGATGTGATTTTGATCCGAAGGGTAAATCTGACGGAGAAATCATGAGATTCTGCCAGAGCTTTATGTTTGAGTTAGCTAAACATATTGGAGCAGATACAGACGTCCCCGCAGGTGACATCGGTGTCGGTGGGCGTGAAATAGGTTATCTTTATGGAATGTACAAAAGACTCCGTAATGAATTCACCGGAGTTCTTACTGGTAAAGGATTAACCTGGGGTGGAAGCTTAGTGCGAACTGAAGCCACCGGTTATGGACTTTGCTATTTTATGGAAGAAGCACTCAATGCTAAAGGCAAATCCTTTAAAGGTGCGACTGTTAGCATTTCTGGATCAGGCAATGTATCTATTTATGCAGCTGAAAAGGTTGCCCATTTAGGCGGAAAAGTTGTAGCAATGAGTGATTCTAATGGTTATATCTTTGATCCTGAAGGTATAAACCTTGATACCGTTAAACAAATCAAAGAAATTGATCGACTCAGAATCAGCAAATATATCGACTCTCACCCAAGTGCAACTTACACCGATGGGTGTGCTGACATCTGGAGCGTTAAGTGCGATATTGCTCTCCCATGTGCTACACAAAACGAATTAGACGGACAAGCTGCTCAGACTTTAATCGCTAATGGCTGCTACGCTGTCGGTGAAGGAGCGAATATGCCTTCTACTCCTGAAGCGGTTGATCTCTTTATTGATAAAAAAGTAATCTTCGGCCCTGCTAAAGCAGCTAACGCCGGTGGAGTTGCAACTTCAGCCCTCGAAATGTCTCAAAATAGCATGAGATATTCATGGTCTTTTGAAGAAGTTGATGCCAAACTTAAAGACATTATGATCAACATTTATAAAAGCGCCAGTGAAGCCGCGAAAGAATACGGTCAAGAAGACAATCTCGTAGTTGGTGCAAATATCGCTGGCTTTATCAAGGTCGCAACTGCCATGTATTCTCAAGGAATTGCTTATTAAAATAAGGGTTAATAAGATATGCAGATAGAAGGAAAGGCACCTTGGTTGAATTACCAGGGTGCCTCGTTTTAAACTTAAATCTTGCTTTCATAATTCTGAGCATCACTTAATATCGTTTAAATAAAGAATTCCACCGTTCAATGCAATATTATTTGGTAAATTTACTGCTGAATCTGCTAAGGAATGCTTTTATTCCTCCACTTTTCTCCGGCGCTACTTGTGCGTTCAAAGTATCTGATAAACTTCCTGCCTGCCCATTTGAATTCAGTCCCTGAAAAGTTCCTCCTTGAGGGAATTCTGGGAATTTGATTCCTCGTCTCTGCATAAAGCGTTCGAGACCTCTCATAGGAAATGGGTTTTGTCCCAAGCTTTGCATAAGGTTTGGGATATTTTGATTCTTAAATAGGTTAGGTCCTCCAATCGACATACTTCATCCACCTCCTTAAATACACGGGCTAAACAATAATAGGCTTCCCAATAATAGGAAGCCTCATCTTTCAGATGTTTTTTAGAAGATAACTCCCAAAGCAATCAAGATTAATATTGCGATTGCAATAATCCCTACACCTACGCCTACACCCGTACCACAAGCAACGGGGGCAACGGCAGCTACGCGGCAACCGCAAGCAGCACCATAACCATATCCGTACATATTCTTATACCTCCTTCAAAATTTTAATTCTTGGCTTATGCTATAAAGGATTTAGAATACAATTCCCATTGCGATAAGGAGCAAAATTATTACTACTACGGCCGCAATACCAGCGCCAATGCCACCATGAGCTCCTTCAAGTCCGCCTGCTCCGAATGCCATTTTGAATCCCCCTTTCATTCTTTGATACATTATACGTAGTCGAGTTGTTTTTGTTCCATAATTTGGTATAAATTCGATTATTATACATAGACAAAAAGTCCGCATGCCAATGGGCAAACGGACTTTTTGTCTCGTATTTTTTTACGTTCATTGACAATATAAATATGATTGTAATTACCCCACCTGAGAAAGCATTTTCATAATAACGATTTTTCTCCACTGTCTCCGGTTCTTATAGTGTACGCATTTTCTACAGCAGTTACAAAAATCTTGCCGTCTCCGATTTCACCAGTTCGTGCTTCTTTCTTAATAATTTGAATAACCTCTTCTACATATTGATCTAATACAACGATTTCAATCTTCACCTTGGGGATTAGATGAACGTTATATTCCACACCCCGATAAATCTGTGTATTCCCTTTTTGTTTACCGCACCCGATTACTTGGGTGACGGTCAAACCATTAACTCCCTGATTTCCCAAGGCATCTTTTACATTATCTAGCTTTCCGGGTCGGATGATCGCCTCAATTTTCTTCATCATACATCACTCCTAAGCAATTTGAGTTAACTTAACTCACTCTTTACTATCCTTTTTGACGCTGTCCTTACGGCCAAGTTCTTGCCTTATATTCTGAGTGCAAGTCACAAACCGTCCCCAACTTGCACAACTTGCCTATTAGACGAATTCAGAGTAAGCAGTTTCACCGTGTAATGATAAATCCAAACCTGTGGATTCCTGCTCCTCATTGACACGAAGCTTCATGACGAGGGCAATCCCCTTCATGATGACAAATGTTGCTGCCACCGTAAATACTACTGTAATTCCAACACTCATCGCCTGGATTCCCAAGAGTGACGCATTCCCGTAGAACAAGCCGTCTGCACCAGCCGGATTAATAGTTGTGGTAGCGAAAATCCCGGTTGCCAAAGCTCCCCATGTACCACCTATTCCATGACATCCAAAGGCATCTAAGGCATCGTCGTATCCAAACTTTGCTTTAATAATACTAATTGCTAGATAACAAATTGCTCCACCGACCAAGCCAATGAATATGGAGGAGAGCGGAGTTACAAAGCCTGCACCCGGGGTTATAGCTACTAAACCGGCCACTGCGCCGCTGGCTGCGCCAAGCATGGTGGATTTTCCTCTATGGAGACGTTCCACAACTGCCCAGGCAACAGCCGCTGCAGCCGCTGCGGTATTTGTATTTACAAAGGCCATAGCCGCTAAGCCGTTGGCACCCAAGGCACTGCCTGCATTAAACCCAAACCAGCCAAACCATAGGAGGCCTGCTCCTAAAACAGTCATTGGAACGTGATGCGGCGCCATGGAGTCTTTACCTAACCCTTTGCGTTTTCCGAGCACTAAGGCCGCTATCAAGGCAGAGTATCCCGAACTAATGTGCACCACGTTTCCTCCAGCAAAGTCTAACGCGCCGAGAGTCCTTAAGAAACCACCCACACCCCAGACCCAATGGGCCAAAGGATCGTAAACAAAGGTCGCCCACAAAAGTATGAATGCTATGAAGGCTGGAAAACGCATCCGTTCTGCGATAGAACCGCTTATTAAAGCGGGAGTGATGATTGCAAACATCATCTGGAAGGCCATAAATGAAAGTGCAGGGATGGTAGCTGCGTAATCTGGGTTAGGCTCCATACCAACTCCATTTAACCCCAGCCAGTCTAAGCCGCCAATTAAACCGTGATAGTCTGTCCCAAAGGCCAAAGTATATCCCACCAAAATCCACTGCAAAGACATGATACCCATAATGATCCAACTATGCATCAAGGTACTGAGAACATTCTTTTTACGGACCATACCACCATAAAAAAGTGCTAAACCGGGTGTCATAAGAAACACCAGTGCTGTCGAAATCATAATAAATCCTGTATCTCCCGTATCCATCATCATTCCTCCTCGTTATAAAGAAAAGGCGCTTTGAGTTACTCATTACGAGTATCCTCAAAGCGCCATTGCTTTGCCTTCAATATTTACTTACCCATGGGTAATCGGTTGTGCACACCTTATGTTTGATATTCTAGCATGAAGAAGGAATGTTTTACAATACTATTCTTTCATGAATCCTGTATACTCTTTCAGAGGTCAGAGGTCAGAAACCAGAGAGTCGGAATTTGAAGCGGAAAGTCTTAGTCGGAGAATCTGAAACTAACTGTACATCGATATACGATGTTTGACTTAGCGGGTTTATTGGATATTGTTCATTAAACTACTCAAGATAGGATCATAGATGAACTTCAAAAATAAAAATAAGATGAGCCCCACGACTCCACCGATCATTGAGCCATTAATCCTAATCCATTGCAGGTCGTTACCTGCCTTGTCTTCTATAAATTGATTAAGGTCCTGGTCAGTGTAGGTTGCTAAGGTCTCTCTGACTATATTTCCGATCAAGTCATGTTCATTCTTAATTACTCTACATAAGGTGTCCGCAATGAAGGCATTGATCGTTTTCTGAAGCACCTTATTTTCCTGGACGTTTACCCAATGCTGATTAATGAAGGGGTGCAGTGCACGATGCAGCGCATTCAGCTCGGACGCTCCGAATATCGCTTGTATCACTGATTCTAAGAATCTCTCAAACAAAGCCTCTGCCAAGACGTCCTCTTTCCACTGCTCAATTTGTGTCTTAAACTCAATATCTCGCTCTAATTCGGCTATTTTAGCTTCGAAGGTATCCTTCAGGCTGATACGCAGTGGATGTTTAGGGTCTTTCAAATTGCGTAAGGTTAATAGCAACTCTATTTGTAATGCTTCGGCCGCTTCCTCAAGATTCAAACCATCTGACATTTCAATAAAGCCCAGCATTGTTCGAAATATCGCTCCACCGTTCGCTACTTTTTCTTCTTTAATTCCCTCAAGGTAACGAATAATAACTTGCCGGGTTTCCCCTTCTGAAGCTTTATCCCACAATCCTTCCGTTAAGCGATCAATACCTAGATCGACATAACCTTGCTCCAAAGCCCACTCGCTCATATCTTGAATCCTCGACGCCAAGTTCCAGGTCTTCGCATACTCACGAAGAAACTCTGCTAGTTTATGGGCAAGATGCTTTGAATTCTGTTTTTCCACATAGCCCCGGATATAGAACGTTAACTTTTCTGTAAGATAATTGGACCCGCCTTCCTTTTCGACGTACTTAAGAAGTGTTTCTATAAAGGGAATTCCTTCAATTTTCATACGGATCATATCCATACTTAAAAGTTCTTTTTGCACCATGGAGGCGACCGCTTCAATTACCTT
Source organism: Desulfosporosinus burensis (assembly GCF_054657535.1). Lineage (NCBI taxonomy): Bacteria > Bacillati > Bacillota > Clostridia > Eubacteriales > Desulfitobacteriaceae > Desulfosporosinus > Desulfosporosinus burensis. The sequence continues at coordinate 63,698 of NZ_BAAHYN010000005.1, forward strand.
TTCTCTATTTCTCGGGATTAGGGCCGTGTGGTAACCCCAACCAAGCGGTTTTCTGAAAATCGCTGTTACCGCAAACCAATCGGCAATCCCACCTACTAATGCTGCTTCCGAAACGAAAAAGATCAGACTAATTCCGAAACTATTGGGGTAATAGTATTCTAACCCCGCTGCTCCCACAAAAAATAAAAAGACTGCCGCTAAGGTGATATTTGCTTTTTTATGATAATTCATGAGCGAAACACCACCCCAAGCACATAAATTATCATTCCGACCAAACCGCCGACTACCGACCCGTTGATTCGAATCATTTGCAAATCATTACCGGCTTTTTCCTCAATCAGCTTGACGAGTTTGTCATCCGTCAAAGGGTCTAGACCTTCACGAACTAGGCGCCCGATGGCATGATGGTGAAATCCAATCTGGATCTCGAGAATTTGTTTAACCCGTTCATCCACTTTGATCCTAAGTTCTTTATTCTGTTCAAATTTCCCTAAGTAACGATCCCAATTGTCCCCTAACTCATTTAGAAAACGCCTGAGTATGGAGTGGGTCAAGGATGAATTGGGAGTGCTTGTCCCTGTCTTATTTAATACTTTATAAATTGTGCGGTTTAGATCGTTTTGTAACGATGGCTTTGTCTTAAGTTCTAACACAAAGCTCTGTAAGGAAGCCTTAAGCCAAGACTCAACAGTGCCATCCTGTAATAAGAGTTTAACTTTATCCTGAAGACCTTGCGCCAAAACATAGGGTGAGGGGAGGAACTTTCCAACCATTTTTCGGGCAGGATTATCTTCACCATACCTTGCTAAAGCCGCTTCAATCATAGTTATTAGAGCAACCTTTATCACAGGTTGATCCAAATACTGATCGGCTGTCTGGCAAATGATTTTTAATACCTGATCGACATTGCTATGTTCCAGAGAAAATTCGAGGACTTCCGCTAGAGTCTGGGCAAGATTCAAACTACTTAGGTTTTCTTGAAGCAAGCCTTGAAATTTAGGATTACTTCCTTCTGTCTCAAGTTGGTTCCTTAAGTCTTTCTCAAGAATAGCGAATAGATGATAGATGGTCTTTCGAACGTCTGGCTCTGCGATGATTCGAATCAGCACCTCTGAAAAATCCCAGACGGATAGTTTACGCCGGAGTACGTCTTTTGATAGTAATTCATGCTGTACCATATCTGCCAAGGCTGTAAAAATCCGTTCTCGGTTCTGGGGAATAATCTCCGTACGCACTACTTTGCCTGGTCGAATTCCTAACGGACGTCGAAAAAGAGCCGTCACGGCAAACCAGTCAGCAAGCCCTCCGATCATCCCAGCACTACATCCGCTTGAGATAAGCCCGCCGATGAAACTGCCATGGAACGGATAACTAACTAAAAACCCTAGAGTTATTCCTCCCAGTGTGAGATTGGCACTCTGGGTGTTATTTATTTTCGTCATTATTCTTCCCACCTACAAACATTAATGAATATCTACATCTACATCCATCTCCACACCCAGCGCATTTCTTCAAAGACGCCAGCGCCACACTCATCCATTCGCTTCCAAACCCCCGTCGACCCCAAAAGCCAGAGGGAGTTTCTTAGCTTAGAGAGCATGTGAGTGGAATTGCGTCAATGAGCGCAGTCGATCAACCGTTAAGAACCACAACTGTTCACATGCGCCGGCACAGGACGTGCCAAGTGTCGAATGCGCCAAGACTCGAACAGGACGTTCGAGATTAGAGCGCCGCCATGACTCAACCAAGGATGGTTGAGATTAGAACACCGCCATGGATGGCAAGGTGTCGTGACGGCAAGGCGCCGTGACGGCATAGCATTCGACCAGAAAGCCCAGAAGTTTTGCGGTTTAGGTTGAGCGACAAGCGAATAGCAATGGAACACGATAGTCTCCAGTACGATAGTCTCCAGTACGATAGTCTCCAGTACGATAGTCTCCAGTGGAGAGTATCGCCGAAGCCGCTGATCCCGAAAGGAACACTTCGCGGCGAAGGATAGAGTATCGCCGAAGGATGCTAAGACACTTCCTCCTTATTTTAGTCTATTTTTCATTCTTGTACCAGTATCTTAGTGTTTGAGCCTATCTTGCTTCCTGCTGCCAATACTATATACAAGATTACCTTTGGGCCCATAAACCTTTTTGCCACCCCAAAAAACTCCTGTCTGTAGTGGGTATTTCTCTAACTGATTAATGCCTCTGTTATTTCTTATCTGAGCTAGCTAAATCGTCCAGCACAAGGTTTAACTGTTGCAAAACCTTGTTCAGTTCTGCAACTTGAGGGAAATCTAGCTTCTTAAATATGCGGGCAAACTTAGTCTTTCTTTCCTCTTCAAAGGCCTTTAAGGGTTCAATACCTTGAGGGGAAAGTTGAATTATCACCACGCGGCGATCTTCTTCGCTTCGCGTTCGCGTGATAAGACCTAACTTATATAGACGATCTACAAAGCCAGTTACTGCCCCCAACGTAATCCCAAACTGTTGGGCAATATCAGACGGCGTACAGATAACGCGACGTTCCAGATACCTTAAGAACATCATCTGATGCATAGATAAGTCACTGTCTTCAGGCATCAAAAAATATTGATACTTTTTCCAAACTGCCCTAAACAATTGGTCTGTCTCTTCCATGAGAGCAGCTTCTTTTTCCTTGGTCATGGGTATATCACTCCTAACGTCTGCGATACAGCTGCGGAGAGTTGCGTTACAGCCGTTCCGCCCCTACGCTCGCAGACCAAACTAAAGGCTAACCTGCTGGATGCAAGTGGGCGGGGTTCCGCCAAATTCGACATCCGTTGGCCATGGACGGCCGAGTGTCGTCGGAACCATGGATGGTGGGAGGCGACCGTGTCTCAGTTGGCGCGTGATCCATCCTTGGATCCCGCCCCGCCATGAAAGAGCAGGTTGGCCTAAGTTTGGTTATCTGCTCACGTAGAGGGCTCGCTTGCCGTAATCGCAACTCTCCGGGCTAAGATTACGGGTCTCTTCGAAAGCAGGCTTGTAAGTTTCTCGTACTAGTCAGAAAGTATAAGCAACTAAGGCTATCGCCGGCGCCTGAAGGCTTGGCGCTAGCCAAGTTTTCTTTATTCTCATGAGCATCACGTGGATTTTATTTACAAAAGAGAACGACTTAAGCGAGTTGCTTACCAAACTTCGCGAAAAGCAGGCAGCGGAGACGAGTTGGAAACAGGACGTTTCCAACCGGCAACTGAGGCAAGGTCGCCTCCCACCATCCTTGGTTCCGGCGACACTCGGCCATCCTTGGCCAGCGGATGCTAATTGCCGGGAACTCGTCGGAGCGGACGGCTTTGAGCGTTAGTTTGGTCTACGCAGCTTACGGAGTGAACGTTGTAAATAAAATCCGCTTGAACAGCGGACTGTCTCTTGATAGCCTTATTATAATTCCCATAAATAGTTTATGTCAATTAGTATTCACCTATTCTCTTCTTTGATACAGTTAACCCTTACAAATATGCGCAAAAAGACTCAGGCTCGTAAACATATGCCTGAGTCTTTGGCCTTCATTATTAGTGATGCCGTATGCTTCATTGGCGGTTATTCGTAGATTTTCTCCTCCGTCAAATGTGCGTTTAGGGCATCCTCTTCAATTGATCGGTGGTTGGCCATCTGGGTTTTTAACTCCTTGTAATATTCGTGCTGAATGATCAGATCCATTACTTCGTTCGTACCCGTCCAAATCATGATCAAACGTGTATCCCGCAAGAGCCTTTCGACAGGATAGACATTAGTATAGCCGATCCCCCCCATGATCTGCATGGCATCGTTGACCACAGCCCAAGCCGAAGTAGTAGCAAATTTCTTAGCTTCAGAGACTAAACGTCTGCCCTGAGCTGCTGGTACACCCGAGTCAATAGCTCGAGCTGCTGCATAGACCAAGGCTCTTGCGGCATCTAAGCGAGTGATAGAGTCAGCAACCTTAAAACTAACTCCTTGAAAATCCTTGATGGTATGATTAAAAGCCTTACGTTTGGTACTGTATACTGCCGCTACTTCCAAGGCCGCCCGAGCCATACCTAAGGCTCCAGCCGCACTAGTCAGTCTTTCCGGGATCATCATCTGATAGAAAATTTCTGTTGCTCCATTTTCTTGGCCCAAGAGATTTCTGCTCGGAATTCGCACATCCTTGAAAACAACTCTTCCTGCGCCACCACCCCGGGTGCCCATAAGTCCGTAAACATGCCCGACCTCAACGCCTGGACCCCTGTCAACGATAAAGGCACTCATGCTTTCATGAGATTTGCCTTCTGGATTAGTTTTGGCATACACCATAAAATAATCCGCACCCTCAGCACCGACCACAAAACGCTTTTGACCGTTTAGGATAAAATCCTCTCCATCTCGTACCGCTACAGTGGTTGCGCCAAAGAAGTCTGAACCGCCCCGGGGTTCAGTCAATGCTTCAGCTGTGAAGAGTTTCCCTTCTAAGGTGGGTTTTAGATAACGCTGTTTTAAGTCTTCCGAACCAAAACGAGCGAGCGCTTCCCCAACAATGGAAGGTAGCGAGTAAAGGCAGGCCAGACTAGTACCTAAGACCCCGATCTCCTCCAAGACCCCTATTTCGTCAACCCAGTTTAACCCTCGCCCTCCATACTGTGGGTCAAAACGCAAACCTAAAAGGTTTGCTTCCCCAAGGTCTTTAATGTATTCGCCAGGATAAACTACTTTCTCGGCATCCATATCTAGGATTAACTGCTTGGGTACTTTCTCTTTTACGAAGGCGATCGCTTCTTTCTGAAGTTCCTTTTGGGCATCTGTCAAAAGAAAATCGAACATCTTTCTCTCCTCCTTGTTCATGGTAATTCCTTATCCATTAGTTGTCTAACTATCGTTGCTAGGGTCACCTTCTTTAGATTGATGTTCCTGATTCCGTTTCCGCAATAACTCTGTAAACTGCTGATGATAGTCCAGTAACTCCTCTTTCAAAAGGATGAGTTCTTGGATCTTTTCTTCCAGCTCCTTGAGACGCTTTTCCCCGTAGGCTACTGTACGTTCCAGTTGGAGACCTTCTGTGCGATCAATATCATAGAGATCAAGCATTTCCTTAATTTCGGCCAGAGAAAAACCCAATCTTTTACCCCGAAGAATTAACGTCAAGCGAGCTCTCTCACGTGGACCATATAATCTCTGGCTCATTTTCTCGTGGTGTAATGGGGTTAGCAAGCCCATTTCCTCATAATAACGAATGGTCCTCGTTGTAATTAGTAATTCTTGGGCTAAATTGGAAATACTTACGAGCGGCTGTTCCGCAACCAAAAAATGCACTTCCTTTCAGAATAATCACGTATAAGCAACGTTCTTGGACAACAATTCCTATCAAATTTTTATGCGTACCTGGTTTGCTATTACAAATATTCTGACACCAGTTTACGTAAACGTCAAGAGCTTTAATGTCGAAAATAGATATTTTTCTAAAGGTTCCGTTCCAAAATCCTGCCAAACCTATACGTAAATCTTGGAAAATTGGGAACTATAAAGCAAACCCTTTCAGGTAGAGTCTTAACCTTCTCCTACGGCTTAACTATATTAAATCTAGGTCTCAGCGTGTTAATTACCTTCCGCATTGAGAAAGGAAATGTCTAGAGCTGTGAATAGCCGGACATACATAACTTACTGAAGGAGGACTCCCATGTGTAATAACCCCTTGATTAAAGATCCCTATCAACAGTTGGATGACTATATCGATGGCCTGCCCTACAAAAAAGAAAACCTTATTTTAATTCTCCATCATGCTCAAGAACTCTTTGGCTACTTGCCCGATAAGGTGCAGTGGCATATTGCTCAGAAATTGGACATTCCCTCGGCCAAGGTCTATGGCGTAGTGAGTTTTTATTCGTTCTTTACCATGAAGCCCCGTGGACAACACGTAGCGAACGTTTGCATGGGTACTGCTTGTTTTGTGCGAGGGTCTGAAAAGTTACAACAGGAAATCGAGAGTCAGCTAGGTATTAAAACTGGACAAACCACGGCGGATCATCTCTTTTCTCTGGAGTCTGTACGTTGTATTGGAGCTTGTGGCCTAGCTCCTGTCATGACGATGGATGGAAAAGTCCATGGACGTCTGGAAAGTACCGAGGATGTGAACCAGGTCCTTGCTAAGTATCGCCCGGAAGCGATGCGCGAGGTACGAGGAACGAAGTGCGATATTTGAACCTCGAACCTATGCGAGGCGCAATGCACGATACTTGAAACTATTTGAGGCGCGATACTTGAAAGTCGGTCCTCAGACTTCGAACCACGAACCTCGAACCTCGCGCCTCGAACAAAAGGAAGGAAAGTATATGAAACTCAAAGACACCGCTGCGCTGAATGCATTAAAAGCGCAAAGCCTAGCTCTTCTCGAAAACCGGCGTGTATCTAACCCAATCACGACTATGGACGCCCAAGGCAAACCTCGGCATATTATGCTTTGCGGCGGAACCGGCTGCCATGCTTCAGAAAGTCCTGAGATAGCTAAACTTCTTAAAGGGGAACTAGATCGGCGCGGTTTATCTGATCAAGTTGAAGTGCTCCAAACAGGTTGTTTTGGGTTCTGTGAAAAAGGACCAATTCTTGAAATCCACCCCGATAATATTCTCTATGTAGAAGTTTCCACCAACGATGTAGCGGATATCGTTGAAGAACACTTCATCCAAGGGAAAGAGCTTGAACGCCTTCTCTATGTTGATCCCAACACAGAAAAGCGTTTTGCCTCTGACCTCCCCTTCTATCACAATCAACTTCGAATTGCCCTCCGCAACTGTAGCTATATTGCCCCTGAAGACATTCGCGAATATATCGCAGCTGATGGTTATCAGGCCTTAGCCAAAGTCCTTTTTAAGATGACTCCGGACTCGGTTATTGACGAGGTTAAGAAAAGTGGCCTCCGTGGGCGAGGCGGTGGAGGATTTCCCACCGGCATAAAGTGGGAATTAACGCGTCAAGGGGAGGCGAAACAACGCTATATTATTTGTAATGCCGACGAAGGGGATCCAGGCGCTTTTATGGACCGCTCCATCCTTGAAGGCGACCCTCACAGTGTCTTAGAAGCTATGCTCATTGCAGGCTCAGCAATCGGGTCAACCCATGGGTTTATCTATATCCGTGCGGAATACCCTTTAGCTATTCATCGTTTAGAAATCGCCATTACCCAAGCTAGGGAGTATGGATTGCTTGGGGAAGGAATTTTAGGCAGTGATTTTTGCTTTGATGTTGAAATCAAATACGGGGCCGGGGCCTTTGTGTGCGGAGAAGAAACAGCTCTGATTCATTCCATCGAAGGCACTCGCGGGGAGCCTTCGGTCAAACCACCCTTCCCTGCTCAACAGGGACTATGGGGCAAGCCCACCTGTGTCAATAATGTGGAAACATTCGCGAATATCCCCCCCATTATTTTAAGGGGAGCCGATTGGTTTGCTAGTATTGGGACGGAAAAAAGTAAGGGAACCAAGGTTTTTGCCTTAGCTGGGAAAGTCAACAATGTTGGCCTAGTAGAAGTCCCAATGGGAACAACTCTCCGACAAATTATTTTTGACATTGGTGGAGGGATAAAACACCATAAAATGTTTAAAGCCGCCCAAACTGGCGGACCCTCTGGCGGATGTATCCCCACAAAATATTTGGATACCCCTATCGATTATGAATCCTTAATCTTCATCGGCTCCATGATGGGCTCTGGGGGGCTGATTGTCATGGATGATAGCGATTGTATGGTTAATATCGCCAAGTTCTTTCTCGAATTCACAGTGGACGAATCCTGCGGTCGGTGCACCGCCTGTCGAGTGGGTACAAAACGTCTTCATGAAACCCTGACAAAAATTACGGAAGGCAAAGGGACCTTAGATGATTTAGATAGTTTGGAGAAACTGAGCAAGATTATTAAGGATACCTCTCTTTGCGGGCTTGGACAAAGTGCTCCCAATCCCATTCTTTCCACTTTGGAGTACTTCAGGGACGAATACCTAACCCATATCGTCGATAAATCCTGTCCGGCTGGAGTTTGTAAGAGCCTTCTGAAGTATACGATTACTGACAAATGCAAAGGGTGTACTCTTTGTACTAAACACTGCCCAGCTAACTGCATTACAGGCTCCGCCAAGGAGCCTCACATCATCGACGAAGAGCGTTGCCTCAAATGCGGGGCATGCATGGAAAAATGCCGTTTCGGTGCTATCATCCGCCATTAAGTTACCCCTGAAGGAGGACTCCGTTATGGATATACAACTAACGATCAACGACATATCCCTTACTGTTCCGGAAGGAATGTCCATCTTGGACGCAGCTCGAACTATAAACATCGACATTCCGACCTTATGCTACCTCAACCTACATGAGATGAGAATGAATAATCACATTGCTTCCTGCCGGGTCTGTGTGGTTGAAGTCGAGGGTCGACGAAATTTAGCCCCCGCCTGTTCAACTCCAATCTTCAGTGGCATGGTCGTTAAAACAGATACTCTGCGTGCCATTCAGGGCAGACGGACCATGGTTGAACTTCTACTTTCTGACCATCCTAAATCGTGTTTAACCTGTGCCAAAAACCTAGACTGTGACCTCCAATCTCTTGCTGCTGATCTAGGCGTGCGGAATATTACCTATGAAGGAGAAGAATCTGAGTTTGAAATTGACAAATCCAGTTTAGCTATTATTCGTGACCCGAATAAATGTATTCGCTGCCGCCGCTGTGAAACAATGTGCAATGATGTTCAGACGGTTGGCGTTTACTCTGCTGTGGGACGCGGTTTCGAAACGGTAGTTAAAACGGCCTTCGATTTACCTCAACATGAGACCTCTTGTACATTTTGTGGACAATGTGTAGCGGTCTGCCCAACGGGTGCTTTGATGGAACTAGATCAAGTCGACAAGGTTTGGAAAGCGCTTAACGATCCGACCCGCTACGTTATTGTCGAAACGGCACCCGCCGTACGGGTCGCCCTCGGGGAAGGATTCGGGTTGGAACCAGGGACGATTGTCACGGGCAAAATGGTTGCCGCTCTCCGACGACTTGGGTTTGACCGTGTCTTTGATACGGAGTTCGGGGCTGACGTGACGATTATGGAGGAAGCCACCGAAATGATTCACCGCATCAAACACGGTGGGCGTCTGCCAATTCTGACCAGTTGTTGCCCTGCTTGGGTCAAATTCTTTGAACATCAATTTCCAGATTTATTGGACATCCCCTCAACCTGTAAGTCCCCCCATGAAATGTTAGGAGTCTTGTCCAAAAGCTATTATGCAGAGACCTATGGGATCGATCCTAAGAAAATAACCGTTGTCTCAATTATGCCTTGCATTGCCAAAAAATATGAAGCAGCACGTCCAGAACTGGGGCAAAACCCGGTCACCCCAGATGTAGATATCGTGATTACGACGCGAGAACTATCACGCATGATCAGGGAAGCCGGCATTCATTTTGATCACCTTAAAGACGAAGACTTTGACCACCCCTTAGGGGAATCTACAGGCGCTGCTGTCGTGTTCGGAACAACAGGCGGTGTGATCGAAGCGGCTCTGCGGACCGCCTATGAGTGGTTGACTGGTCAACCACTGCAGAAGGTGGAGTTTGAGTCCCTTCGAGGAATGGATGGGCTTAAAGAAGCCGTGATCCCGATCGGTGGACGCGATTTTCGGATTGCGGTCACCCATGGTCTGGGTAATGCCCGAACTATTCTTGAAAAAATTCAAGCCGGGGATGCCCATTATGACGCGATTGAGATCATGGCTTGCCCTGGTGGGTGCATCGGTGGAGGAGGACAACCCTATCACCATGGCAATATAGAAATTCTTAAAGCCCGTGCTAACGCCATTTATCAAGAAGACCGCTCCAAGCCTTTGCGGAAGTCGCATGAAAATCCAGCAGTCCTCGCTCTGTATAAAGACTTCATGGGCGAACCTTATGGAGAAAAGGCGCATCAATTGCTCCACACCAGCTTTACAAAGCGCAGGAAAGTGTAGTGATTTTAACGAAAAAACTACCCATCGTGTTGATGGGTAGTTTTTCTTGGTTAACCTATTCTTCTTTTTATTTCCGAAAGTTCTTGATCTTGCATTTTTTGATGTTCTTCTAATCCTCGAACATCCGAGGATAGATTTTTCAGAATAGCAGAGTGTAACCCGTTCTGCTTATTAATAAGTTCTATTATATTTTCATGGTCTCGTTCGTTTTGATCCATATGAGCCTTTTGAACTTCTGCAATCGTTTTAATAACAGACTGAATAGATTCAATCTCAATAGAATTCTTTGTTACTCTCTTATCGATAGAGTCTACTCTCTTATCGATAGAGTCTACTCTCTTATCGATAGAGTCTAACTTACCAAGGATCATCCCGAACATTTCTTTAATATCAGCATCCACTGATTAATCACACCCTTATAAATACTGATAGTGTAATTATACCATATCTAACCCAATTGTCTTGAGAAATTTATCCTTACTTTTCGACATTATTCACAACTTCAGCTCGACAACTGCGCTGACAGAAGACAGGAGAAGGACTCTTGTCCTTTTGGTCTGTTGCTTAGCCTTTATTCTTTGGGTATGATAAACTAAACAAACTAAAATCTATAAGCGGAGGGCATCATGCAACACGAATTCTCAAGAACTGAACTCCTTATAGGAAGCAGTGGTTTAGAAAAGCTCCGCCAGAGCACGGTCATGATCTTTGGAATTGGAGGGGTTGGTTCTTTCACTGCGGAAGCCCTGGCCCGCGCGGGCATCGGTCATTTAATCCTAGTTGACTATGACGATATTTGTCTTACGAATATTAACCGCCAATTACACGCCCTTCACTCCACTGTGGGTATGGCGAAAGTTGAGGTCATGAAACGCCGAATTCTAGAGATCAATCCGAAAGCCAATGTCGAAACGATCAAGAGGTTCTATACAGCAGCTGATGCAGACCACTTTCTTGATAGAAAGCTAGACTATGTCGTTGATGCTATAGATACTGTTTCGAGCAAAGTAAATTTAGCCAAAGAATGTTTACTGCGCAAAATCCCCTTTATCTCCAGTATGGGGGCCGGCAATCGCCTTACTGCAGAAAATTACAAAGTTACAGACATCTCTAAAACGAGCGGAGATCCGCTGGCAAAGGCTATGCGCAAACTACTACGCAAAGAAGGAATCTCCAAAGGGATTAAGGTTGTGTTTAGTCCGGACCTTCCACTTAACCCAATTACCGCTGACGCAGATTGTAAGACTAATTGCATTTGTCCTAGTGGGGATGCCCACTGTGCTATAAAACGCCAAATTCCTGGGAGCATCTCCTTTGTTCCTTCCGTTGTCGGACTCCTTATCGCTGGGGAAGTTATTCGAGATTTATTAAAGAACTCCTAAAACGAAAAAACGGGCACCTTTGGCTTTGATCAAGTTGTTTTTCTATGTCGGAAAGGCTCAATGTCTGGAGCCTTTTTTTGCGTCTTAAAAATTAAGAGAAAAATGCCTATATCAATCAGAATATCCCCAACACTAAATACTTGTTTTCTAAATCCCAAGAGATCTAGGTAAAAGCGATCTGCTAAGAAGCTCAGCTGGGTCGATGAAGTCATCAATCCGTGAGTTCCCTGCCCCTCTAGTAACGCATTACGACTGGCCTCAGGAAGAAAAGACGGATCGACTGGCATTACTCCTCCGTTCAACCCAATTACGAGGGTGTTAAGCAGAATTCCCAAGGAGATCCAACGCACTCCAGGTAATGATCTATTAAGAACTGTAAATATTAGTAATAAAAAATAGGACCCTGTATCAAGCACTGGACCAGCCCAACTTGGGCCTAACCCAATTCCTCGAACAGCTGCCCAATAGACACCACTCTGTATCAAGAGAGCCAAGGGGACCAACCAAAATCCCCGAAGGACGAGCTCACTTAGGCGACTGATTTTCCCCCCACTTAACATACTAATTAATAATGCTAGGATCAGCGTTTCTATAAGCATTCTTCACCTCTTATGCAACTAAACGTTTAAAGCAATTTGTCCTTGGTCAGCACTGACCGTTCGCTCTGTCATTTCACTTGTGACCACTTTACAAAATATTTCTACCATCGCTGGATCCAATTGAGATCCAGCGACTTTTCTAAGCTCTGCAATGGCCTCGTCATGTGTACTGCCTTTACGATAACTCCGATCAGATGTAATTGCATCATATGTATCTGCTACGGCTATGATCCGGGATTCCAGTGGGATTTCTGTCCCTTTGATTCCATCCGGATAGCCATTCCCATCAAAACGCTCGTGGTGATGGCGTACAACTTGTCCTATATCAAACAAGAATTTAATGCTTTTGATAATCGTTTGCCCCATGACCGGATGACTGCGGATAGATTCCCATTCTGAATCCAACAGTTTTCCCTCTTTATTCAGAATTATTTCGCTTACCCCGATCTTTCCTACGTCATGCAACACTGCAGCGTATTTAAGAGACTCTATCTTATCATCATTCATTTCGAGTCCTTCTGCCATAGCAACTGCTAGTTTTCCTACTCTTGCAGAATGTCCACTAGTGTACGTGTCTTTCGCCTCCAGTGCCTGAACTAAGGCTTCAACCGTATTGAGGTAATTTTCTCGCATGTCAATGTAGAGTTGGAAAGCATGGCGAGAAGCTAAAAGAGGAATAAAGAGTAGGATAACACCCAGCGGGCCGTACTTATCGTAAAGTAAAGCTAATAAGAATCCAAGCGGAACAAGTGCCATGAAGTTAGGAACAGACCAACGAATATTACAAAGCCATATTGACCAAGGGGATTTATTGAACATCATTCCTAAGGCGATTGAGACAATGGTTATATTCATAACCATAAAAACAGAGGCGGCAATCAAATAGTGCAGCAGCGATTTCCAATCAAATTGAAACGAAGAAGGATCAAAAAAGTTCATAGCACCGTACGCGGCTGCTAAGGACAAAACGTATTGCGAAGCATTAAACACTCGTTTATAGAGGGGTTGCTCTATGCCAGCCTTACCAATAATGATCAGGCCCGATAAAGCCACCGCCGTCAACGTCACTCCTAAGGGAAACAAGATCAGCGAAGAAAGAAAAATAGCATAACTAACCGTTACATACCCCCCTTTCGGTAGGGCGACCGGTAAGGATTCACTAGCGATCGCGAGAATCCCAAAGATTAAGAGATGAACAAATAGGGTTATACTCCAATCCGTATGAAGGATATTCCATCCTAAAACCACTGTAGCAGATGCAGTTACTACTGTGAAAAATAGTTTGAACTTCTTTGGTAAACTTTCCATTAGCCACCCCTTATATAGTTTGGCCGACTACTTTACAATTAGATCTTATAGGCTGCGCCACCGGCGAGAACGAGAGTGACGAGAACAGTAATAGCTTTAAATAATTTGCTCATGCGGAAAACCTCCTTTATCTTTTTATCAAAGGTACAGTTTATCCGCTTCGCTCTTATTCGTTCCGCTGTTTTTTCCGCTTCGCTAGTAGGGAATTAAAACAGAGTATTAAAATCTAATCGTAAGTATGTCGGCCAAAGTTAGTAAATTAATCGTTCCTGAGAAACTTTAGTTTTCGATTAACGGCATCAAGTGTTGCCTTAACCACAGCTTCCCGATCATCGTTTCTGACCAAAGCACATCCTGTCAGAGATTGTTCTCCGGTCGGGGCAATCAAGGTTATAGATACTAAGGCAATCTGTTGCTTAGCTAGCTGGGTAATTCCAACATCGTCTGTGACGAAGAGCAGAGTATCCGGGGTCAGGGGATTGAGTGCATTAAGTGTAGCCTTAACAAAAAGTCGCAACTTGTTATGTGATGAGGAGGGGCCCTGGGCCACTCCTTCTATAAGCTTGTCTCCTGTTAGCAATTCCACCTTAACTTCTGCCATTCCATTAACTGTTCTAAGGGTAACCCCGACTAATTTGGGTCGCTTTGACTCCACCATGGCTAAGGTTACTTCCTCATCATCTTCTACTTGGGCAACACTAATTTTCTTATGGTCAATTTGTAAATTAAATTGGGCCACCAAGATTGATTCGACATCCCTCACGATTTGCTTCGGTGCTCGTCCTGAACCCGATAGAATGTGAACCTCTTCGATTTCCCCTTGATTATTAACCTTAATTCGAGCAGCTATAACCGATTTAATCTGCTTTATGGCCTGCTCCCAATCTTGAGTTGGACAAATCATCTCTGACATGAAAACACTCCTCGGTATTATTAATAAATACCCTTACTTTATTCGTCTTGCATTGTTTTCGACGTTTAATGATGTAATCCTCCCTATGGTTTGGTAATTATTATATAAACTCTCAGATTCTCTTTGTTATTCTTAATCTATATTATTTTTTAGTCTATTTCAGCTCGCATAGCAACAAAAATAGGCTGCCTCAACTGAAAGGCAGCCCACAGAAATTATTAAGTCTTAAGCTTTTTTCTGAATTGTTACGCCATGAACATTTTGACATCATCTTCAACGGTGGAGATGCCGGCAATGCCGAAGTTTTCTACTAAGACTTTGACCACATTCGGAGACAAGAAGCCTGGAAGTGTCGGTCCTAAGTGAATGTTTTTTACGCCTAAGTGGAGAAGGGCCAGTAAAACAATGACTGCTTTTTGCTCGTACCAAGCGATGTTATACGAGATTGGAAGTTGGTTGATATCCTCTAAGCCGAAGACTTCTTTAAGTTTTAAGGCGATGACGGCTAAGGAATAGGAGTCATTACATTGTCCTGCATCGAGAACTCTTGGAATGCCGCCGATGTCCCCAAGGTTTAGTTTATTGTATTTATATTTGGCACATCCTGCCGTAAGGATCACGGTGTCTTGGGGTAAGGCTTTGGCAAAATCGGTATAATAATCACGGCTCTTCATGCGGCCGTCACAGCCAGCCATGACGAAGAAGCGCTTAATAGCTCCTGATTTCACAGCATCTACAACTTTGTCAGCCAGGGCCATAACTTGATTATGGGCGAATCCTCCGATGATTTCTCCTGTTTCAATTTCCGTTGGTGCTGGGCAACTCTTAGCGTGAGCGATCAGTGTGGAGAAGTCTTTGGCCTTGCCATCTTGACGATCAGCGATGTGCTTAACTCCTTCGAATCCGACAACACCCGTCGTGTAGACGCGATCTTTGTAGGAATCTTTCGGGGGAACAAGACAGTTGGTGGTCAAGAAAATTGGACCGTTAAAGGAATCGAATTCTTTATCTTGTTTATACCAGGCATTTCCGTAGTTGCCCACGAAATTGTCATATTTCTTGAAGGAGGGATAGTAATGGGCAGGAAGCATTTCACCATGGGTATAGACATCGACTCCAGTGCCTTGAGTTTGGATGAGCAATTCTTCGAGGTCTTTTAGATCATGACCACTGATCAGAATGGCTGAGTTGTTTCGAACACCGATATTGACTTTAGTAAGCTCAGGATTACCGTAAGTGGTGGTATTGGCCGTATCTAAGAGTGCCATTACGTCAACACCATATTTCCCTGCTTCTAAGACTAGAGCAACGAGGTCACCTGCTGCGAGAGTGTCATCAAGGGTGGCTGCCAAAGCTTTTTCGATAAAGGCAAAGATGCCTGCTTCTTTGTGCTCTAAAGTATACGCATGTTCAGCATACGCGGCTATCCCTTTTAAACCGTAGGTCAGCAATTCTCTGAGTGAACGAACATCTTCGTTTTCTGTGGCCAAGATACCGACAACGACTGCTTTTTTCTCAAACTCCTCTGCAGGAGCTGACCAAGTGGCTGCATCAGGTAAGACTGCTGGAATCGTACCGCCTGCTTGAAGAATTTCTTGCTTGAGTCCTTCGCGTAGGGTGAGCCCTTCTTGGATTCTATCAACGAAACGACTTCTATCGAAATTAGCATTTGTAATTGTGCTAAAGAGGCTTTCCATAATGAATTTATCGACATCTGGTCGAACAATACTCATAGCACGTGCTTGAACCGCATAAATGGAGATCCCTTTTAATGTGTAGATCAGTAGGTCTTGCAGATTGGCTACATTTTCGTTTTTTCCACAGACCCCTTTAATTGTACAACCGGTTCCTTTGGCAGTTTCTTGACACTGATAACAAAACATACTCATTTTTGTTTCCCCCTAATTTTTATTTGAATTTTGTTTATTCAAGTTGACTAAGGTTAGTTTAAATCAAATACGCTTAAAGTACTGTGATTTTGAGGATTCTTTAAGTGTGAGAAAAATCACACCAGATTATAGTATAATGAATCATTGACATCTTAACGATCAAAACTATCGGGGGTAGAATAATTTGCATGATGAACTAGCTAAAGAACCTAAACTCGCCAAAAGTGTTTTTATTGCCGAGGGCTGTAAAATAACGGGTGACGTAGAAATAGGTGAACAATCCAGTGTTTGGTATAACTCAGTCATTCGAGGGGACCTTTCTAAAATTAAAATTGGAAACTGTACGAACATTCAGGACTTGGTTGTTATCCATGTAAACGAGAATCAGCCGGTAACCATCGAAGACTATGTCACAATCGGGCATTCCGCTATTCTGCACGGATGTCAGATTGGTCGGGGATCTCTCGTCGGTATGGGCGCAATCGTTCTTGACGGTACCATCATCAACGCAGAAACATCTATTGCCGCGGGGACCCTTGTGCCTGGAAATAAAACCTATCCCCCGCGCGTAATGCTAATGGGAGTCCCTGCGCGAGTCGTGAGAGAACTCACTGAGACGGAGATCAAAGCCATGCACATGACAGCGGAGCGATATGTAGGCAAGGCCCGAGACGCTCAGAAAGTCTAGTTTATGGTATCAAATCCGAAATAGTGCCGAAGCAACATACTTTCATGCTTTTTGCGGCTTCTTCCATAATACTGTATAGTTTTCTAGCTTTGGTAAACACTACCATGAAACTATCCTGCTAGAATTGGAATGAAGCCTCTTGAAGTTGCGAACCTTCTTGTTATTAAGCACCTTTTCCTTGGTATTATTTGTGGCGATTACCCTTATATCAGCCAGACTTCCGACTCCCATGCCTGAGTCGGCTGTAGCAGGCAAAGTCGTCTGGCAAAGGCATAATTGCGTAAGCTGCCACACCCTCTTTGGACACGGTGGTTATGAAGCGGATGATTTAACTCATATTACTGATAAAAAAAACTCTTCATATCTTATTAACTATCTGGTGGAGCCGCCAGTGATGCGGCCCAATAGGTATACCCGTCACCCAGCCCTCGACCAGGCGGATGCCGATAATCTAGTGCGATACTTAGAGTTTCTTCACACCATACCTACTTTGGGTTGGCCTCCTCAGCAAGAAAACCTGGAGAAGGACTCATGAAGCTGTTCAAACGGTTTTCTTATACAGGTAAGGTTAATAAATCCGCGGCTAAAAAGCAGCAATTTATAGCCCAAAAGATTAGCCGAAGGTATTGCCTTTCGGCCGTAAGCTTATTTGCCCTGCAAAGTGTAGTGGCCTTGATGGGTGCCTTGGAATTGGTGATACCCGATTTACCTTCACCGATTCCCTTTGAGTTCGCTAGAGCCATCCATCTGGGTTTGGCTGGCCTATGGCCCCTAATCGGTACTATGGGTATGGTTTACTTTTTTACGACTGCTGAACTTAATCGGGAGATCTATTCCACCCGTTTGGCCCGTTGGCAGTACTGGATCGTCATGCTTTTTAGCTTATCAATCTTTGGAACCCTAGCCCTGCGGATTGGTAATGGTCGAGAATATCTTGAAGGGATGCCCATCTTTTATGTTGGAATTTGTTTTGCGTTGGCCCTAGCCTCCTATAACCTTATCCGAACTTTGCTGACGGATAAGCGGAATATAACACCGGCTACCGCGACAATGACGGTGGGAATTGTCTTTTTGTTGTTACTATTGCTGCCGAATACCTTAACCTATAGTAATCCGATTAGCGATGAAGCCACCAAGTTCTGGATCGTTCACTTATGGGAAGAAATGGCTTTCGAGCTAACATCCGCCGGTTTTATTGCCACGTATTTGATTGTTTCTGGTCTAGCCCCGCGTACTCAAGTGGAAAAGTGGCTTTATCTGGAGGCCGCTTTGGCTGTCGTCGGCGGTTTATACAGTACCGGACATCATTATTACTGGATCGGGTTTCCCGCTGTCTGGTTAGTTATTGGTTCGTTGGTCAGCGTCGTAGAAGTCATACCCGTAGGCATGTTGGTTCATATGACCTATAGGGGCTTAAAGTCCAAAAAAGTAAAGAGTAAGAGGGAAAAGCTTACCTTATGGTTGCTGCTCAGCAGTCTATTTTATCATATAACCGGTGCTTCCCTCTTAGGCCTGTTCATTACGGTCCCTTGGGTCAACCTGTATATGCATGGAACGTATGTTACCTCTGGTCATGCCCATTTGGCCTTGTTTGGCAGCCTCGGTTTTGTTGTTTTGGCTGGGTGTTATTACGTCCTCAGCCAGGGTAGTGAACCTACACTTAAAGGGTATAGAGGTGGAGTTATCGCTGTAATCTTACTCAATGGCGGCCTAATGTCCATGTCCTTTGCCCTGCTGGTTGCTGGCTTCGTGCAGACTTATCTCTGGCGAATCATAGGTATGGATTTTATGGAGGTACATCTGCTCCTTAACTCCTATTTATGGGTTCGAGCATTAGGTGGGGCAATGTTTACTCTCGGTGACCTATTACTGTTTTGGTTTATCTTTAAGGCCTGGCAGGCAACGAAGCCTAAACAATAGCAAAGCATGAAACTTAACGTTATGAGGTCTAGACATGCAAATTACCATCACGAGTTCGTTCTGGTTGTTTTTACTAATCCTATTACTAGCCCTTCAGGTGCTCTTAGTGCTGGTACTCCTCATCAAACCAATTTTGCGTTATCTAATAGGTCAGCAGATCAGCGATTTTTCCTCCAAACTGCTTTCTGATAAATACACCCAGAACCTTATGGAATTGTGGCCAGCTGGGAAACGTATTTCGGTGTTAAACATCCTGGAAAACGGTTTTCGAGCGGAAAACGGGAAAATCATCACACGACCACTCGGTTCCCCTAAGCATTTTCCCGGGTTTGACAACCTCATGTTTGCTCCCCAGTTAATGACGAGGCTTTCTTTGCCTGAAAGTACCAAGCTGAACATGCAGGTGACCATTGGTCCAAAAGCCAACAAGCCGATGATTATCAATATTCCCATTATGATAGGTGCAATGGCCTATGGAATCGCACTTAGCGAGGAAGCAAAAAGAGCTTTGGCCAGAGCAGCTAAAACCCTGCAGACTTCCACGTGTTCCGGAGAAGGTCCTTTTTTACCAGAAGAACGCATGGAAGCGGGAAAATTCACCTTACAAATTTCCCGTTGGGCCTGGGGGGCAAGAACTCAAGAACAGATTGACTCTGCTGATATGTTAGAGGTTCAAATGGGGCAAGGCGCCGATATGGGTGCTGTCACAATAGAGGCCGTAGAATTTGAAGGTCGAGCTCAAGAACTCTCAGGATTGGCCCCTGATGAGATGGCCATTTCCTTTCCAGCACCTCCTGGAGTTCAAAAACAAAGCGATTGGCCAGGTTTCATGAAAAGTCTGCGTAAACGGTCTAACGGTATCCCTATTGCCTTAAAACTGATGGCCACCGGACATCTAGAGGATGACTTAGCGGCCGCAATTAATTTGGGTTTTGATGCAGTGATCATTGATGGTGCGCAGGGCGGTTCCCATGCGACAACCCCAATTAAACAAGATGATTTTGGTATACCCAGTCTCTTCGCTTTGATTCGAGCCGTGCGTTTTCTAAACAACCAGAGGGTGCGTGACAGGGTAAGCTTGATCGTAGCAGGGGGATATTTTACTCCTGGGGAGTGTCTTAAAGCTATTGCTCTAGGAGCGGATGCCATCTATATGGCTACCGTTCCACTTCTTGCCCTTACCCATAACCAAATCAGCAAAGTAATACCCTGGGAACCTCCTACTACCTTAGTGTTTTACGATTCTCCTGCCAAGAGTAAACTTGATATCGATCAGGCAGCCACAAGTGTTGTTAATGCCCTGACCTCTATGGTTTTGGAGATGGAAGAAGGTATGCGTGCTCTTGGTAAGACAGCGTTGAAAGAGCTTAACGCTGAGGACCTTGTCGCCTTGGATTCTTTGAGCGCCGAAGTTACCGGAGTGAAGCGTGTCTACTAATATGTTAAGTAACCCTTCACTTAAAAATTAAAAACAGCCCTATTAGCACAGGTTTTTTGACAAGAATTTCAACGTGCTTCTTGTTTCTAACCTCCTGGATAGGGCTTAGCTTACGTATGCTCGATTAGTTAGTTTTTTACTGTTATATAAAGAAATAAAGGCCGCTACTAAAACAGGATCAAATTGAGTGCCGGCACTTTTTTGCAATTCTTCTAATACCTGTTCAAACGTTCCTGCTAAACGATAAGGGCGACTGGAAGTAATTGCATCGACCGTGTCGGCGATACTAATGAGACGAGCAATAAATGGGATGTCTTCACCACTTAAGCCGTCTGGGTAGCCTTTTCCGTCGTAACGTTCATGATGATGCCTAATGATCGGCAAAATCTCTCTGGCAAAGTTCAGCTTAGAACAAATAGCTTCCCCCCGCTCTGGGTGAGATTTCATGATTGACCATTCTTCGCTTACTAAAGCGCTTGGCTTATTCAAAATCGCATCAGGAATGCCAATTTTCCCAATGTCGTGCAAAATTGCTGCGCGGTATAAATTAATTTGATCAATTTCACTTAGATTCAGAAACCTTCCCAGCTCTAAAGCATAATCGGTCACTCGTTTTGAATGTCCATGTAAATACTCATCTTTTGATTCAAGTGCGAGGGCAAGGGTGAAAATAATGTTTTGAGATTCGTCCAGTGCGGTGAGTGATTGATGAAGCTTATGATTGGTCTCCGTCAGTTGTTGATTAGCTTTTTCCAATTCGCCTTTTTGATCTTCGATGGTTTTTCTGCTCTGAAAATCTTTGACCTTGCCGTAGTAAAGAATAATAGAGAGAAACCAGGCCACCACAGCAATTATTGTACCATTAACGTAATGCGCCCTGAGAATCGCAGGGTTATTTTGAACAGATGTGATTCCTATTTGAAATACCACAAAATTACTTAAGTAGATCCCTAGGCTAGTTAGTGGCTTGAAATTATTCATTATAGCAATTGCAAATGCCCCAATAATAAAGACCGTAATCTCACCGTGAATGTGCTGATCAATAATTGATGTAAAGGTACAATTCAAGGTAATAAAATAAGCAAATAATATAACAAATAACCGTTTCTTCCGGATATCTTTAGTCTTAAGGCCTTTGCTTATACGAAAAAAAAGTATTAATAACAGCGGTATAATGATCATTAATATATGTGTATAAAAGAGATACTTAGACCCAGGCATCCATAGCCCTTTTTGTTTATTTAGGATATCAATGGGAAGTAGGATTAATGTAAAAATAAAAATGATAAGATTTAACTTTCTTGACCGTTCAAAATTCAAATTAATAAGTTCTAAATTGAATTCACTTTTTTCGTTATCGGGAATATAAGTATACATACTTTTCGTTAAAATCAAGGATAATAGTTTATTCTTAATGGACATCCTTAGCACCATAGCTTTTCAAAATAAATAAGAACCTCGCCCTCTAATAAACATAATTCTACAAAAACATTACTTTTTAGCAAAATACTACTTACTTTTTTATTTTACATGTCAGATTAACAAACTTCAATAGAGATTAATGTATTTAATAACTTCCTTTTTATCCAAATGTATACTATTTAAGAACTTATTGAATTATTAATAAAGCCGACTTCACGCATATAGCTTATAATCTTAGAGAGATATACCACATCTATCTCTGGCCAAACAAAACCAGTTTGAACCAAATAATTAATCGTAAACGTAGAATCAACCGTGATGACGTTACTATAATTCAATCTCTTATTGACACTTAGATCGGAAACGAGACCACTCAGGGTTTCCTTTCCTTCTTTTGTTTGGGAAAGCTGCCTAATATAAACATCAAATTCCTGGTTAGAGAGGGTTTGAACAGACATATTCAGCTCTCTTAAATAACTAAGGAGCTCAATTGCCTTAATCTCTTGATGATTGAACATGTGAAACACCAGACCGTGAGCCTGATTGACCTGGATAATATTCACAATCCCTTTAGCACAATAGTCTACCGGTGTAAACTCAATACTTTGATCCAAGAAACTTTCCGGGACAACTTTTAAAGCCACAAGGGACTTTACTTTACGATAAAAGGCATTTTGAGCGATGTTGTGCTGAAATTTACCATCCCGGTAACGCCCGGTTAAGACCCCAATCCTAAAGATAGTAAAGCGCAAACCTTCAGTTTCAGCCTGAAACACCTGGTTCTCTGCAGCAAATTTGCTTCGTACATAGACATTGGTTTTATAATCCTGTCCTAAATAAAAATCTTTTTCTGAAAAAACGGCCTTGCCTTTACTTAGGTCGACAACAAAATCTCCTGATATACTAATCGTTGAAATATGATTAAGTTTCTTATTAAATTTTAGACAAAAATTAATGACTTCCCTAGTTCCTTGAACGTTATTCGTCTCAAACTCAGGATAATTACCATAGTGTTTGACCAATGCGCCGCTATGAATGACTGTCTGTACCTTTTGGGCCAGATCTTGATAAGAGTTATCATTTAACCCAAATTGTTCAAAGGAAATATCCCCGTTAACCACAATAATCCTGTTTTTCAAGGTTACAGAAAGTGAGGGAAAATAAAAGCTTAGCAGTTTATCCAATTTTGCTTTAGCCTGATTCCCCCGTACCAGGCAATAGATTCCGTTATTTGTTTGAACCAGTAACTCCCAAAGGAGGTGTATTCCTAAGAAGCCCGTCGCACCCGTCAAGAGGACATTACCTGTATCCACTGGCTTTATAATCACTTCCGTAGGCCATACCCTGCCAGAGAGAAGAATCTCTTCTTCATTTTCATTATCTTCTTGGATACACCCCGTGATTTTTGAGGACAGCAGCCTAATGGTTGGGCATTCATAGAAATCCTGAGCGTTAAGTTTCCATTCGTAAGATAAGGCACCAGACATAATTTCTAGGATTGTTAATGAATCTCCCCCCAACGCAAATAGGTTGTCATCAATTCCAACTCGTTCTACTTCAAGCGCTTCAGCCCACAACATGGCCAGTTTCCATTCCACATCATTTCTGGGAGCAAGATAAGCATGTGTTAACTGTCCAAATTCTAGTTCGTTTGGTAAAGGTAAAACTTGGCGGTTGATCTTGCCATTCGGAGTCAGCGGTATAGCATCGAGCCAGATAAAACAAGCAGGAACCATATAATTTGGCAGATACTTTAATATATGAGATCTTAAATTTTCATTGCTTGGCCTTTTCTCACCAGTTAAGTAGGCACATAGATGTTTCTTGCCCGCTTTATCTTCTCTAACCATTACGACTGCTTCTTTAACCGCGGTATGTTCTAACAGGCAGACTTCGATTTCTTCCATCTCTATTCTTAATCCCCTGATCTTTATTTGGTTATCAGTTCGACCCAAGCATTCTATATCACCGTTTTTTAACCATCGTCCCAAATCCCCCGTTCGGTACATTGTATGACCCGCTATATAGGGATTAGCTAAGAAACGTTCTTTGGTCAATTCGGGGTTAGCTAAGTAGCCCAAAGAAACTCCATCCCCGACAATGAAAATTTCACCTACTGACCCTATAGTTACTGGGGATAAATGATCGTCAAGGATATATATTTGGGTGTTGGCGATCGGTTTTCCGATCGTTATCTTGTCGGAATGGGTAACATTGGTCATTGTTGACCATACCGTCGTTTCTGTTGGACCATATAAATTATAAATTTCTGCTTGAGTAACGGATTTCAGTTGGGGTAATAATGGCGCAGGAAAACTCTCCCCTGTAATTAAGATGTGGGTTAAATCATTCAAGCACTCCCGACCTTGTTCCTCACTTAAAATCAGCTTCATTCTTGACGGTGTGGCTTGCAGAACTTTAACTTGGTGTTGGTTAATCAGGGCAAAGAGATACTTGGCAATTGTTTGCTCTTCCGTATTGGCAATTATAACCTTCATCCCTTTGGTCAAGGGCAAAATCGTGTCACTGAAGAAAATATCAAAAGAGATCGTTGTTAACGAAACAATCGTTTGACTCTCAAAGTTTAGATTCCGTGCTACGCTGTTAATCAGATTACATAAAGCCCTATGGTGAACCATTACCCCTTTGGGTTTACCTGTCGAACCCGAAGTAAAAAGCACATAGGCTAAGTCATCGGTATTATGGTTTATATCCTTTTCCAAGTTGTCCGTATCACTATTATAGAGAGCGATATTACTTAACGAAATGTTGGCAAACTCACAATTCTCAAGGGTAAAAATATGGGGGTCATTTTTATCCGTAAGAGTTAAGCGAGTATTACTTTGGTTAAGCATATAGGTAATTCTTTCCCTAGGGTAAGCCGGATCAATAGGTAAATAGGCCGCGCCAGCCTTAAGAATCCCCAGAATACCTACTACCATTTCCACAGATCTGTCGATCAGCAACCCGACAATCGAATTTCGAGACATCCCTTTACCTCGGATATAACGGGCCAGCTGATTAGCCTTTTCATTAAGTTCCCGATAAGTTAATCTCTGGTCTCCAAAGACTATTGCCGTACCATCTAATGATTTTATAACCTGATCTTCGAATAGCTCAGACACAGATTTAGCTTCATATGCTAATTCTGTCTGATTGAACCCTAGTAAGAGCTTATTCAGCTCGTCCTGGGATAACATTTGTAGTTCATATAGCCTTTTGCTTGGGTTTTCTAGGGCGTCGGTTAACAGATTGCATAGATTGTTATGCATTTGATCGATATCTTTCTCACTGAAGACTTCAAGTAAGTAGTCATAATCCAATTCTGGCAAGCCGGTATCAGCCCTGTCACTCACACATATTGACAGCGAGTTGGACTGTGCTCCGGGATAATTCCAGATTGCCTCATATTCAATTACCGAATCTAGCTTGAGATTGTGATAATTTAAGGTAACATCCACAAGGGTTCCAGAGAATTGTTGTTTTTCACGAAAATCTTTTAATATGCTGCTATATGGATAGCGTTGATGTCTCATGAATTTCTTTAACTCTCGGAAAGCCTCGTTAACAAAGGCTAGAAAGTCAAGGCTTGGCTCAACATAAATTCTAACGGGTATATTATGCATAAACATACCCACTGTGTTTTTTTCCGTCTTGCCCGATCTATTCAAGATAGGAGTTTCAATCGCTATGTCTTTCTTATTACTTCTTTTAGACAGGTATAATGCAAGCAGCGCATAGAAGACACTAAACGCCGACACTTTATTTAGCTCGCAAAAACTATTCAATTTAGAACTTATTAACTCGGATAGAATATAACTTTTCCTTTTTCCGACTAAGCTGGTAATCCCTTTATTATCAGTAAACGATGTAAACTCAGGAACTGTCCCAAAAACACCTGACCAAAATTCCTTATGCTTTTCGAAGCGTGGGGTAGCCATATATTGAAGTTCATCATTGATATGATGAACAAAGGAAAGTTTCTCATCATCATCATTTTCTGAAAGGCTATTGTGCTTCAGTTGCCAATATTCTTTCAGCATCTTTCTTATTACTAGAGCGGTTCCCCAGGCGTCGATAATCGTATGATGGAATTTGAAGAAACAGATATTTTTCTTCTCACTTAGCTTAATCAAGGCAAAATAAAAAAGCTCTGAGTTGACTAAGTTGAATGGGGTCTGAACCATTTTCTTTTCCCATTGTTTATAATCTTTTTCGCCATGATCATAGCTAAAATCTAAAACATCAAACTGCTTTTTGACAAAGTCACAAAAAAATTGTTGTAGCGTACCATTCTGATTAACCAATCTAATACGAAGAGCATCGTTGTGTTTAATCACTATATTTATGGCTTCATTCATTAAAGTGAAGTCGATTACTTCACGGATTATCGCAGTCGTTGATGAAACAGCTTGGCTCGTACCAGCGTATAAATTATCTGCCACCCAGATAGATTTCTGGGCATTTGTTAACGGATATAACTTGTACATATTCATTATCCTCCTTACTTAAAACCCAATTATCTAAAACTCTTATAATATTTGAAGTATTTTCCAGGAATTGCTTCATTCATACGACTTCAATAAAGTTAACCTCTTAAATATTCGACATATAATTCAATAGATCCTCTCTCTTCAAAAGCCCACAGCCATTAACGATACTATTGCGCGGAGGATTGGTTTCGCCGAGCCGCTAATCCCAAAAGGAATACTTAGCGACAAAAAGAGGATTCTACCCCTACCGAGCAAAACATGGAACACCCACTTATAGATGAGGAGTCTCAAACCTAGATGAAAAATAATTCACTAATATTCTATAACTAAAAAAGCCTGCTTTTCTCTGAATCAAGTAGAGAAAAGCAGGTGTTAACTAGGACATAACTATTTTTTGTTAATTATTAGGTCCACCTTTAACGAGACCAGGTGGAATCTCGACGCGCAACCCTTGCCACCGCTCCCTAATTACTTAATTCAAAGTATACATAAAATGTAGAACCTGTAGGGCTAGTTTCAACACTTATCCTTCCTTTGTGGCGTGAAATTATACCGTAACACACGGCTAATCCTAAACCCGTACCTTGTTCTTTGGTTGTAAAGAATGGTGTGCCTAACTTTTCTAAAATACCCTGTTCAATTCCATTACCTTCATCCGATACGACTAAGGCTACCTCACCGTTAGTAAAAAACGTCTTTATTCTTAAATGTCCGCCACTAGACATTGCTTCTAACCCATTACGAACAAGATTTAATAACAGTTGGCGTATTTCCTGAATGTCGAGCTGTAAATCCGGCACATTATTAAGTTCAACCGTTAATAATTTATCATTGGCTTGGGCGTCTGCTTGGACGAGCGGCAAGGTGGAAGTGACTATGTCATTTATACTGTGCAGTTCAAACATAGTTGGTTTGTTTTTACTAATGGAAAGAAACTCTGAGAGAATGCAATTTGCACGATCAAGTTCTTCTATCATTAGGTCAAAATATTCCTTATCCTTTGACTCTTGTTTGTTTCTAAGTAATTGCAAAAAACCTTTTACTGTTGTCATTGGATTTCGGACTTCATGACTAATACTAGCTGCCATTTCACCGATTAAGTTCAACCTATCTAGTTTCGCCATCTCTTTCTCAGCTCGTTTGTTCTCCAATATTTCTCTTGAAAGTAAATCATTAGCTGTTTGTAATTCTTTTGTTCGCTCTGTGACTAAATCCTCTAAATAATGTTTATGCAGCAAATCCTGTCGTCTAAATTGATAAAGTACTATGGAGAGAAAATATGATACTATCAATAAAACAGATGCGTTTATATAGTGCGCCTGGCGAAGAGCGGGATCCTCTTGACTAATTGCTACGGAAATCATAAAAGTAACCCAGGATAATCCATATAACAGTACTGCAACCTTCGGCTTGTAGTTACACATAACAGCGATAATAATGCAGGTTATAACGTAAACCGTAAGTTGACTATGAATTTTTTGATCGATCCAACCCGATGTTATAGCTGCATGGTTTAGCAAAAAGAGAGCAAATAGGATTCCAAAGAAGTTATGAGCTAAAGTTACTTCTTTTGGGGACTGGGCAATAATTCTGCAGGAACTCAAAATAAAAAGTAGGGTTCCCAAACCTAAAACGACATGAGAATAGAATAAATACTTATAACCATCGGTAATAATCCAGAGACCCTTGACGTTATTGATATAGTCAATAAATAGCAGTATAAAGTTGCACATGAACAAAACGATGGATAATTTTCTGGTTCGATTAAAATTATCCATCGTTAGAATCCCCTCGATAGCATTATCGTAGTAATCTGTCACATGCTGCAATTGAAAGAATCCCATGCGTTGTTGCTCCTATCCAAACTCTTTTCCGAATAAAATTCAACACAAAGCAATGATTTTCCTTCTTTTAGTATTATTGTTACCAACGTGGGCCGCCGTGGCTTTTTCGTCCGGGTGCACCACGGTTCGTTACCTCTCCGTGTTCCGAATAAGCTAGTTAGTTTTCTCTAGAAAGCGCTTCTGCCATATTCGCAAGGTCTATACTTAACTCAGATAAATTCTCTATAGCTGTTGTAAACTGTGATAAATGAGCGGCTTGTTGACCTGCAACCTGATCTAATTCCGTTGCCGATGTTGCAATTTGAGCGATAGCTTGAGAAAATTCCTCTATGATAACTTTAATCTCTGTAATAGAACTTGCACTTTGCTCTGCAAGCTTTCTTATTTCCAGAGCTACGATCGAAAATCCCTTGCCTTCCGCACCTGCCCGTGCAGCTTCTATGGCTGAATTTATCCCCAATATTTTACTACGATCGCTGATACTTTTGACTGTCTGTACAATCTTGTCTGTTTCCTTAACACCTTCTTGCGATGTTTGGGCAATAGCTGCAAATTGTTGACTTGTTGCACTAAGCTCTTCACCCTGGGCTGTAAGTTCTTGGATAGTTGCAGTGAGCGTAGAGAGTGTTTGAGAAATTTGCCGGGACATAGCCCGTAAATTTTCTTTGTGTTCCATAGACTGTTGTACCGCTATACCACCTATAACCTTCCCTTCGTCTCCAAGAATCGGGATAGATATGGCTATATATGGAATACCGAATGATTCTTTATCCACTACTTTTAGAACTCGCCTTGCCTCTTTCATAGCCTCTTGAATTGGCAATTGAGGCGGAATAGTATCGCCTGGTTTGATCTTAATATCTAGCTTGTCTCCTGCCAGATAAATTAAAAATTTTTCTCTATCTGCGATGGCTATTCCCAGGTCTTCCACTGTTAACTGTCTTAACAAAGGCGCCAGGCTAATCAAATACTGTAAACGCCAATCAATCTTGCCTTCCCAGATTTTTAAAGTCTCTTTCGTGTACCGTATATGTCTCTCATACTTATCTGTAGCTCTATTCTCCACTATAGTTCCTCTCTTTCACATAGAATAGAAGTTCGTGGTGATTTCTTCCCGTATTAATGAATTACATCTAACCATATTTTTAAAGATGATAAAGCAATAATTAGTGTCATAATCCAGTACAGCAGTTTTACCGGAGTTCGATGTGACACCCGTGAACCTAATTGTGCAGCTGGTACAGATCCTAACACCAATGCCGCCGCAACCAGCCAAAGCATCTGTCCACTGGCAATCTTACCCACGGCACTTGTAAAGGCCGTCATTAAAACTATACCCAAAGTTGAACCAATGGTAATACGCATAGGTATTTTTAGAATATAAATACAAACTGGAACAAAGATAAAAGCCCCCGTCGCACCTATCATCCCCCCAATAAAACCGATTATTGTAGCTAATAAAGCCGCCAGTACACGATTAAACTGAACTTTATCGACATTTAACTCTTCCTGACTTTGGTCAGTATCATGTTCTTTTTTGGGTATTAACATTAATAAAGTAGCTAAGGTAGAACTACCAGCAAAAATTGCTAACAAGAAATGTGCCTCGACATATTTTGAAAAGAGAGCTCCCAGAAAACCGGCAGTAGCAGCCGGGATACCCATAGCCAACAAAACGGGTATGCTGACTGCTCCCCTTTTTCGATGGGCTATAACACCGGATGTTGCACTGGCAAAGACCTGTATGGTACTGACGGCCGCTACACTTTTCATGTCCAAGGCTGGAAGATGGAGTAATGGGGGTACATAAAGCAGCAAAGGCACCATTAATATAGCCCCACCCAAACCCAATAAACCTGAGAAAAATCCGCCCGTCAATCCTAGTATTAGTAGTACTAGCAAATAAATTAACACGTTAAACACCTCTACTCTAATGATATTTTAATAGCTTCTTCTTGAAAAAACGTATAATAATTCTCAAGGAAAGGCTCTTACAATAGTTGCAAGAGCCTTTCTAACCTATAAAAAGAACTTCGTCGATCTTTATATCTTTACATCAGTTGGTGACTATTTAGCCCCGGCTAATTGCTTATTCTCAGTGACGTTTACAAAACTCATTAAGAACACCCAGATGGACACCACAGTAATAAATATGATCAGGGCCTTTATTAGAGGTGATGATGATCGAGCTTTGGCCGTAAAGTTTATTTATTAAACCTTCTTACGCTTGTTACGTTTTAGTAACTTTTGTTACCTTTTTACTCACTTGTTTATTGACTACTCTGCTGTTCATATGTACATAAGCTGGCAACGTTTGAAGCATTGCCAGCTTATGTGGCTTAAACCTAAAGGTCATATTCAACGTTTTAAGGCTTAAGCAACTTCTTTCCCGGTCGATGTAACCTCTGATTTTTTAGGTACCACATAGATTATTACATTCACAAAAATGGCAGCTACAATGAGGAAGAGGTTTAATCCGATCAACCCTTTCTGGAAGAGCCAGCTAAATTGGGTTAATGCTGTGAACCCCAGTAAAATCATGGCTGCCGTAGAGACAAGCCCTAAAGTCTTTCTGCCGGATGACTGATCAAATTTAATTTTCCACTGTCCGGCATTGTCCACCATTGAAACTACCACCATAAATAAGATATTAAAGGTCATACCGATAAACACAGGATGAATATTAAAGAAAAACTTAACTGGGTCCCAACCACCTAGGGCGTACCAAGACAAACCAGAAATAAATCCTCCGAGCAGAGCAGCTATTGCTCCACGACGTGTTGCCAGAGGCCAAGCCAAGGCCACAACCACTGGAGCGAATGTCGACCCGTTCCGTAACGTCCATGCTAAAACATTCCACCAGGAAGCGTTTTCGCTACGCATTAGCCCTAATAAAATCATCTCTAAGGTTAGCGCAACCAGTGCATACTTTGTGTACTTAACTTTGCGTTCATCACTTAAGGACGGGTTAATTGCACCCATTACGTCACGCCCAAGGCTTGTCGCACCAGAAAATTGGCAGGGGGCACCCCATCCCAACGCTGCGGCCCAAATTCCAAGGAAAAACACACCTACTAATGGAGCTGGTAATACTTGAGCCAAATATTGTGGTATAGCAATCATACCACGAGCTCCGCCTGGCACAACTGCAGCGGCTGACAAACCGAACAAAACACCGAAAACAACGAAGAAAATATTTGCTCCAAAGGCCATTAATAAGCCTTTTCTTCCTTCCTCAGGAGTACGACAGGATAAGGCCATCTGAAATGCTGCTTGGGCTACAAACACATTGATCAAAAATGTAGCGAACCAAGCAATGATCACTTGCAACCCTGCATTTGTCGGGGAAAACATGGCAGGTTTGGCGGTTGCTAACAGGGCTAATCCGTCGAAACCAGGTTCTATAAAGAAGGCAATACACCCGACGATAAACATTGCTGCAAAAGCAAAACTATTTGCCGTTTGAGTAACAACAATTGACCACATCCCACCTGATTGCAGAAAAATCAGAAGCGTGATACTTGTAATCGCGATGGAAAAGGGAAGTGTTAACGAGGTAAATACGTGAAGAGCAGAAGCAAAAGCAAGGGCGGTTGCTACCGACCACATGGGAAAGGTAAAGGCTGTAATCGCACCGCTCACACCCAGTGCTAGGCGCCCGAATTTATCCCCTATTAATCCGGAAACAGTAACCATTTTCAGTCTACGGAGATTGACAATTAATAATAGCGCAATGATTAAGACATGAACCATTTCAGCCACGCCATACCAGGCCGCCGAAATACCCACTTTGTAGGATAATTCTAAAACAGAAATAAACGAAGATCCAGAAAATAAACCCGTAATACATACGAAGACCATCCAAGGTTTAAAGCTGCGGCCTCCGACCCAAAAACTATCACCACCCGCACCGGATTCGGCTTTCTTTTTGGCATATCTGCTTAGTACAATAAGGACAGCCGTATAGGTTAGCCACAATCCTACAATCCATGCTCCGAATGAATTCATCAGTGCTCCTCCTTCACATTAATAATACGTAATAAATCTCCTTGGGAATTATTCCGCTGTGGATGGGATTTGAAATGTCCCCGCTTGTCAAGACACAATTTTGAAAATTTAAGATAAACCTCGTTTCTCGCAATCGGGTACTGTATTCTCTTTAGGTGAGAGCCTTCACCTCCTTTCATTTTTACTTCCCTTGTTTTTTACCTCTATCCTTCACATTCACCGAAAAACATTGCATTTGTAAACTCTTCCGTAAAATCACTTCGATCCGAAAGCTCAATATATTTAATATTTTTAACTACGGAATTCACGATCTCTTCGGTATCTGCACGCAATAGATTAATTTGTGCCCCGACATGTGCTGAATTACCTGCATATTCTACTTTGCTCAGAGATATAGTGGCCGGGATTAGACCCACTACCTGAGCATTCTTTTTATTAAGTACATTGCCAAAGGAACCTGCTAAGTTAAACAGCTCAATATCTTCAATCTTTATGCCCATTTCCTTGATCATAATTCGAATTCCGGCCAGTATGGCACCTTTAGCTAACTGGACTTGGCGAATATCCCTTTGTGTGAGACTTACTTTTTGAAATTCACTATTTTCAACTATGACAAATTCGTCACCATCGTCATTTTCTCGCAAACTTTCCGCCAAAGTATCCCCCACGATCGGGATTGCTTCCTCACGGGTTAATAGACGTCCGCTAAAATCGATAATTCCAATACTTAGCAACTCGGCAATTACATCCACTAAACCCGACCCGCATAAGCCCAATGCTGGAACCTCTCCGATAACATGATAGTGCAGCTTCCCATCTTCCAGCCAAACCCGATCGATTGCTCCCGTTTCCGCACGCATGCCGTAGCAAATGTTCGCTCCTTCAAAAGCTGGTCCTGCAGCAGCTGAACACGCATATAAAGAGCCTTGAGCCGCTAAGACAATTTCGGCATTGGTTCCAACATCTATTAAAACGCATGGAGCATCATACTTATAAGCACCCGTAGCCAGTACTCCTGCCACAATATCAGCTCCTACATACCCTGCCACATTGGGTAAAAAGGCTACTTTGCCTCTGTCATTGATTTTGATACCTAAATCTGTGGAATCAAAACTAAGTCCTGTATAAAGAGTTCCGACGAAGGGTGGTGTGGCAATATACCTAGAAGGAAGTCCAAGAAACAAGTGCTGCATAGTTGTATTTCCGACGACACTAAGTAAATAAATATCCGACCTATTTATACCCGCTTGTGATATTACTTCTTCGATTAAGACATTAACTTGATCGATAATTAAGTTTTGTAATTTTTTCAAGTTATTGCCCGTTAGAGAAAAGTCGATACGAGAAAGCACATCGGCTCCATAGGTTCTCTGTGGATTGAACGCTGATGCAGCTGTGATTTCTTGTCCATTAAACAGATCATGCAAACTACATATTACCGTTGTTGTTCCAATGTCTATAGCACAGCCATAACCTACAGTTGTTGTGTCTCCTGCTTCGACTGAAATCACTTTTCCTCTGTAAGTCACGACAGTAATTTCAAAGTTGTTTTTCCTCATTAATTCTGGAAGTTTCCTCAACAAGGTTAAGTCCAATTCTTGTTGAGGATCAGGTAACAGCTCTGCAACTCTATCCCAATCAGCCCGTTGATCTGTCATAGTTGGTGGGGGGACTTTAAGAAAGTGCTTAATAATCGTTGGTTGAATTTCTATGACACTTTTGGGCCGTGATAACAAGGCTTTAATTAGCTTACCTGCTGATTGACCGGGCACTTCAATAACCATATCTTGTACAATAAGCGTTTGACATGCTAATCTCCAGCCTTGGTCCAACTTAGCAGCGATAATCTTTTCCTTTTCAACGATTGTCGGGATTCCCGAATAATCATGGCAAAGGATTAAGCATTTACCACATGTTCCACGCCGTCCGCAAGGGGTGGGCTCAATGTCAACCCTCGCTAAGTCTGCTGCTTCAACCACACTGGTACCTGCTGGAACAAAAACTTCTAAGTTTTGAGGTAGAAATTTAATTTTAAAACTTTGCACTTTCGCACCTCCAATGGGTAATTAGGTTCCGCAGGTAAACATGCTACTTTGAATCGAGATACCTGGTTCAACAATTATCTTGGAGTTTGATTCTATATCCTCAAACAAGCTAGCCAACCAATCTATTGATCCCTCAACTTCTTCATAGTTCAAGTCAAAGAACTCACTAATCTTTTGGACATAAACCTTGTCCGCAAGATAGCTGGCCATATCATTATTGATCAAAATAAACGTTTCATAGTTCTTAATCATTTCTTTGGTAGCCCAATAGGCTGTTTCATGATCAAATAACTCCAAACAACGTTGATATTCTTTCCATCCATCGCTCCCAAAGGCAATCCACCCCGAGCTGAGAAAATAACTTGTGGTTCTATTAATCTGACATTTACCGAAATGACGAAGACCAAGTAAAACAGATATGCAATCCTCACTATTGGGGATGACAATTTTGCTCCGGCTGGACTTTAGGGCCGCAACACCATTGCCACACCAACCGTAACCTAAATAGATACAGTCTAGATCTCCTTGTTCATCAAGGAGATCTATCTGCTTTTGCAATTCAACATTTAGTAGATCAGGGGTACGATGCAATTCTTGGGGTAAAAAGATACAGTTCTCTCTGGGTATTTTTAAACCCCTAAGGAATTCTTCTTTAAAAACTTCACATGCAATGATTTTTACTTTTTGCATTTGACGTTCCGCTCTTTCTTTAGTAAGAAATATATAAATTTCATTAGGCTTTTTACCCCAAGTGAGCAAGGTTTCTAGCTAGGCTTGTGGTTCAGAGTACTGTCGGTATTCTGCCAAGTAGTTCATAGACCACTCATCTCGTCCTAAGAGAAGATCAGAGGTTTTAACCGTTCGCCGCATACCCTCTGCCGTCGGATCCATAATTATGCAGGTTAAACCAGCCCTTAAGGCCATAGCAATCATCGTTTTAGTAATACTATTTCGATCTGGTAAACCAAATGAAACATTGCTAATTCCCAAAATAATATTAGTACCTAGTTCCTCTACGATCCTTTCAATGGTTTTCAGGGTAATAGTGGCAGCATTATGGTCTGAACTCACAGTCATAGTCAAGCAATCGATTATAATATTGGAGCGTTCGATTCCTAGCTTTTCTGCACGTTCGACAATTTTCATGGCGATCGCTAATCTTTTTTCAGGATCATTGGGAATACCAGTGTCATCCATGAGTAAACCAACAACCGCTGCCCCATATTCCTTAATCACAGGCAGAACACTCTCAAGAGATTTTTCCTCACCCGTTACTGAGTTAACTAAGGCTTTCCCTTCATATACTTTTAGCGCTGCTGCCAGGGCAACCGGATTAGCCGAATCTATACACAGAGGTACATTAACGGTTTCAGACACTATTTTGATGACTTCCGGTAACATATCAACCTCATCA
This sequence comes from Desulfosporosinus burensis, assembly GCF_054657535.1. Taxonomy (NCBI): domain Bacteria; kingdom Bacillati; phylum Bacillota; class Clostridia; order Eubacteriales; family Desulfitobacteriaceae; genus Desulfosporosinus; species Desulfosporosinus burensis. The sequence goes on from NZ_BAAHYN010000005.1 coordinate 99,011, forward strand.
ATGCCCGCGACTCCTACATTTACGTCTAACATATCTGCGCCCTGCTCGACCTGAGCGATTGCCTCGCGTCTTACATAATCATAGTCTTTCGCCAAAAGCGCTTGACCAAATTTCTTTTTCCCTGTGGGATTGATCCGTTCACCAATAATAACTGCAGGCAAATCCCTACCGATGGTGACTATTGTGTTCTTGCTGCGAACCTCGGTATGAAACATTATTTTTCCTCCTTTAAGCTACACCAATCAATTTCTTTGCTGCATCAACCGCCGCAGTAGCATCTTTACCGAACCCGTCACCGCCAATTTGCAGGACCCACTCTTCAGTTACTGGTGCTCCACCCACCATAATCTTAACTTGATCACGGAGACCGGCATCTATAATCGCTTTAATGGTCCCCTCAACATTAGGCAAAGTAGAAGTTATTAGGCTCGACATCGCTATAATATTGGGTTGATGTTCTTTGATTGCCTCGACAAACTTCTCCGGGTCAACGTTAACCCCTAAGTTTATTACTTCAAACCCTGCACCCTCAAACATCATAGCAACAAGGTTTTTGCCGATATCATGAAGGTCATCCTTGACTGTCCCCAGTACAATTTTACCTAATGCCACTGCCTTTGCTGCAGCTAAAATGGGCTTTAGTATATCTAGTCCCGCATGAGTGCATCGAGCGGAAATTAGTACTTCCGGTACGTAAATCTTATTTAACTTAAATTTCTCGCCAATAACAGCCATGCCAGCGATTAAGCCCTCACTTAAAATCACCTGTGGGTCGATTCCTTCATCTATTGCTTGTTGGCAAAACTCTTTAGTTTTTGCAGGCTTGTAAGTAATAATCGAATTTTTAATATCTTCTAATACGGACATCATGCTTCCCCCTCATTCAAAATATCTCTTAGTTGTGTGTACTTGATGTGAAAAACTAACAACCATCACTCGACTGCAAAGGGTGAGAACTCCTAATACAGAGACTATTTCCCTTCGGCAATCTTTGCTGCACTGTAACTTTTTGCAGTATTTATCATAACGCGAACATTTTCATCCGGTGTCCCATAATCAAGACCTACTGCATCAATGGAGAGCAATTCGTAAGGACCGCCAGTGTCGATGAGACGTTTGACATCTTGCTCAATTTCTTCAGCTGTACATTGGAGCATACGGACAGGGCAAATCCTAGCATTTATAAAGACAGTAGGCATCAGTTCTCTCACCCGACGCAGGTCAGTCAAAGGCCCCACTTCAATAAATTGCATATTTTTGATTTTACTGTAGCCTTCTATTACATTATCAACAGATCCGCAATGGTGAATACCAAAAGGTTGTAACGCATTCGCAAGCTTCATTTCATATGGCAAAATAAATTCCTCATAGGATTCATTAGAGATTTGCGCTGTAGTACAATTCGGAGTAATATACATTTCTGGTGGAGCCATAGGGGTAACGGATGATGCTAATGTACCAGTACGGCTTTTAACATAATTGGCTAATGGAATAATTGTTTCCAAGCAAAGATTCATTACCTTGTGTGCCACATCTGGATTCTCATAAAAATCCATGTACAGTTCATCACCGCGCAGTTTTAAGGCCAAGTTCTGAATACCACATGTATTAATATTTCCTGTAACCCGCCCGTATTTTTTCTCTAAATAATCCATTTGTCTGATGATTTCAGTCATGGGATGAGTGTTCAGTATATCGGGTACAACGAGATTATTTATTGTTTCTTCGGACATGTTAGCCGGAATAGCCCACGGCAAAGCATCATCGAAGAACGTGGTTTCACACCCGAACAATTCAGGTACCAAAGCCATACCATAATCGACAAAAGGATTTGGTTGGGGATCAGGGTTTCCTAGCCCTAGATCTCCAAAGCGCTCATATAGTAACTTTTGTTGCTTCATTGCGACCTCAATGCGGTAGTCAGGGTCATAGTAGTACTGTTTACCGTAAGAAATACCATAATTCTTATGCCACCAGTTGGGATAAAAACCGACGCTAACCCGAATGTGCTCCATATTTTTGGTCATGTTTAATAAGCTCCCTTCTTTCATCAAATTTTCTTGAATCTAGCAATTAATTGGAAAAGCTTGAAGACCTATTCTTATTTTATACGCAAAACTTATGCCAATCCTTAAACATCTGATAAAAGGCACTTTTCTGAAAATTATAAAGGATGAACGTAACATTTCTGTTCCATTCATCCTTTATTTATTTTAAATGACATTAAGGATTCACCAAAAAACTCCTTTTTTCCAGTTGGAACGCCGAGGTTCCAACTGGAACTTCGCAGTGCCACTATTATAGCAGCTCATATTGTTTTCCTTTCCTCAACACAGTAGTATGAGTTATCCCTAAAAGTAAAGCAATTTTTCTACTACTCTTCTCCGTTGCTAGTGCTTTTCGAAACAATTCCTTTTCCATCATCTGAACGCCCTCGTTTAATGAGATAATTCCTCTAACAGTTACTTCAACCTCAGCCTTTCCAATATTCCCGACATTCAAATTTTCCGGTAGGTGGTTAATCTCTATTGAGTTACCTTGGCTTAGAATGACCGCTCTTTCTATAATATTTTCCAATTCTCGGATATTTCCTGGCCAATAATAGCTCTCAAAAATTTTATAAACTTGTTGAGTAATTTTTTTTTGTTTGCTGTATTTAGTACAATACTTGCTCAAAAAATATTCACTTAAAGGTAAAATATCCTCTCTACGCTCGCGTAAAGGAGGAATTTTAATTTGTACAACATTCAAACGATAGAATAAATCCTCGCGAAAGGTTTTTTTCTTTACCATTTCCTCCAGTTTACGATTAGTAGCTGCGATAATGCGCAAATCAAGGTTAATAGGTTTTATGCCACCAATACGATAAATAACCTTTTCCTGAATAACTCTTAAAAGCTTAACTTGTAAATTCAAAGGAAGTTCTCCGATCTCATCAAGGAAAACGTTCCCACCATTGGCCGCTTCCATTAAGCCTATTTTCCCCTCTTTACTAGCTCCTGTAAAGGCACCTTTTTCATATCCAAAAAGTTCAGATTCCATGAGGTTTTCCGGTATTGCTCCACAGTTAATAGTGATAAACGGACCATTCTCCTTTCCGCTTAGCCTGTGAATCCGCTTAGCGGCAACTTCCTTACCCACCCCGGATTCTCCGGTAATGAGAACAGTCGATTCAACTTGCGATACACGCACCATTAACTCTAAGACTGGCTCCATCGCAGGACTCTTGGTTATTAAATCTTCTTTTAATAACTTTCCTCTTAGCTCTAATAACTCGACTGAATAACGTAATTTCTCTTCCTTCGCTTGTTCTACTTGAAACTTAAGACGTTGCAATTCAGTCATATCCCTCATATTAAATATAACCTGTATTACCTTTCCATCCGGAGCAAAACGAGGATTACCTGTAATAATGATCTCCTGTCCATCGCCCTTCGTGTAACCTTTGGTGAGGGTTTTCTTCTGCTTTATAATATTAATAGCCATTTCGTCCAAGCAACCAGCAACTTCTGATTCAATATCACTTAATAAACAATTCTTGCTACAATCTGTCAGGTCAAAAAGCTGCAAAGCGCTCTTATTAACCCTTTGGACTACTCTTTCAGGATTAACAACTAGCATTCCGTCATAGGAACACTCGATAATATTATCCAACTCATCTCTCAGTTCCCTGACCCTCGATAATTCTAGAGTTAAGTTATCCATTTCCGATAAATCTTGCAATACGACAACCGTACCTGTTATGTCGCCATTTACATATATAGGCGTTGCATTCCCTATTACCCGCTTGTTGTTAACCTCCAATCTAAAGCCAATCCGCGCTTGACCGTCAGCAATAACTTGCTTCCATATCCACTGAGGTAGAATTCTTTCATCACACTGTTCAGTTGCCTCCTGACTACTAACCCCTAAGAGAATCTCTGCTCCTTTATTAAAAAGGTATACAAAACCCGTTTTATCAAAAGCGATAATTGCATGACTAACTGACTGCAACACAACTCTCAGTTCATTTCTAGTTTCTTCCCAAGCCAAAGTAACCTTTTTAATTAGCTCTAATCGGGACAGAATTCCCGTTAATTTCTTATTTTGATCCAAAACAAGCATGCGTTCCATATCCTGAGTGCAAGTGTTTGCTATTTTATCAAAGTCAGAATTTTCTTCCACTATTGCAGGCGGATCATCCATGAATTCCTCTACTTTTGCTGTTGGGGAACAACCAGATAGAAAACATCCCAATACCTTATAAATTGTAATGATCCCCACAATGTCATCGTTCACCCCCACAACAGGCGCACAATTAACATCGTGGTCTAGATAAATTCTGCTTGCATCAGCAAGACTTTGATCAGATCTAACTGTGTAAGGGTTACAAACCATTACATTTTTAACCTTCATTGTAACTTCCTCCTTGTAAGTTTTTTATCCTATACCAGTCCTTCCACTCTGGAGCACCGTGTGCTCTAAACTCCCGAATTCTTGTCCGGACTCTTTTCCACTGCTTCCACACACATCATATTTATAGGCCCTACCATTAATTTCAATAGAATAGGAGATTTCCGCTACTTTTTTTAGCATATTCGACGCTGAACAATAGACCTGCTCAGCCATTTGTAGAGCTTTATTCACCTTTTCTACCGAAATGTTCTCCCCGCTTAACCGATATACCACATGAATATCGCTAAACACCTTGGGGTGTTCTTCCACTCTATTCCCATTAACTTCAACGTCTAAACGATCGTACACGACTCTCATTTTATTGAGAATATGACCTAACTCGATACCTGTACACCCGCCAAGAGACATTAACATTAATTCCATCGGTCTTACGCCTTCATTTTTCCCGCCATAAATCGCTGACGCGTCCATAGGTATTTTAAAGCCACTATCATCGGTACCTACAAATTTCATATTTCCTTCCCAGGTAATGTTTACTTGTGACATAAAATAATCTCTCCTTTTTTAAAATTACTATGTTTCTTTAGTCCGTGTAAGAAATCCTCAATGCCCTCGCTTTACGTAATAATGTAGAATGGGCTACTCCTAGGATTTCTCCCGTACGACGCAAACTGTGATACTCCTTCAAGGCCTTTACAATTAACTCAGTTTCCACAATCTCCCGAGCCTGCTTTAACGGAACGATCTTATCGATAGATACTCGGAGGGGGCTCGAGGCTACTTGGGCAAATAATGACGCTGGCAACTGGTCCGAGAAAATAGCATCCTGTTCAGACATGATCACCAATCGAACGTTTTACTGTAATGAAGGGTCTGAGGATTCTCTAGCATAACCTGCTTAACTTTCATAACATCTCCTCTTATCTGAGAAATACGTTAATTTCCTAATTATAATCCTCGGACTCTTAGATGGCAACGAACAAAGCAAAATGAAACTGGCTACAAAATGGGCGATGATTGACTTGAAGATCATCGTATGGGGGTCTAAATTATATCGATGGGCAAGAGCATATAAAACCTGTCCCTCAAAAGGAAACGCCAGCAGCCATGAAAAAAATAACGAAAATACAACAATGGACAATCTGCGCTCATCCATATTTATATTCAAAAAACGCTTACCTCTTTCAGAGCCAACCAAAGATAACATCCCCTCTTAATTAATCCAGATTTCATAGTCGTCGCAGCCCTTGACCTCCTTCGACGTGTTCTATAACTGTTCCTGCCTTTCAACCTCGACAACAATTGAAAAAACAGCACTCTCCACGTCTAAAGATTGTGGGCATCACTAACTCCTTTTTAATGATCAAAACTTCCCCACTTACCGATGTATAAATCACTCAGTTGTTCCTGTCCATGATAGCGGTCTTGCAAAAGGTCCCCTAGGGCAGCAATCCGAATCGCATGGATGGAATATGTTCTCGATGTTTAAGCAATTTGTAACTGAAAAAACATCCCGGAATGCAAAAATTCATCGACAGCTATGTGGATAAAGTCATCGTTTACAAAGACCACCTTGAAGTAACATTCAAGGTGGTCTTTTCTTTTGAGCAGAAAAACAACATCTACTCATTTACAGAAAGGCTACTGGAATTTAAATCGTTGACCTCCATTTGGAAACCACGTAACTGATATTGGTGAAGGTCTGTATAATCGTTCCATTACTTCACAGGACTTATGCACTTAATGGTAATCTTTGGTTACATTTTCCGCAGAAGATTTTGTGACATAAGCTTACATCTTTTTACCTTCAAATAAGGCTCTTTTCCTTAAATCGACCATTAGTTCTTCAAACTGCTTTAAATCCAAAGACTGGGCCCCGTCGCACAGTGCCCTAGAAGGGTCATTATGGGCTTCAATCATTAACCCATCTGCCCCTACAGCCAGGGCTGCTTTAGCAAGCGGCGCAACGAGGCTGCGTATTCCAGCCGCATGACTGGGATCCACGATCACCGGAAGGTGTGACTTCTGCTTGAGCAGCGGAATTGCGGATAAATCCAAGGTATTTCTCGTCATCGTCTCAAAGGTGCGGATACCCCGTTCACAAAGAATGACTTGTTCATTGCCCTCGGACATAATATACTCTGCACTCATTAGCAGCTCTTCGATCGTGTTGGCTAGGCCTCGTTTCAGGAGAATCGGTTTTCTACATTTGCCTACTTCTTTAAGCAAGTCAAAATTCTGCATATTCCTAGCCCCGATCTGGATAATATCCACTTCGTCCAGCAGAGGGATCTGAGTTTGATTCATGATTTCTGTGATAATGGGAAGCCCAGTCGCCTTTTTTGCCGCCACAAGCATTTTCAAGCCTTCTTCTTGCAAGCCCTGAAAGGCGTAGGGCGAGGTGCGCGGTTTGAATACGCCGCCGCGCATGATGCTTGCACCGCTGCGTTGCACGGATTTGGCAATCTCCAGGATTTGCTCCTCACTTTCCACCGAGCAGGGGCCAGCGATGACCGTAAAGTATCCCTCGCCAATGCAGACATTGCCCATCTTGACAGTGGTATTTTCAGGGTGAACGATTCTGTTAACCGCCTTATAGGGCTCGGTTACGCGTTTGCCATATTCAACGATGTCGTTAGTATTGGCAATATGATCCACATCCACTTTAGCTGTGTTGCCGATCAGACAGACCACGGTATGCTCTGTCCCGGTGCTAAGGATTGTGGAAAAACCGTCGGATTCAAACTTATGAATGAAGGCATCAATCTGATCCCTCGTTACGTTTGGTTTTAAGACAAACACCATTATGCCCTCACTCCTTCTGTCAATTTAGTTCACCGATCAATCCAGTTCCCATACAGCGCTTTTCATGCTTCTGACATAGTCATAAATATACGAGCCAGCATTTTCACCATGCTTTTCGATAATTTTAACGATTGCGCTCCCAACAATCACGCCATCCGCGATTTTTGCGATTTCTCCGGCCTGTTTAGGTGTGTTAATCCCGAAGCCAACGGCGGTGGGAATAGAACTGGAACCCCTGACGACCTCTAATATCGCCGGCAAGTCGGTTTTTATCTCACTTCTCATCCCCGTAACGCCCATAGAGGAAACCACGTAGATAAAGCCGGTTGCCTCCTTCGCAATCTGCTCAATACGCTGTTCCGATGTGGGCGCGATTAAGGAGATAACGTCTACTCCAAACCCTGCGGCAACGTCAGCCAGTTCACCCTTTTCTTCAAAAGGCAAATCAGGAATGATGATGCCGTCAACACCCAACTCAGCACAGCGGGCGAAAAAACGGGGGTACCCGTAGTTAAACACGGGGTTTAAGTAGGTCATAAAAACGAGGGGAACTTCGGTCTTTTGGCGCACAGAGGCCACCAGGTCAAAAATCTTATCAACGGTTGCACCCGCAGACAGCGCGCGGATATTCGCCTCTTGAATGACCAAACCTTCGGCCATCGGATCTGAGAACGGAATGCCGATTTCCACCAAATCCGCGCCACCCCGGACCATTTCCATGATAAACTCCTCGCTCTTTTCCATGGAAGGATCTCCGCCCGTGATAAATCCAATAAACGCCTTGCCATTTTTAAAAGCCTGTGCGATTTTACTCATCGATACTTACCCCCTTGTAGCGTGCGATGGCGGCAACGTCCTTATCCCCGCGTCCTGACAGACACACGATTATGATTTGGTCCTTGCTCATTGTCCCGGCAATTTTCTGCACATGAGCAATAGCATGGGCGCTCTCAATGGCGCTGATAATGCCCTCTGTTCGTGCCAAATATTCGAAGGCTTCGACTGACTCGTCATCCCTTATGGGCACATACTCTGCCCGGCCTGTGTCGTGAAGGTTGGCATGTTCTGGTCCAATCCCAGGATAGTCAAGACCGGCAGAGATGGAATAGACCGGAGAAATTTGCCCAAAGTCATCCTGGCAGAAATACGACTTCATGCCATGGAATACGCCTAGTCTTCCTTTAGCAATGGTAGCGGCATGTTTTTCCGTATGAAGACCGTGTCCCGCTGCCTCGCAGCCAATTAACTTAACGGTTTGATCACCGATGAAGTGATAAAACATTCCGATCGCATTGCTGCCACCCCCTACGCAGGCAACCACAGCATCGGGGAGTCTACCCTCAAGTTTTAGGATCTGTTCTCTCGCTTCTTGACTAATCACACTCTGAAAATCGCGGACCATCATCGGAAATGGGTGGGGACCCATCACAGAACCCAAAACATAATGGGTGTCATGAACACGGGCCGTCCATTCCCGCATCGTTTCGTTCACCGCATCCTTTAAAGTCATGGTGCCGCTCGTAACCGGATGAACTTTGGCGCCTAAAAGCTGCATACGGTAGACGTTTAGAGCCTGTCTGTCCGTATCTTCCTTGCCCATGAAAATCTCACATTCTAAACCAAGAAGCGCCGCCGCAGTGGCCGTAGCAACACCGTGCTGACCGGCACCTGTTTCGGCAATGACGCGTGTTTTGCCCATTTTCTTAGCCATCAGAACCTGTCCTAGCACATTATTGATTTTGTGTGAGCCGGTATGGTTTAGGTCCTCACGCTTTAAGTAGATTTTAGCGCCCCCTAAATCCTTGGTCATTTTCTCCGCATAGTAGAGCAAAGATGGTCTGCCAGCATATTCAGACAGCAATTTGTTCAGCTCCGCGTTGAAGTCCGGATCGTGTTTAAAGTGCTCATAGGATTTTTCCAGGTTAATGATTTCATTCATCAGGGTCTCTGGAATGTATTGGCCTCCGTGAATGCCGTATCTGCCTTTAGCCATTTCGCATTCTCCTAACTATTTCTAAAATTTTATCTCTATCCTTCATACCGTCCGTTTCCACTCCGCTGCTCAAGTCTACAGCATAAGGACTTGTCGCTGCGATTGCCTGTTCAATATTGTCTGCCTTTAACCCACCAGCCAGAAAAAAGGGTTCCTGTTTCTTCACCTGACGGACTAGACTCCAATCGAAACTCTCACCCGTTCCACCAGCCCCGTTGTCGAGGAGCAGATAGTCTGCCAAGGTATGCTGGGCTGCCTCTATATCCTCGCGGGATAAAACGCGGACGGCCTTGATGATGGGCTTGTTGGTCAGTGTTTTTAAGGCTTGGATATAATTTTCATTCTCCTCCCCATGCAGTTGGGCCATTTCGATGATGTTATCCTTTAATAGTTTAGCCACCTTCGCCAACGACTCATTGACAAATACGCCAACCGGTGTGATCTCTGACCTGAGTCTAGGACGCATGGCTTCTGCCCATTCTGTACTGACTTGACGACGGCTTTTAGCGAAAACAAACCCAATAAAATCGGGCATGGCCTCGTTAACATAGTCGATGTCGCAGTCCCGGAACAATCCGCAAATTTTTATCTTCATTAAACCCGTTCACCTCTTGGGATGCCACGTTCACCTCTCAAGATGGCCAGCTGTTCTTTTTTATTAGCGCTGCGCATTAAGCTTTCCCCGATCAGAACGGCATCAGTCTTATTCGCTTTCAGCCTTGCCACATCCTCAGGGGATTTTATTCCGCTTTCCGAGATGAAGAGGATCTCTTCAGTAACCAAGCCGCGAAGCCTTATGCTGGTAGTAATATCAACCTCAAAGGTCTTCAGGTTGCGATTATTGACCCCGATCATTCTGGCCCCCGCAGCCAAAGCTGATCTAACCTCCTCCTCCGTATGCGCTTCCACAAGGACAGACAGGCCTAAGCTGTGGGCGATATCCAGATAGTCTTTCAAGGTATCGGTGTTCAGTAGGGCACAAATCAGAAGAATCGCCGAGGCACCGATGATCTTCGACTCATAAATTTGATAGTCGTCCACGATAAAATCCTTACGCAAGATGGGAATCTCCACTTTTTGACTGATTTCTCTAAGGTACCGATCTTGTCCATGAAACCAATAGGGCTCTGTAAGAACTGAAATTGCCGCAGCACCCGCCGCAACATATTCCTGAGCAATCTGCAAATAGGGAAAATCCTGAGCAATGATTCCTTGCGAGGGTGAAGCCTTTTTTAACTCACAGATAAACGATAAGCCCTCTGCTCTTAGAGCCTTTTCAAAGGGAAATCCGGTATTTAGGTCTAAGGTTTTTGCCTCTGAGATGACGTACTCTAGCGGTTTTATTTGTTTCAATTCAGCAACCCGCTCAACGGTTCGGGTTGCTATTTTTTCCAAAATCATCCCTTCACCTCGTTGGAAAGTCTCACGAATTCTTCAAGTTTCTTGATAGCTGCGCCGCTGTCAATGAGGTCCTTAGCAAGAGGTATCGCGCTCTTAATGGTCGCTGCCTTACCGGCCAGATACAGACACAGTGCTGCATTGAGTACGACAATATCACGCTTGGCACCTTGCTCAGTGCCGTTTAAAATGTTGCGGGTAATTTTAGCGTTTTCCTCTGCGTCGCCCCCGATCAGCTCAGCTAAGGTACAAAGTTTTAAACCCAGCTCCTGCGGGTCGATGTAATAACTGCGTAAAACACCTTTTTCTAGTTCGCAGACCTTAGTCCTAGTCGTAAGAGTTGCTTCGTCTAAACCGTCGCAGCCATGAACCACCATGCCATGCTTGACACCGAGATTCGAGAGCACCCTGGCCAAAGGCTCCACAAGGTTTTCGTCATAGACGCCCATCAACTGCATATTTGCCCCGGCGGGGTTGGCCAGAGGTCCTAAGATATTAAAGATTGTGCGGACACCCATTTCCCGGCGCACGGGAGCACAGTGTTTCATTGAGCTGTGATAGGTTTGGGCAAACATAAAACAAAGATTGATCTCCTCTAAAATTTCCCGGCTCTGCTCAGCGGCAATGGCTATATTAATTCCCAACTTTTCCAAGACATCCGCCGCGCCGCTTTTACTAGATACACTGCGGTTGCCATGCTTCGCTACAGGAACACCGCCGGCCGCAACGACAAAGGCAGTTGTCGTGGAGATGTTAAAGGTTCCTACCTCGTCACCACCGGTGCCTACAATATCCATGACATCATGAACTTCTTGATTGAGGGGTATGGCCTTTTCGCGCATTGCCATAGCGCTGCCGGTGATTTCATCGATACTCTCACCCTTCATCCGCAGTGCCGCGAGAAAAGCGCCCATTTGGGCATGCGTGGCGGTCCCGTCCATCATTTCCCCCATAACCGCCTTTGCAGCATCAAACTCTAGGTCTTCTCCTTTAATGACCTTATATATTGCTTCAACTATCATGCTTGATCCCCTCCTAAGAAATTCTCCAAGATGATTCTGCCCTGTGGTGTTAGGATCGACTCTGGATGAAACTGAACTCCATAAACTTCATAATCTCTGTGTTTAACGGCCATGATCTCCCCGTCGTCCGTGCGGGCGATTACCTTGAGTTCTGTGGGCATGGTATCTTCGATTGCGGCCAGCGAATGATACCGCGCACCTTTGATAATTTCGGGCAATCCGGCAAATAGTGGGCAGTCGGTATCAATCTTTATTTTTGACTGTTTACCATGCATTAGCTCCCCGGCATAGGACACAGTGGCCCCAAATGCCTCGCAAATGGACTGATGTCCAAGGCAGACTCCGAACACGGGGATTTTACCTGCAAAATGTCTTGAACTTTCGACACATACTCCCGCATCGGCCGGTCTTCCAGGGCCAGGGGAGAGGATTATTGCCTCAGGAGCCAAAGCCTCTATTTCTGGTATACTCAGCTCATCGTTACGGATGACCTTAATATCAGGCTTGATGGAACCGATCAATTGATATAGGTTATAGGAAAAACTATCGTAATTATCGATTAAGAGAATCATCAGTCGATAACCTCCTCAGACAGTTTCAGTGCTTTCATAACCGCTTGGGCTTTGTTGATACATTCCTGATACTCGTTTTCCGGCACGCTGTCGGCAACGATACCAGCGCCAGAGCGAACAAAAACCTTGCCGTTTTTCTTAAAGGCAATACGGATTGCAATGCAGGTATCCAGATTACCCGTAAAATCAATGTACCCGATCGCGCCACCGTAAATGCCTCGCTTATTGTTTTCAAGTTCGTTGATAATCTCACAGGCTCGAATTTTGGGTGCGCCGGAGAGAGTTCCTGCAGGCAACACGGCGTCTAAGGCATCTAAGGCGTTTTTATCGTCCCGTATCTCCCCTCGAACCGTAGATCCGATGTGCATCACATGAGAGAAACGCTCGATGGACAAATAGTTTTCTACGTTTACCGTTCCGAATTTGCTGATTCTACCTAGATCATTTCTACCCAAATCCACCAGCATATTGTGTTCGGCCAATTCTTTAGGGTCGGAGAGTAAATCCTGTTCATTCTGACGATCCTCCTCATCAGTCTTACCTCTTGGTTTTGTGCCTGCCAGTGGGAACGTGGAGAGGTTGCCATCTTGAAGCTTTACTAGGGTTTCAGGGGAAGCACCGGCGATTTCGATATCGTCGCTGGAGATATAAAACATGTAGGGCGACGGGTTTAAGGTTCTCAGAACACGGTAGGCATTGAGAAGGCTGCCTTCAAAATCCGCTTCAAAACGGTTGGACAGCACAACCTGGAATATATCCCCTTCACGAATATAATGCTTCGCCTTGTTCACCATAGCGCAATACTCGTTTTCCTTAAACAAAGGACGGAATTCAGAGGTGATTTTAGCGGCTTGTGGCTCTTGATAAGCACCGTGTTTAATGAGCTTTACTATGCTTTCAATTTCCATGACGGCCTTGTTATAGCCCGAATCCAGTTCTTCGGTTTTTACATTGGCCATAAGAATGATTTTCTGTTTCAGATGGTCAAAGGCGATCACCTTGTCAAAGAGCATTAGGTCTACGTCCTTAAAACCTTCCTGATCCTCAGCGTCCAGCTTTAGCGACGGTTCATTGTACTTAATGTAATCATACGAGAAATAACCTACAAGACCGCCAGTGAAGGGCGGTAAATAATCGAACCGGGGACTTTTGTTCTCGTCAAGAATCTGTTGGATAAACTCACGGGGATGTTGAGTGTTCACAGTAATTTCTGTGCCAGAATTGATGTTGATGACTCCGTTTGTACAAGTCAGTTCCAGCTTTGGGTCAAACCCCAAAAATGTGTAGCGTCCCCATTTTTCGGGACTCTCAAGACTTTCCAGCATAAAACAGTGCCGGCTGACGTTTTTGAGGATTTTCAACACCTCCATCGGTGTCCTGACATCCGAAAAAATCTCACGGCTGACTGGAATCAGCTTATAATGTGCCGCTATTTCTCTGGCTTCGTTTAGGCTCGGTCTATACATAATTACCCTCCTTTGAGCGCAAAAAACCCGCCCAAGACTATATAGTCAAGGACGGGTTTGAAAAAACAAATACCCGCGGTGCCACCTTGCTTTGCGGAAAATCCGCACGCTTATCAGAATACTAACATATTCCTGGCAACTGACGTATGCCTTCACGTCGCGAAATACTCGGCTAAAGCCTTTCACCGCGCCCTCCGTGGTCCATTTAACATTCTGCGTCCTACCGGTTCACAGCAACTCCGGCTCTCTGAAAGTGCACGATTTGTTTTTATCTCCACATCAATGGTTTTTTGTAGCTATTAAATTAGTTCTTATCATACGCGTATTAATATTGTTTGTCAACTATTATGAATGATGTGTGAAAATTCCGAAATAAAATACATACCTTCATCTGGATGACCGTTAGGAATAGTATCAACGACTCAGCCCTTATCCTCGCTGTCACACAGATGTTTTCTTCTGTATGCCTTCGGGGTCATATTCATTTGCTGTACGAAGACACGATTAAAATATGAGGGATCTGTAAAAGATCCAACGTTTCCCACCTCCAGTTGTTCAAAACTTGCAGTCTTCGTCTGTGTTGGCAATTATTCGAAGACTTAGACGGCAAAATGTTCAAGCGGTTTATTTACTAATTACTCAAATTGCGGAGACAATATAGCGGTCCGGAGAATAGTCCGGAGAATAGTCCGGAGAATAGCCAGGAGTATTGAAGGGATAGCAGGTAGTCAACGCTAGTATGGCATGGTGGTTGAATACTTTAATTAGCAATAATTGAATGATTGCCTTAGAATAATGATATAATTGTCTTGGAATGGAAGCTTGATCTTCGTAAAATGAATTAAGAAGGTGCTTTCTTGCAACCAATATATGATTTGATACAACTTTCTATAACCAACTGCTATTTAATCAAAGGCTTAGACGACTTTTTGCTTATTGACTGCGGAGGGCGAGGGGATAAAAAGACCTTCACCAAAAAGCTTGCGCGCTTAGGCCTTAAAGCTTCCCAGATTAAATACCTTGTGTTGACCCACCATCACAACGACCATTGTGGTTTGTTGCCATTTTTAATGGCAGAAAACCCCGATATATGTGTGATCATGAGCGAACTATGTTCACGATATCTTCAAGGTGGGCATAATATTCGTCATCCCAACGAGCGCTACGCCAATAAAATTCTTGAGCTTATGATGGGACTTTATTTAGGAATTCAAAAGGATTCCGACAGCTTTGAGCCTTTTTACATAAGACCACAAGATATAATTATCAGGAATGATGATGATAACTTCTTGCTAAATATGGGTTTTTCGGGAAATATTCTATTAACACCTGGCCATACAGAGGACAGCCTTTCCGTCATTGTGAAAGATACTGCTTTTGTCGGTGATGCAACCCGGAATTTCCTGTCTTTTACAGGCGCGCCCTACCATCCCGTCATATACTACAGCGAAAAAAGTTATCAGGAAAGCAGGCTAAAGATCATTAAGCAGAGCATACGATATGTATGCCCTGCTCATGGAAAACCCTTTGCTGTCGAAAAATGGCGCTGAGATTATGATTTGTCACCGTCTTTTTGGTGTTCAAGCATCAAAACATAAGCAAGCTCCGTCCGGTTATTGGCACCGGTTTTTTTATAGATGTTTTTAATATGTGTTTTAACAGTATTTTCGGTAATATTCAGTTGCTTTGCAATCTGCGGGTTGTTTTTACCCTGCACCAAAGCGTCGATGATGTCGGCCTCCCGTTTTGTGAATTTAAACTGGTAGTCGGAGAGAAGAGAGTTGCTATCTGCGTATTGCAGAATAACCACAAATTTAACTCTCAGTTCCTTGAGTTTATTTGCCAAAACGGAAATGATAAGTTCACCTAAGCTTGTCTTCAAATAATAAACCGAGGAAAACTGGGTGTCGATTTCTTTCTTTTGCAGGGATTCGACCATATCGGAACAAAGCTCTTTCACATGATACAGCACGCTGGAGCCATATGCAGAAGTGATTTTCAGCATATCGTAGCCCGTCACATTGCCGCCGGTTAAGCTCATTCCTTCATCAAAAACACAGATACCCATGGTATTGTTAGCTTCATTACCCGATGTCTCCAAAAATTTCACCGCGTTAAGGGTATGTATGATGTGAAAAACCATGGATACATGGGGTTGCATCAGCCGTAGCATAAACAAATCTTCATCTGAAAAATCCGGAATGCTTTTGCTGCGGTGAAGGTAGATTTCTCCCATAAACTGATCCATGTAGATGATCCGCAGGCAGACAATGTAAAAGTCTTTTTGAAACTCAATAAAATCGCTTCTAGGCTCTTCAATGGTGATTAATCCTTTTTGGTAGTCTACCGCCTTATACACATATGCTTCCTTACCGCTACTGTTTTTCTCCGCGGCTTTTTCATATTCATCAAACATCGAAAATTTATCTTTTTGAGCATACGTGCCGATATTGCCCCCCTTATAGGGCTTAAAATAACTGCAATCTCGACTGATTGCGCAAAAAAACATGCCGCTATCATACGAAACAAATTCATGCAGTTGCATAATGGCAAGCTTTAAAAATTCCGCAAATGATACGCATTCATATGCTTTGGCTGTGAAATCGTTCAGCCTTCGAACGGTTTTGTTGTCCACACCCCACACTCCTTTATTCAGTTAAAAAGTAATACGACTAAGTATAACTATACTATGCTTGGACACTTCAGAAAACCCTCAAACACTTTTAGCGCATACGAACTGCTTACTGTGGAAAGCTCAATTTCATCGCCTCCCATAATGAATAGAAGATTATCCTTAAGACCTGCGCTGACATACAAAATTCCAGATAAGGCAGTTTGGCCGCCCTTTAGCATCTGTAAAACTTCAACGGTTGTTATAAGCTGGTATGTTAAAAAATTCGACCCAAATACAGCATAATCCTTTGCAAGGGTATAGTTATTGTTAAAAGCCACCACATTTTTTGCTACCAAGCGAAAAATTAGTGCTTTTGTGGTTTCGTTAGACGGTATTTCCCACCTGTAATTAGCCTGTATCATGGCCACAAGCCCTGTTTCGTTTGGCGTATCAAGGTGAGAACGAATTTCCGCAAAAGTGGCGCCAGGTTCGCTTTGTTGTTGACAATAGGACAGCATTGTTTTTTCACGATAAATATCAAACATGGAAAGCAGTACATAAATCTCATCTTTAGACAACGCTATTTCAAAATTAGCTCGCTTAAAACTTGTTAATCCTGTAAAATTTCCAATATTCATCATAATTTTATCTAAGTCTGACCCTTTGCTAATTTTTAGCACTCCGCCTGCATTTTCGACAAGAACAAGGTCAGACCCTTTGCGGTAGGTGTACTTTTCCACTAAAAGATCGCTTTCCTGTAAAATAAATCTACACGATACATCGGGATTGGCGGCTATATCCAGAAGTCTCTTAGCATCTTTAGATAGCACTCCATTTTGCAAGACTCCTCTTTTTTCCAAGGAATTCATACTATCTTTGGAATTATTTTTATCTATTCCAGTGAAAATACCAATTGAGCTTGCTGCTGTAAATTGCTGCTTTAAGACCTTTAACTCACTTATTAAAAACTCCATATTATTACCCTCCCTATTCTATTTTAATTGGTCTGTATAGGGCTTAATAATGAATTCCTTGATGGCAGCACTTCCCATCTTCTGAGCTCCGCCGTGGGTTGTGCCTCCTATTGCCTTTATCGCACTTCCGATTGCAAGTCCTTTTTCTGGTAAATTAAGCGGAGGACATTTTGCAGTTATACCATCTGTAACCGCCCCAACCCCTGCATTTAATATGCCGTCCACTAAGCCGCCCTGCGCCGCCTTGGCCACATCTTCCCCACGCAAAGCCGCACCTGTAGTGACAGCTGCTGTTTCGCCCACAATAGCCGCTCCTGCCTTTTTCAGGACACCATATTTTGCAGTGACATCAATATAATCGCTTCCAACATCGGTAGCACTTTTAATTGCACCCTCCGCTATCGTGCCAAGACCTATGCCTTTGCCAGCAGCATAGTCACTTGCTGCTGTTCCTGCCATATTCTTGATTATTTTGTAGCCATTTTTAATGCCCGGATGTGCTGTGCCCATTAAATCAATCGCTGTATCCGCCCCCATACCCGCGATCTGAGTAACTGTTTCGGCTGTCTCCAAGCGGTCTGCATATTTTTGCCATTCCTTGAAGTTTTCCATATCCCGATTTTGCTGTTTCTCAACAACACGCTTTATTTCCTCCATGTCGTCTGTGCCATATTTCTTTTGAAGCAGATGCATGGCCTCTTCTTGTTGCTCCTTCTGCTTAATCCCATCCATGCCAGCCTTCATGTTCTCATCCGGTGCGGCGTTATCTACTCGTGCCTGGGTTTGATAATCGTCCCTTGCAGCGGCACTGTTTTGGGCTTCTTTGTAGGCATCCTCACTATAGGCATAGCCGGTTTCTGGGTTATACCACTCTCCTGAGGCAGGGTCTTTGACATAGGTGGTGGTATTTCCTGTTACAGGGTCGGTGATATCCCTTGATTCTACAGGTGTCGGCACCGTTGGTTCGGGTGTGCTCTCAAGACTCGTTGTCGGTTCGTTCTCCGGCACAAATTCCGGCTCGTCTGGCGTATATTCACTTTCGCTATAGCCCTGATCATCCTGTTCAGTTTCGTCGGATTCATATTCTTGTCCACCACTATCATCTGTTCCCGAGACCTCATTATCTCCCACCGAAATGGCGTCGCCTTCATCGGGATTATCGGTATTGCTCATGGCATCGGCAAGCATAATCATAGCGATCTGTTCATCTGTTTTATCAGGATACTTGTTTTTATACCAGTTTTTATCTCTGTTTACTCTAGGTGCTGCTGCCTTTGGTTTTCTATTCAAAAGCTCCATCACCACAGTTACCACAACCCCGGCAAGGGGAGGAAACAGCATACCTACAGCCGCCTGAGTTCCCTTATCCGGTCCTGGAATATTGCCGATATTCTGCGGTTTTGCAAGGGCTGTCATCACAAAAGGAGAAAGCTCCTTGTGCTTTAATTCTCCCCTTGAAATAATGGCATAGGTGTTGTCATCGGCACCCTTACTTTCGTTTGCCTCTCGTTTATAAAAACCGCTTCCGTTAATGGAAACGACAGCCTTATTCCCTGAATATTCAAGAACAATCTTCGCATCGGCACCAATTCGAGCCTTGTACGGAAGCTTGGATAAATCCATATTAAAGTTAAATTTTCCCGCCAATCGCGTTTCCGTTTCCTCAGTGATTTCGCAGATTTGAGAAAAGGGCATACCCTCGTATTGACCGATAAGTTCAATGTACCCGTCACAATCCAGTATCGTTAGCTCAAAATCCTTGAGAGAAAATTCGCTTTTGCCGCTGTTGACGTTCCCTTTGAGTGTGCTTCTTTTATAAGTATCTAACTTGATATTATATGTCCCTGTGAAATCATAGCGCACCGGAATGGGAACGACTGCACTGACATAAAACATGGGTGTACCATCTTCCTCATAGGAAAGTGCATCCGGCTCGGTCATCTTAATAGAATAAATCCCTGCCTTTAGAATAACATTAGGTGCATAAATCCACATACCATTTTGCGCACCTCCAAACTCAGCGCCATAGGCCTTCCCTGATGCGGCAATTTTTCCGGCTCCATCGTAAATCGTTACATATCCGGGGAGTGCTCCATCACCCTTATTATAGGTATTCAGCCTTATTTCGTTGATCACATAGTCACTGTCAAGCTGAAATTTAGCAGGCTTTTTCTCTGCGTCGGATAAAGCCGGAGCGGATGGAATATCAGTTTTTTCTTCAGTCGAACTAATATTACCCATTTCTTTCTCTAAATCATTTTGCTCTGAATGATTTTCAGCGTACCACGCCAGCAATTTTTTTTCATATCTATCAAAAGCCGCGGTATTGTAGCCTTTTAAGAGGACAGCGTTAGGGAGCATTTGACCATCCTCAAAGGAGATGGAATAGCTGCTTTTTTTCAAAACCATATGCCCTAACGGCTCAAAGATGAGAAGCTTATCCGTAGACGAGACCGAAAAGCCACTGTAGACATTCCCTCTTTCGTCGATAAGCTTAAGATCCTTTTTTTCACTTAGGCCATCGATAAAAGGTATATACATGGCTGTCAGCACCGATGACTCCCCTACACTTACCACCGTACGCTTTGATGTAGAAAATTCCTTATCTAAAAAGCCAATCACGAGGTTATCTTGATTATCATAATTTACGTATTCGTTATACCATTTACCGGTTTTCCCCAACACCTTTTCCATCGGAAGTGGCGGCTGTGTGCTCTCTCCCGCTGCCAGGGCGGGTATCGGCAAGAGGAAGTTACTTAATAGCACGATACATGCTGCAATAAACACTACTGCTTTTTTCATAATGCGTTTGGCGAGGAAACCACTACGCCTTCAGGCTAGTGGAGGAATCGCCAACCTCCTTTACGTTTACTATTTTATCACTAGATAACAGTTATTTACATTATAGTGAATATCGCAATATAATATATAAATGGAAATGAGGTGATAAAATGCAAATTACAATGACAGCTAAAATTCAAATACTTCCAGATATAGCACAATCATTGCAACTAAACGATACGTTGTCTGTTGTGAAGAAAAGCCTAAACTATATATCTGACATAGTATTTTCTAGAAAAGAACTGTCTCAACCCAAACTACACAAATTAACTTACGAGATTTTGAGACGTGATTATGGCTTGAAATCGCAGATGGCACAAAGTGCAATGAAGACTGTTATAGCAAAATACAAATCTGCGAAATCAAATAACCATGAATTCAATAAGGCTGTTTTTAAAAAACCTGAGTATGACTTAGTATGGAATCGAGACTATTCTTTGGTCAGAGGTCTATTCTCTGTTAATACTTTAGAGGGTCGTGTTAAAGTACCCTTTAAACAAGACGGAATGGATCAGTATTTCGATGGATCTTGGAAGTTTGGAACAGCCAAACTGGTGTTTAAGCATGATAAATTCTTCTTGCATATACCAACAACTAAAGAGGTGGCTGATTCTCCCATCCAAGACATTAAAAATGTCATTGGTATTGATCTTGGAATCAATTTCCTAGCTACAAGTTATGACTCTTCTAATCACACAGAGTTTTATCGTGGTCGGCACATTAAACATAAACGAGCCAAATACTCTAAATCACGAAAAGAATTACAGCAAAGACAAACACCGTCATCAAGAAGAAGATTGAGGTTGGTAGGTCAGCGAGAAAACCGTTGGATGACTGATGTGAATCATCAAGTATCAAAGGCACTCGTTGACTCTGCTGGTCAAAACTCACTACTGGTGTTGGAGGACTTAACAGGGATTAGAAACGCTACGGAAAAAGTAAAACTCGAGAATCGTTACGTTTTTGTATCTTGGGGGTTTTACCAATTACGTCAAATGATTGAATATAAAGCAGTACTAAACCAATCGCTTACCATCGCCGTAGATCCAAGATATACTAGCCAAAAATGTCCTCAATGCGGTCATACTGAGAAAGCGAATCGAGATAAAAAGAATCATCGTTTCACCTGTAAGAACTGTGCCTATACTTCCAATGATGATCGTATAGGAGCCATGAATCTGCGTAATATCGGAATAGAGTACGTTCACGCAGAGCTAGTTAAGCAAGTTCCTTGACTAGTTAGGATGCTGTCAACCATCCTCCAATGTGACAACACGCCTGAAAAGGTGCTAAAAGGTAGGAGATCTAATCAATCGTTCGTACTACTGGTTAGTCACAAGCCACTATCCCTTCAGGGTAGTTGGCAGTTGACCATCACACGCCTCCCTTTGACAGTAGAGTTTTAATAATCCCCGCACCGCCCTCAATAAATGGCGGTACCTTTATGAGAAAAGCAGTGGATAGTATCCATGTAAAGGAGAATAAAAGGCATACTGCCGATGTGACAATAGTGATTTTAATAGAGCTTTTCCCGATCAGCTTTCCAATCTCTATAGCCGAAGCCGTGCCGACTGCCATAATACCTGCCGAAATAAATGCCGATGTGTGAGACCAGTCTAAGTAGAACGTTGCGATAAGCAACATAAAGACAAACGGCAGCATAAAGCCCATACTCGTATCGGTAGCGTTTTTTATTACCGCCTTTCCATGCTCTTTTTTGATTTTAGGGTTAAATAGGCCTAAAAAGCCGTTTAAAAACAACTTGAAAAGCCATCCGAAAACTATTCCAAACAGTAAACCAAAACCCAAACGGTATAGATTTGTTGGCTCTAAGACACTATAAAAGGTACAGATACCAAAGCTGGCAAAGCATAAAAATCTTACAAAGCTCTTCATTTGTCTTCCACCCCCTAAAGATTTCCAAAGAACGACCAGCTTACTAATATCGCACCACTGATAATTGTTGCAATAGGGATGCTCATTGTGTTTTTACCACCAGTCATCTCACGAATTGTTACAATGGTAGGACCAATTGCCCACAAAACTCCAGATACGCCAAAGGCTATCGAGGTTTTCCAACCCAGCGCAAGTGAAAATACGATTCCAAGAGTACCGTAGATCAGGGCTCCGCTATAGCTAAGGCAGAAAAGCGAAATAATTTGCCCTATTTTTTTATCACTTTTGGATATTTTCAGAATTACTGCCATCAGAAATCCAAGTAAGGGTATAAGCAAAACCCCGTATAGAATTCCCACCCCTGCCGACAGCAGTAGGAAATCCACGCCTTTTTGACCGGTTTTATAAAGGTCAAGCCCGGTCTGAATAAAAAACAGTCCAAAGGCAAGACCGGATACAATCAATGAAAAGTACCATTTTGTACTGAGCATGGCGCTCTTTAAAATGCCAGACGGATTTATCATCATGCCGAAGATGGTTTTTAGCATGGAAGTTTTTGTTTTTTCCATCGGATATGCCTCCTTATTATTAGCGTTCTACCCATTTGATTAAGCAGGCAACCTGGCCCAGATTGCCCAATCCCTTGTTGGCAAGATACAAACTGATAATCGGTTTCCCATCATCCGTTTTACCTACCATAGCCAGATTACTTTTAGCTTCAGCGTTCAATGGCATGTCCCTTAAAAGACTAGTTACATTACCATTGTAGAGAATTTTTATTTTTCAAATAATCACCCGATCGGGTGATTATTTGAAAATACAATCATTTTATTTTTGAACTTTGACGAAACAGATCCCCGGCGCGAATTTATCTGCGTCGTGCCAGGGTTTGCCCCACTTCAAATAGTAATAGGACGCCAAATCCGAGGCCGCCCATGATTATACTTAAGTTGATAAAGTTATCCACTATAAAGGCCACCTTAAAGTAACCTTTAAAGTGGCCTTCTCTTTTGAGCAGAAAAATAACATCTACTCATTTAAGACATCCGTTAAAATAACCAATCTATCTAAGACTTACAGAAAGTCTGCTGAATTATAAATGGTATCCTCATTTATAAACCAATCATGCCGAGCTCGATCACTATTTTACACTACCCATTTATATCTTCTTAACAAATTCAGATTTTAAGCTCATAGCTCCAAAACCGTCAATTTTGCAATCAATCTCATGGTCTCCATCAACTAAACGTATATTTCTTACTTTTGTACCTACTTTTAAGACTAATTTGCTTCCTTTTACTTTAAGGTCTTTGATAACTGTTACAGTATCACCATCGTTTAAGACATTTCCATTGGCATCTTTAATAATCTTGTTATCTTCATTGCTCTCGGTGTTTGATTCTAAAGTCCACTCATGACCACATTCTGGGCAAACGAAACCATTTCCATCTTCGTAAGTGTATCCGGAATTACACTTTGGGCAATTTGGCAAATCAACCATTAATTAATTTCCTCCATTCATTTTATTGGTGACGGTCTAAATGTAGATGTCCCTCTGGAAATCAAAAAAAGCCTTGAGGCGTACAAATCAATGTACCTCAAGGCTTTCATTATGTATCTCCACCTAATTTCGAGGGTTTGATTGGTGGAGGCGAACCGTACCGTTTGAAATGTACAAAATTATTAACCAAGTATAGACGCAACTCAGATAAAAGAAGAAATACTATTGAAGCGGAATAATGAGACCTACTCATTACGAGTTTGCAGACGTATCATTTAATGAGCCTTAACCAATACCACAAAGCCTTATGTAGTAATGGTTTCATGATCTCTAACCTTTACTGACCTTCATAGAATATCAAGCAAAATCATCGTTGTAGTAGTACTGTAGTAGTAAAAAGTAAAGTCTTAGAAATAGCTCCAATAAAGAATTGAAAGCGGTTTTGCTCGGAGTGTATTCTCTTCAGGTGCAAACGACTGTTTTCTTGGGTTTAACACGCCGATATCAATGTTCTAATTTTTTGCCACTTTTGTATATGCAACTCTTATGGTTTCCACAGCTCGCGGTACCGGGTTGACATTCTTCCAAACTTTCAGGGATTCCGCTCACTTGACTATTTCTTAGTTCATTGATCAGAGTGACAACCTTGGAAACTTCTGACCCCTCTCCTACTACAACTAGGGTCGTTGAACCTTCCGCTCCATCTATTCCCCCTTTGGCAATCACAGTACAAGCTACTTCGGCAAGTGCTTCCAAGGCATCCGTTTCTGTAAAAACTTGACCAATAAGCGGAACCATTCCGACAGCCATACCTTGGGACTGCGTCATGGCATTACGTCCAGCGGCCCTTATGGCAGCCGAGATTCGCCCAGGTATTAACTTCTCGAGCCCTGCTGCAATGAGGACTTTTGCCCCATAACCCATCATCCCTCCCAAGGCTTCACCGGGCACACCTCCTAAGGGGGCGCCAATACACATGGCCGCGTTACCATCAAGGTCTATGGCATTCGCTCCAATCACTACCACATCCCCAAGCTTGAGGGTTTCTACTACTTCTTTCAAATTATGATCTGCGATTTCACTCTTTCCATCCATTAGGAGCAGACAATGACCTTGAAGAGTTTTGTTAAGGGTACCTCGAGTGCCCCGAGGCGAGATCCGACCAGATATTTTTAGTGGCCGTCCAGCTAATTCCTCGGCAACAGCCGAAACTGTTGTTCCACCTTTAAGCAGAATTTTCCCCTGCTCGAGTGCTTTCCGAACTTCCGGTAAAGAAGCAATCGCACGGGCAATTACCCTTTTTCCTTCGGAAACTGTTAAGGTTACTTGAATCCTAATTTCCATACTGAAGCCCCCTCCGTTTGAATAACCTTAGATCACGATCCTTAGTCATAAAAGTTCCTACTTATTATAAAACGGTTAACCGACAAATCCTCCTTGATTACGAGGAGGACTTGCCAGTTGCAACCGTTTTTTAATCTTATCTTTACAAAAACAGAATTTTAGATAAGAATTTTACCATCCCTCACTACTAGGACATCGTCAATAAACAGGTCAGGTTTTAATATAACCCCATCAAGATGGCAATCCGCCTTGACGGTACCGCCAAAAGAAGTATTGGTGCCAAAAGCTATATGAACAGTCCCATAGACCTTCTCATCCTCCAAGATGATCCCACACAGTTGGGCCTTGCTATTGGTACCGATCCCTAACTCTCCAACATTGCTATTACGCTCGTTCTCCAGCAGGATCTGAACCGCATCGGCGTTTTTCCCTTTAACTTCCACTAAATTTCCGTTTTCTATCTTGACATAGAGTGGCTCCTCTAATTTCCCAATTCCGACCATACTACCATCTATCATCATTTCTCCTTGGGCCGTTCCCTCGACTGGAGCAATATATGCTTCCCCCGAAGGCAAGTTTCCCGACATTCCTGGCTTGTTATATATTCCCGTACTAGCAATGCCGTTTCTACCCCTCATACTCAGGGTTAAAACGTAGCCATTCTTAACAATCCTTGCGGTTTCACCCTTTGTCAGTAAGTCTGTAATCTTAAGAGTAAGTTTTTCTACCTCTTGATAATCCGCCGTTATGGCCCCCTGTGCAAACATCTCCGGAGTAATTCCCGGCATTGTCGCCACCCTTGCTCCATTTTTCACTGCGTTAATCTTGGCTTGGGTATGCGTAAGAGAGCTTTCCGTCGGACATATCACCACGTCAGCCTCTTCCATAGCTTTGGACACAGGAGCAGGGGGCTCCTCCCCACTAATTTTCCTAGGTTGCATGACGATCATCAGGGCTTCGGCACCTAAATCACGAGCCCCTTCATAAAGTGCCCGACCAATGTCTACTTTCAGGTCATCGGTTACAATAAGCACCTTTTCCCCGCGCCTCACATCTAAACAGTCCTTCAGAACCACTTTGCTACCGTGTTCCAGACTCATGATCCATCACCTCAAATCAATCTAACATTTCTCGGATGATACGCGCCACCAGAGTTCTAGCAAGTATCACGGGTTTACCTGTAATTTTACTCACTATATCTTTCATTTGAACCGTATAGCCAATACAGTCCATCACGATGATATCGACGTCTTTGTTACTCAGCTCTTCGGCAGCAGCCATAACATGTTGTATATCCCCATACGGGGAGCCAACTACGGCCTCTACTGTGGGTACGCTTTTACCCCAAATTTCCAAGCACTGACGAATCTGATCTTGATCCGGATTAATAACTCCTATTTTACCACGGGGGGCCAAGTTCGGAACTACTGCATGCAGCAGAGTCTGACTACGGTCATGTCATGCATTTTGTCGCTATTCATATTTGACCATTTTACTTGTATGATGCAGATTCACGGTCACACTACCCGTTTCAGCGTGTATGTTTTGAAACATTAAAAGGGCAAGAGGCTATTAGTGCACTAATAGCCTCTTGCCTTATATTATTGAGGCACTTCCTCCTGACATGTTATTATGTGTGACCGACGGGAAAAATTATCTGCAAGTAGCTGAAGGAGAAGATCTAAAGATAGGTATTACAGTTGGAAGCCAAGTTCTGCCCCCAAAACAGGATCCGCCTCCCATATTTGCCCATGGAAATTAGTTTTCGAATCTACTCTTTCTCAACAAATACGGGGAAGGTGTTCCCCTTCAAGCATGCCAACAACCCGTTTTCCCCCGAGAGGGGTTTCTAATAGAACGAGCCCAAACTTTCCTTCTTGAACTTGCCCGATACGAGCAGCATTGCGCCCCAGTGGGTGTGCTTGCATGTTCAGGAGAACTTCATCCGCCACTTCCGGGGCCACGATGACCAATACTTTTCCTTCGTTCGCTAAGTATAGGGGCTCCAGACCTAACATCTCACAAGCACCTTCTACGCTAGGAGAAAGTGGAAATTGTTCTTCTACTAAGAGCATACTTACTCCAGCCTGCCCAGCCAATTCATTGAGTGTTGTCGCTACACCTCCACGGGTAGGGTCTCTCATGCATTTAACTCCTGGCAAATAAAAGGCGTCGATAAGTCCATTTAAAGGCGCACAATCGCTCACAACCGGGGTTTGAAATTCAAGCCCTTCTCGCTCAGATAAAATCGTAATCCCATGATCCCCAATCGTTCCAGTAATGAGGATCTCATCACCTGGCCGAATCTGCTCTGGACCAACTAAACGATCTGTAATATACCCAATCCCAGTCGTATTTATGAAAATTTTGTCCGCACTCCCGCGTTCCACAACTTTCGTATCCCCACAGACAATCGCGACGCCTGCTTCGGTGGCTGTCTCAGCAACACTCTCAATAATCCGTTCCAACTCATCCATGGGTAAGCCTTCTTCTAAAATAAGTGCGAGCGTTAAAAACTTCGGGATCGCTCCACTAACAGCTAGGTCGTTGACCGTACCACATACTGCAAGCTTGCCGATATTTCCTCCGCGAAAAAACAAAGGTGAAACCACGAAAGAATCAGTTGTGACTGCCAATTGCTCTCTACCTGGCAATAAAGTAGCATCATTCATCTGATCGAGGTAAGGATTTCCTAAGTATTTTTGGAAAAGAGTACGAACTAATTCATGACTAAGCCGCCCACCGCTTCCATGGGCCAACATAATGCGTTCCATTAATCCACACTCCTTTGTGCGTATTGATGATAAGCTGCACAAGACCCTTTAATTTATAGGACTTCTCTCTAACCTTTTGTTACCTAGGATAACTAGCATATCGTATTTTGCAGGCACCTTCTGTAGTAGTCATACAGGGACCTTTAGGTTTTTCCGGTGTACACTCCTTATCAAAATAAGGACAATCTTTTGGTTGCTTTTCTCCTCGTAAAACTTCAGCACAGCAGCAAGTTTCCTCTGTTTCAGGCACAACTTGAGACTTTTGTAGACCAAACTTACTTTCTGCATTAAACTTTTCATAAATATTCTTTAAAACCAGACGGGACTCCGGCAATGTTGGCAGACCCCGCCAGGGAGCATTTTCCGCTTGGAAAACTTGAGCCAGTATCTGTTTGGCGGTTGGGTTTCCAGTATTCCTTACGACCCTGGAATACTGGTTTTCTAATGAACTGGCATTTTCGCGTAACTGACATACTACCTTTAGCACCGCTTCTATGACATCTATAGGTTCAAAGCCGGTAATAATCAAAGGTAATCGATATTTTTCAAGGATTTTTTCAAAGGGTTCGGAACCTGTAACCATGGCTACGTTTCCGGGACAAATTACAGCATCAATACTACTCGTACTCAGTACATATTCCATCGCCGGTAGAGTTAGTCTATGGGACGAAATAATTGAGAAATTGGTCATATCGGTTGCTTCCATGATCGCAGCACCCGTACTGGGTGCGGTGGTTTCAAATCCAATAGCAAAGTGAACTACTTGTTGTTTTACTTGCCTAGCTAATTGCAAGGCCTGATTTATATCACTGACCAATCTAATATTGGCACCCTCTGCTCTCCATTGTTCTAATGAACCCCGGGGTGTGGGGATAGTTAACATATCACCATAAACAGTTAGAATTACATCATACTTTTGACACACTTCCATAGCCAAGTAAATTTCACTAATGGGCGTAACACAAACGGGACAACCTGGCCCGCTCACCAAATTAATATTGTCCGGTAACAATCCTCGTAAACCAAATTGAGTGATAGTATGCTCATGAGACCCACAAAAATTCATAATCCGTATCGGACGTCCCTGTAGCTCAATGCATTTTGTTGCAATGGCGTCCAGCAATTGTCTTGCGTAGGCATCCGTGGCAACTGTATTCCGATAGTAACCAGGCAAGTCTTTCAAGATTTCCGTAGCGAATCCGGCATGTACCACCACATAATGTCCAACTTCCACTTTAGGAACCAGGACAATGGAGGTCTCCTTCATGGCACCGCGAAAACTACATAGCGCTCTTGTCCCTTTAATCTCCATCACTTGGCCAATCGCTGCAACACACACCTTTAGTCACCTACTTTATAAAATCAGAACATATTATTAATAACTTGCAGCTCTCAAATTTTGGATTAATTTATCTCTAATGTAGCCAACTTCTTGCATGACAGGTCCACCCAAATCAAAAGCGGAAACCCCTAACACATCTGACTCAGCTATCTCCTTACTCTTCGACATAATACCTAATACAGTTAGTTCGGGGATATTTTCTTTAATAAATTTCACATCAGAATCTCCGGTAACCTTATTACCCACTACAAACACCTGTCGGATACCCAAATCTTTGGCTAATTGTTGAATGTGCTTAGCTGTCTGGATACTCCTTAAACCAGGTTCCACAACCACAATTAAGGCCTCAACCCTGCCGGCTGTTCCTCTACCTAAATGTTCAATGCCCGCCTCCATGTCCATGATTACTACTTCTTCTCTTTGCACAAGCAGGTGTTGCATCAAGCGTTTGAGTATAGTATGCTCCGGACAAACACAACCCGTTCCCCCTTGTTCAACAGTACCCATGACCAAGAGCCGAACACCTTCATGTTCTACCCAAAACATCTCGGGGATGTCATCCACTTTTGGGTTTAAGATAAATAGTGAGCCGTATCCGTCCTCGGCACCTGTTCGTTCTTTAGCTAGCTCTTTCATTTTAGAAACAGGTGTTATTTCTTTGAAGATATTCTCTGGGATACCGATAGAAGAAGCTAGATTAGCATCGGGATCAGCATCAATGGCTAAAACCCGATATCCGGATGAAGCAAACTGCCGAGCCAAAATCCCCGCCAATGTTGTTTTACCTACGCCACCCTTACCCGTAATCGCGATTTTCATGCTATATACCCAATCTCTTCCTCATTTAATTTCTTCCTAAATATCTTGCTTCACAGATTTAAGATTTATACTCTTACGATGCCTTCTTTTCTAGATTAAATGTTTAAACCCTTACGTTTTTCCTTAATGACAGACAGTAATTTTTCTGCAGCCTTTTCCGGGTCTGTCTCTACTAGGAAGTATCCGCCCACAAGGTCTTTCAGTTTATCAGTGAGAATTTCCGTTACCACTTTTGACCCGGTTACTTGGGGGATAGTACCTAAATGAGTCGTTAATCCTAAAGAAACTGCCCAGGTTCCGATAGCCATTGCTTTTTCTGACATTGTCTCCGATGCTGATACTACTAGCGGCAATTTGTTCAGGTCGACTCCCAGCTTTTGGGCCACGGCCACAGCGACGGAAATGGCCCGTGTATTATCAACACAGGATCCCATATGCAATACTAGCGGTAACGGACCATTGAGCCCATTCGCTTCCCCTATGGCAGTTAGAACTGCTTTCAAACCTTCGCCGGCATACTTTTGCGTAGCCTCCTGAGTCATCAGGCCATGTTTGGAGAAAGCACCGGCACCACAACCGGTTGCTAATAACAGAACATTATTAGCCGCCAACCGTTTGGCTATTTCTATGAAGTTTTGGTCCTGCACCACATTGGTACTATTACAACCAGCGAACAGGGCAATCCCCTGTATATTTCCATTCACAATGTTGTCCAGTAACGGTTTTAAGGGGTCTTCAGGGTTAAGCTTGCTTAATGCACCAATGATAGCCTCAGCACTAAAGCCGACTACCGCTGTCTCCTTGTATTGAGGAATGTTAATTCGTTTTGGATCTCTACGTTGGTAGGCTTCTATGGCAAGTTCCAAAATCTGCTTAGCTGCATCCATGGCCTTCTCTTCGGTAAATTCCACATGAGTGGCGCCAGGAATTTTGGTGGTGGGCATGGTAGTGATTAATTCAGTGTGGAAACACTCTTTGATTATTCCCAAGGAGGGCATGATACATTGGACATCCACCACCATAGCATCCAGGGCCCCTGTTAAAATCGGCATCTCCTGAGAGAGATAATTAGTAGCCAGAGGTACTCCGTGCCTCATCATCACCTCAGTACCCGTACAACAAATACCTACAATGTTAAAACCTTCAGCGGCCCCAGCCTTTTTAGCGGCATCATTTAGTAATAGTGCAGCATCACAGACTATCTCACTGAGCAGGGGATTATGACCGTGTACCGCGATGTTAATAGCATTTTCTTTGATAACTCCCAAATTGGCTGAGGTTACCGACGGTTGAGGTGTACCAAATAAGACATCCGATAATTCGGTTGACAAATACATTCCGGTATAATCCGCCAGGGCACCTTTTAAACCTCCCAATAGGATATTAACCGGATCAGCATCACAACCCACATGGGTTCTGCTCATAATCTCTGCTACAGCAGCATCGATATTATGGGGCATGACACCGAGATTACTTAACTTTTCGGCACGTTCTTTGGTCATGGTAGACACTGCCCACTGACAAGGCACTTTGGCGTTTTGCCGTGAGAAGTCATCTAAGCTAACTTTAGCCACTTCCTTAGCTATTTGTTGCAAGTTCTTACCATCGGTTTTGATACCGAGACGTTTAGCCACTTGCTGTAATTTGGCTTCATCCTTTATTTTGTAGGCCGATGCATGCCCCTCGCCTACTTCAAATAGAGCCATGGCAATATGACGGCCATGATCGGAGTGTGATGCCGCTCCGGCTGCTATACCTCTAATCAGATTGCGCGCCACAATGGTATGTGCATCTGCTCCACATACTCCCCGCTGGGGACCATTACCGAAGGGATCTACCCGGCAGGGGCCTTTCCAACAAATCCTGCAGCACACACCTAGCTTTCCAAAACCGCACTGGGGTTGTTGAGCTTTAAATCTATCCCAAACCGTTTGTATTTTATTTTTTTCTGCAACAGGTAAAAGTTGTTGAACTGCTCTATCAATTGAAAATTTAAAGTTCATAAATTTTCTCCTCCTTACGTCCTAATTGACCCGATAGCCCTTGATTTGGCTATTTCTTGAACTCTAGCTGCTAAAACCATTTGCCGGTAACTTTCATAATCCACTAAGGCCAGAGCCTGTGTAGGGCAAGCTTGCACGCAGGCACAGGCCTCGGTAACTTTTTCATGCCGACTGAAGCAAAGATCACATTTCAGGGCTCTAGCCTTGTTAGTTCTTTTTCCTTCAGTTTTTTGTACCGTTTCAGTTGTCATTACTATAGATCCAAAAGGACAAACCATAGCACATATTTTGCATCCTACACAATTTTCACGATTTAGCTTAACTAAACCATCTTCCTGGCACAACGCACCGACAGGACAAACATGGGCACAGGGAGCATCCTCGCATTGGCGACACTGGATGGGTACCACGGTAGCTTCGACCTGTACTACAATGTTTCTGGGCTTCAATTGCATTTGTTTGGCTACTGCTGTCTCTAAATCACAACCGGCATAGGCCAAGGCACAGGCAATTTCACAACTCTTGCAGCCCAGACATTTATTAGGGTCAGCGTAAATAAAATTATTTTCTTTTAGATTTGCCATTAGGCGCCACCTCCTTTAAATGCTCATTCCGCTAACAAACTGTCAATATAAAACTCCTTCCCGGAAATCACCTCCACCGCATTGTCACTACACTCAGGGCAGATAAATCTATAATTTTTTACTTTGAAAGTTTGTCCACACTGCCGGCACTTGCCGCGCAGAGGTACTCTTTCAAAAATCAGCTGTGCTCCTTCAGCAATAGTATCTTTGGCAAAAACCTCAAAACAGGCAGATAAAGTCATTTCTTCTACTGCCTTCATTTCCCCAATCACCAACTTCACCTGACTGATTTTTTCTAGCTTTAATTCCTTGATTTTAATATTTATAATTTGAAAAATACTATCTACGAGAGCTAATTCATGCACAATCAATCGCTCCCTTCAGCTACCTTTCAGTGCACGAAATACATGGGTCAATGCTCCCTACTATTACCGGGATATCGGCCAGCTTACATCCTGGCATCATAACCTGCAACGCTTCCCAGTTCATGTAGGTGGGGACTCTCCATTTGATGCGCTCGGGAATATCGGAACTGTTGGTTTTGACAAAATAAAGTAATTCGCCACGGGGGGCTTCTGACTTGGCAACTGCTTCACCGGCGGGAATAACGGGTAAATGATCTGGACAGGTGGGGCCTTCTGGCATTAATTTGACAGCTTGCTCAATAATACTGATGCTTTGGCCAATCTCTTTGAGTCGTACCAAGGCCCGAGCATGCACATCACTGCTTGTTTCGGTAATTACATCAAAGTCCAAGTAGTTATATGCGGCATAAGGGTTTTCTTTGCGGACATCATAAGCTACATCCGAGCCCCTGGCTACCGGGCCGACAACTCCATACTCTATGGCTTTATCTCGAGGCAAGACCCCAACCCCTTCGGTACGTAACCGGATTAACTTATTAGTCATGAACAATTTAATGATTTCCTTCAGAGGCTTTTTGAGCTTTTGTAGATTGGTCGTTAAATATTTAACTCGCTCTGCCGTTAGATCGTATCTAACACCACCAATACAATTGGCCGCCAGATCCATGCGATTACCATACAGGGTTTCTTTGACGTCTTGCATAATCTCCCGGATTTGCATGATGTGCATGAATAACGAATCAAATCCTATGATATGAGCCAGCATCCCAGCATTAAACAGGTTGGAAGCAATTCTTTTAATTTCATCGGCGACCACTCGCAAGAATTCTGCTCGCACCGGCACCTCAATCCGGGCGATTTTTTCTAAAGCCATACAGTAAGTGAAGGGATGATTATTGGAACACAGGGAACAAAGTCTTTCAGTCAGCGTAATATTTTGATAGATATTGCGCTGCATGGTCAAAAACTCCATCCCCCGGTGTACGTGACCGGCAGTAATGTCGACACCCTTTACCGTCTCGCCTTCCACTGCCAATTTAAAATAAATTGGCTCTTCTAACACCACATGGATCGGACCTATGGGCACAGTATAACTACTCATCCTTACCCATCCCTTCTTTTGGAGAACCCATGACCTTTTCCCATAAGGTTGTGCTGGTAGCTCCGCTCATAGCCATGGACAACGGCACCATAGTATCTTCTGTTAGGTTAATGCTGTCGTCTAAAAACAACCTTTGGGGATTTGGATGCCCTTCAACTGTGACGTGATACATTTCCTGCATTTCTCGTTCGTTCCAATCAGCACTTTTTAAAACAGGCGTTATGGACTTCACTTTATGCAATCCATCCTTGAGAGTGATTGTACTGGTGATGGTTACACCACGAATATCAAAGTGATACGCTATACTTAATTTCTTTGGAGTATCCTCCTCACCGTGTAAATAAGGCGTAATTGTAATTACCCTACCTCTAAAGGCAGCTACTAATAGAGCTACTTGGTGAATCATTTCCGGATCAGGTAGATAACAGTGCCCCCAAATCGCCTTCTTGGTGTCTTCTTCCCAAATCATGCTCACATCAGAGCCAAAGGTTTTATACATCTGAGTATCTATCTCTTTGATTCTTCCGTCCAACGCTTATTTACCCCGCTTTCCGTTGAGATTTGACGACGACAGCCTTCACATAGGTTTTCAAAAGCTTTAGTCGGACCTTCTAGATCTCCGTAAACTCTCGATAGTAATTCCTTTACAACCGGCACCATGGGTTGGCCACACCGCCGACAGGCCACATATTTAATAAACCCAGTTTCAACATAGTTATATTTATCTGCTTGTCTGTGGGCTGTATGAAAATCTGTCGTCAGGCGAATGGCTTTGGTCGGGCAATAATGTTGACACAAACCGCAAAAGGCGCAGGTATTATGCCAAAGGATAAAATTCAACCCGCTTTTATCCTCAGCCTCAGTAATTCGAATGGCTCCACCGGCACAAACATGCTCACACATCCTACAGGCCACACAAGCCTGCGGATTATACTTGATCTTTCCTCTTAAACCGTCAGGGGTAAAGGTATCCCCAAAGGGATACGGGTCGGTAGCAGGTCCCTGACGAAGGTTACGCAAAATAATTTTTAAAAACGACATGAAATCCTCCCCTACACGCGCTGTTTCCAGATTTCCACGGCCTCTAGAATACCATCAATTATGGCCTGGGGCCGGGGTGGACAACCAGGTACATTTACATCTACGGGTATATATTGATCCAAAGGCCCTTCTACAGCATAGCTATCGCGGAAAACCCCGCCCGATATAGGGCAAATCCCTATTGCCACCACAACTTTGGGATTGGGAATCTCGTCATAAACCCGTAAAACTTTTTCTTTAATCCGAGCCGTTAAGGGACCGGTAATTAACACGATATCGGCATGCTTTGGGCTACCACAATACTTACATCCCAGTCTTTCTAAGTCGTAACGGGGAATGCAAGCTGTTGTGAGTAATTCCACATCGCAACCATTACAGGAACCGGCATTGATTCGATAAAGCCACGGCGATTTTTGGACGATCTTTTGTAAAATTGACTTATACACCCTAGTCGCCTCCTCCCTCCAGAAATTGTGCCTAAGCCCGACCTGTAAGCGTCAATATTAAACTGATAGCAGCAAGCCCAGTAGGAAAAAACAGGTAAAACTTAAAAGCTTGATCAATCCGTAACCTGCCTGTAGATGTTCGTACCAAAGTAATAGCAAAAATCATGAGTAAACAGATTTTAAATACAAACCACAACAGGTTGCCAAACTTGCCAAAGGGCAGTATTGCGGGAAAAAACAATGCTACAGCAATAGCTAAAACAATATATAGCTTCATTGCGTTCATAGCTTTGAAAAAGGCCAGTCCAATCCCCGAATACTCAAGAATAGGTCCTTCAACTATTTCCGTTTCGGCTTCTGGAATATCAAATGGTACCACCCCGATGGTTCCAGGTATATAGCATAAGAGTGCCATTACCGCGGGCAATAGGGTCAAATCACCGATTAGGGAACCATTGCCCAACTGATAATTGACTATTTCACTCAGTGAAAAGCTGACTGTAATTCCTTGCAATACACCTACTTTTAAGGCCAGAGTTAGAAATACGATAACTAGTGGAATTTCATAAGCCATCATCATCATCATTTCCCGCGAAAATCCGATTGCTCCAAAGGGGGAAGAAGATGCTGAGCCAGCAAGCATCAAGGCCAATGCTGGAATGGCCAACAAATAGAGCAGAATCAATAGATTGTTCACCTGACTCAACCCGTTATACACCCCCGGAATGGGTATTAACACGGCGGTTGCGAACATTCCCACGAATCCCAAGATAGGAGCCAGCTGAAAAGCTGTTTTGTGGGCAGTTCTTGGGATCATCAATTCTTTATAGCAAAGCTTCACCATATCAATAAAAGGTTGATATAGCGGGGGGCCTACCCGGCGCTGCAGCCGGGCTGCTACCTTGCGATCAATCCCCAATAGCACCAGCCCTATGATCAGGGCAAAGAGCCCGCCTGGAAAGACTACCGTATTAAAAATGAGTATTAACGTATCTTTAAGCATCCCCCTGCCCCCTATCCTGGCCAAATAAGCGTTTCAAACCGACTAACTCGCTTTTTATCAATTGTTTAGGTGTTTCATAGAGGTGATGGGAAGAAACTTGCAACTCTTCTGGTTTTAAATCAACATTCCCGCACGTATAAACTTCAGTGTATCTGACCTTCCGGCTATAAGCTGAATAAACCGCCATACTGATTAACCCTCCTACCACTAAGAGGATTACCAAGATACCCAAAGACCACAATCCATTAGCTGAATACAGGTTAAATAGATTGGGATCGATTGCCGGTTGTCCAATCTCCCTTTGAATTTTGGCAATAAAGCTTAAGGGCAAACCGGGTACTGCCCCAAATAATATACATAAGCCGGCTAAAACAACCATCGGCGCTAACATAGTAGCGGGAACTTCCCGAACCTGGCTCAACTTCTCAGGTAACTGCCCGAAAAAGGCCGAGTGCAAGAATTTTACAAAAGATGCCATGGTTAAAACACTGGCGATTAAAGAGATGAGTGCCAGACTAGTTTCTCCCTGCTCCATGGCAGCCTGGT
The DNA here is from genome assembly GCF_054657535.1 of Desulfosporosinus burensis. Classification (NCBI taxonomy): domain Bacteria; kingdom Bacillati; phylum Bacillota; class Clostridia; order Eubacteriales; family Desulfitobacteriaceae; genus Desulfosporosinus; species Desulfosporosinus burensis. Next base: position 135,857 of record NZ_BAAHYN010000005.1, read on the forward strand.
AAATCAACCATTTGGAGACAAAACCACTAAAGGGAGGGATTCCGGCAATGGAGAAAGCACCGATAGCAAAAACCAGAGTAGTGACGGGCATTTTCTTAGCCAGTCCCCCAACCTCATCTAAACTCTTGAACCCGGTACGGTAAATGATGGCCCCTGCACCCAGGAACAGGAGGTTTTTAAAGAACATGTGATTGACCATGTGCAAAAGCCCTCCGGCGACGCCTAAAGCCGTTCCTAAACTAACACCTAAAACAATGTAACCCATCTGGCTCACGGTGTGGTAAATCAGAAGCTTCTTCATATCACTTTGGAGCAAGGCCATGGCTACGGCCCAAAGTATCGTTAATCCACCAACCCAAGCCATGGCTTCCCTTATTTCAATCCCCAGCATGCCGCTCAATTTAGCGATTAAGGATACACCAATCGTGGCATAAAGCAGTTTCATAATCCCAAAGGGGGCACTCTTTAAAAGAACTGAGGAGATATATCCACTCACCGGAGTAGGCGCTGCGGGTGGGTGCATCTGGTAATCGATGCGAAAAGGCAGCATGGCTGCTTTCATGAGAAAGCCAGCAGTGATCAACAGAAGGGCCACGGTCAACTGAGCCGGTGACATAGTGGCCGCCCGCTCCCCCAGTAAACTAAACTCGAAGGTTCCTGTGGCAACACTAAGGATTAGAACTCCAAAGAACATCAGGGTTGCTCCTGCATAGTTAAAAATGAAATATTTAAATCCTTCCCGGAGGGCCTCCCTGGTTTCTTCATGCACAATGGTAAAATATAAGGCCCAGCTGCTCATGATTTCCCAGAAACCAAAAAAGCTGAATAAGTCTTTACTTAAGGCAACCCCGATCAATCCACCAATCATGGTCAGGAAAAAGAAGTAAAACCGGTTTTGGGCATGGCTGTGGTCCATATACCCCACTGAATAGAGAAGGTTTAACACACCAACAAAAGCAATTAATAAGGCAAAGCTTACCGACAATACTGAGGCATTGCCATTAGAAACCAGTAAGCTGATAGTTGTAGTTACCAAAGTTGCTACTCCAAACCAACCGCCCCATTTCGGACTGTATCTCCCCGCCAAATAAGCTAATGCTCCACCGACCATCGGGATTACCACCGCTAAAGGCCAGGTTATCGTTAGGTTGGGTATGGAAGTTGTCGGCATATGGCTAGCCCAAGCCACGGTATCAGCTGCAGGTTTAATTAGGCTTAAGGCATATTGCGGGAATAAACCATTAAAAACTACCAGGACAGCTAAACCTGCCGAGGGAAGCAACATGGCCTTCGGACTTTCGGAAACGGCTGGGCCATCATAGTCTTCAAAATACATGGTTTTGATCAAGCGCAAATAATAAAAGCATCCGATAAAGCCACCTAAAAGAATCACACCGGCGTATAGCCACTGCCCGGTTTCAATCAAACCATACAGCATCATGAATTTGCTCACAAAACCGGCAAAAGGCGGTAACCCCATAATGCCCAGGATCCCGATGCTAAAACACAAGGAGGTTACGGGCATCTGCTTGCCGATCCCTTTTAGTTTGCTGATTTCCTGGCTCTTCACCCGGAATATCATCGAACCAATGGCTAAAAATAGTAAGTTTTTCATGACGGCATGATTTAAAACGTGACTCAAACCACCCACCAGACTCAAGTAATTGGCACTCCCCAAGGCAATTACAATTTCCCCAACTTGAGCCATGGTAGAATAGGCTAGCATTTTTTTTACGTCTGTCTGTTGTATGGCTTTTAAGTCACCATACAACAAAGTTGCAGCGCCCAAGAAAGCCATTAAGGAACCAAATTTGAAGTCTCCCACTAGGTCAGTTTTGGAGAGTAATGCCACTCCAAACACCATAAAGATCAGCTTTAAAACCCCGTAAATGCCTATCTTAGTCAGTATCCCGGACATGGGAGCCGAGATGGAGGAAGGAGCTACCGGGTGAGCCGCCGGCAACCAGCTATGCACCGGTACTAAGCCTATTTTGATGCCAAAACCTAGTAAGAAGCCTAACGCCAAAGCTAATACTAAGGTTGGAGGTAACTTATCAGCATTTTTGGCAATTACATTTAAGCTAATGCTACCCACCTGAATCTGCAGGGCAAAAGCCGCAATCAGCAATGCATAGGCTCCAGCGGTACACATCATAAAGTATTTATAGCCGGCCTCCAAGGCTTCTTTGGTTTGCTCATGAATAACTAAAAAGTAGGAGGAGCAGGTCATTAATTCCCAGAACGCATAAAAGTTACCCAAGTGGTTAGTGGTTGTTATACCAATTAGACTAGCCTGCATAATCATCAGGAAGAAGAAATATCTGTCCGAAAAGCGCTTATTTTTAAAGTACGCCGTTGAATAAAGGGTTACTAATAAACATACAAAAGTCATGAGTAGGGCAAAAAGCCTAGATAGCCCATCAAGGTCATTCGTTTGCCACACCAGCACAACACTTACTACGGAAATAACTACAGCCACTATATTTCTTAATGAAGCAGAAGTCTTACCAAGGATATAGACAATAAAACCACCTAAATAGGGGATCAAAACCAACCACGACCAGTGTGATTCCAGTTTAGCCAGGGTTTCAAAGTTAATATCATAAATTAAACTTAGTACGTTGTTAGCCATCAAGTGCATGATTGGCTCTTGAAATAAAGTAAGCAACACAGTTAGCAGACCGGTTCCCAATAACAGCAGCTTGGTTGGGCGTGATGTTTGTTGTTGCTCTGAACTCTCACCCAGGCAAAGCATGTGAAAAATCTTTAAGAAGCATCCTGCTTCTATTAAACTTGCCAATACAACTAGAACAGCTAGAAGGTAATGCTCAGTGCTCACTGCGGAATAAATAATCAAAAGTTTACTCATGGAGCCTTTAAATGGCGAGATCCCCATGGCCGAAAACAAACTGAAACCAAAAATAGTAGCCACAAAGAACTGCTTACTACCCAAACCTGTTAAATCCTTAGTGTTGGGTGAATTCCCTAACCTAATCAACTGCATTGCCGCCAAATACATTAAAAACCTGACAATCAATTGATACAGGAAATGAAAACCTGCCCCTACTATTCCATTACTGTCTCCTAAACCAAGACCCACAAATACAAGACCCATTTCTGCCACTGCGGATAGAATAATAAATTCCCTAATCCGATGAAGGCGTGAGGCTGCATAAACCTTACCCACCAATAGTATCAGTACACCTATCACTGTTAAGCTTGTGATTGTGTAACTATTCACAAAATTACCTAAGCTCACCCGTTAACCCTCCTTCCTTTCGCTAACCCTTAATGTATGTTCTGATTTTACCACCGGACGAATTTGTTTATGTCTGCTTAATGACGCTCCCTTAGTACGACACGCTCTACTATACGCCGGGTCCAATCCTCAACGCCCCGATCTTTGGATGCCGAAACGTAAAAAATCTCCAGACCGTGATTAAGACCCTTAACATCATGCTCTAATTCTTGAACGCTAAAATCGGTATAAGGAAGAAGATCCATCTTGTTCAAAACCAACATTCCTGCTTCCTGAAACATCAAAGGATATTTAAGAATTTTATCATTACCTTCCGTGGTACTTAAGACCACGACGCGCAAATCTTCCCCAAGGTCAAACTCAGCTGGGCAGACCAAATTACCCACGTTTTCCACAATAATCAAGTCTAGGTTTGCAAGGTCCAGACTATCCAGGGCTTGGTAAATCATCCGGGCATCCAGATGGCAGGCACCATTCGTATTAAGCTGAACCGCAGGAATCCCCTGCGCCGAAATCCGATCTGCATCACGGGTTGTCGCAATATCACCCTCGATAACAGCAACTCTTAGCTGTAGTTTAAACCATTTTAAAGATGCCTCCAAAAGTGTCGTTTTTCCCGCCCCTGGGGAACTCATAATATTTAATAAATAAATATTGTTTGCTTGGCATAACGTACGGATTTCTTGCGCCGCCTGCTCATTGCGTGCTAGTAGTGGCGTTCCTAATTCAACTTTAATAGTCATTCCGCCGCGATCTCCTCTCCTTGGTAATGTTCAATTAGGAGCTATCCTTCACCTAGAGCTCTTCAAACTCTTGACTTTTATTAGCTGGTCTTAAATTGAGCGATTGCTTTTGTAATTGGACTTTTAACAGTTCCACTATACAAATTATAAAATAAAAGAAATAAGAAAGCCGTCAGGATTCTGATGGTTTTCTTATTTCTTTTACAATTCTTTTAGTTTTCTTCCATACAATTTTGTAAGGATTGAATATCCCTTATGATAATAGATTTACGGCTAAGAATTAGGATTTCTGCTTTCTGCCAGCGGTTGAGAAAGGTAGAGGCCGTTTGACGGGATGTTCCCACTGCTGAAGCTATTTCTTCAACTGTTAACCCTAAGTTTACGAGGGTACCGTGTTCAGAAGTCTGGCCTTTTTCCCTAGCAGCTTGTAACAAAAAACTCGCTAAACGTTCACCCACATCGCGAAAAACGAGGTTTTCAATAATTCCTAGGGTGTTTGCCAAGCTTTCTCCTAAGACTTTGATCATGCTGATTAAGACAACCGGATCTTGAAGCATAAAGCTGCGAAAGGCTTTAATGTCAATAGTCCAGACGATCGTTTCTTCCATTGCTTCAGCAAAAGTGCCCGAATGGCTACTATAGACATCCCCGGGTTCTAAGAAGGCAATCGTGAACTCCTTACCGTCAGGATAATCGAGATAAATTCTAACTTTGCCCTTAATGACAATTAAAATAAAATCTTCTTGCTTTTCCGGGGTAAAAATACATTCTTTTTTGCGGAATGAACGTTCGTGGGCAGATTGATTCAGTGTGAGTGAATGTTGTTCGCTTAAGACCTTAAGAAGAGGAATTTTAAGCAATTCATCAAGGTTAATTTCAGGTAGCCTAGACTTCACTATTTTAATCCCCTTTTCATAACCTTGAATTTAATATGTAGATCATATGACATTGCGCAAGGATTGTCAACGACGCCCCTAAGCAATACTCAGCCTATACTTAAGCGATAGTTGGTTAAATTCTGTACGGTGTTATGGTCTTTGATATAATTTAAATTCTAACTGAAGATTCGCACCCCTCTAAACCACTGTTTCTCTACGCGAGGATAAACAACTGCTTTAGAATACTACACACGCTACAAATCACGATTCTCTAATAATTGCGAGGAACTTAGCTTGGAGTGCTGGGGTAGACGCGATACCTTTCCAAGTACAATTTGTATTCTTCCAACAAAGTTTAGGGATATCATGACTGAAGCAGGTTTCGATGATGTAAGGCTAATCTTGGCCAATTGGAAAGAAAAAGGCACTTACAGAAAGGCTGCTGGATTGTAAATGATTGGCTTCATTTTCTCAATACTCACAATTATTTTAAATAGTAGTCTCACCTCACTCTATTTTTCAGCAAAAGCTACGACAAAAAATTGGTTTTATGAACTTAGCATTTGTTTTTATAAATCCCATTTCATTAACTGTCCGTTGACAAAAAGAGGGTTATTGCATATAATTAACTTAACAAATATATCAAGTTAATATATTTGTTAAGTTATATGTATAGCCTACGTTGTCTATGGGGAGAGTAATAAAATGTCACTACAATTCAATGATGATGGATTCCTATCGCCTCAAGATTACCCAATGACTATAGAACAATTAAAAGATTCGTTATTAGTACGTGGACCTGAAGATGGTTCTCCATGGAATCATCAGAAACGTTTAATGTTAGTCAATAATTTAGGTATTCTAGTAAGTCAACTATATACGGTAGGAATCAATGAAATCTTTATTGATGGTTCCTTTGTCGAAGATAAGGCAAGTCCTAGTGACATTGATGGTTACTTTGTTGCTAATCCTCATACACTCCCAGATATAGTAAGAGAATTAAACAAAATAGACCCCTATAAGGTGTGGACTTGGGACTGGGGCAGTAGAATTTATGATCGTAATTCTGCGAAACCGCAATTACCTATGTGGCACCGTTATAAAGTGGAATTATATCCCCATGTAGGCCAATGTTGTGGAATTTTTGATGAAAACGGAAATGAACAGATGTTTTCAGCAGCATTTAGAAAAACCCGTGACACATTCTTACCAAAAGGTATTATTCAAATAATTAAATAAGGAGTGGAAAAGTATGATTAAAAATGAACCAGCATATCAAAGAGCTGTTGAAAAATTAAAACAAGATCTAGAATTTATTATAAGTGAAAAAAAACGTTTTGAAGAAATGGGGTTAAATTCCGAACAAATTAAATTGGCGATACAACCTCTATTCTCATTTCATGAACAATTAAAAGCAGAAGTAGAGTATTACGAAAAAATAAAACGTGGTTCATTTAATCCGATATATAAATTCACTGATATCGGGAAAACCCTTATTGCATATAGAATATATTTAGGGATGACACAAGCTGAATTAGCTAATAAGCTAGGAGTTAGTGAGTCTCAAGTGTCTAGAGACGAAAGACACGAATACTACGGAGCTACTACAGAGAAAATCGAAACGGTAATGGAATCAATGGGGATGAAAGCTACTATTAACATTGAGATTGATGGAAAATTAGGAGCATAACAATAATGATCTACAGTTCCCCTTCCTTTTAGATTCCCAATTAAAGTCTAGAGATTACGACGCGACCCGACGCGCCTGTGATTTTGCTCGTTCGAATTGGCTCAAAAAATTATATTTTGTACAACCAAGGGGTATTGCCCATATTATTGTGGACACATACCCCATTTTTAATCATAAGTAATTATGGACTATATAATTAACGGATTAGACAAGGAATGTTTATCCATATCCCACAGGAATCCTTTTCTTACAAAAACGTTGCTGGACTGTAAATCCTCTTTTGAAAACAAGCAACTGATACTGGCTTGATCAATACAAACCAGATATTGATAGTTGGCTGACCGAAGACAAAAAAGCAAAACGTAAGCAGCGACACACTGCCCAGCGAGTGTTTGACAGGTTGCAAGATAAGTATAAGGATGGATTCGGATGTTCTTATAGAACCGTGGCTGGGTACAGACCCGTTCTGCATTCATGTCCGACTTCATCTGAGATAGAATCATGCTAATCCTACGAAATGGAGGCATTAGCCATGAAAGATCAGAAGAAAGCGGAAGAGATTGCTGCTCGGAGGGTACAACTTTTGTCACCGTTACTAGCAGACGGGTTGGACCCAGCCAAAGCCCGTCAACTTAAAGTTGTCCTTTGTGAGCAATCAGGTTTGTCCGAGCGTACACTGCGTCGGTATTTGACGCAGTATCGAAAAGAAGGGTTCACTGGGGTTATAGCTCTCGGACTATGCGGATGTATACGAATGACGGAGCTGCGGCTCGAAGGTTCCAGAAACGACACCGCAATCAATTATGGCAATCCGACATAAAATATGGTCCTTTTCTTCCGATCGGCCCGAACGGCACCCTCAAACAAGTGTATTTCGTTTTGTTTATTGACGATGCAACACGTTATGTCCTGCATGGGGAGTTTTATCCAACGCTTGATCAGGCTATTGTGGAAGACTGCTTTAGAAAGTCTATCCAACAAAATGCACTTCCGGAGGCAGCCTATTTCGACAATGGAAAACTGTACCGCACTAAGTGGATGGGGCGAACCTGCTCTAAACTGGGCATTCGTTTATTGTTCGCGAAGCCATATTCCCCAGAATCGAAAGGTAATGGAAAGCTACTCGTAATGGAAAGTTGATTCAAAATTACCGCATAATAGGCAGGATATCAGATGATTTACTTTCCATTATCATCCAATCAAATATTGGGCATTTTATGTCTATAAAACGATTGGAGGTAATTATGCATAATCAACATTTAGGGATCTCAGAGCTGATTTCGAAAGTAACATCGGAACTTAAGAAAGCCCAGTATTCAGATCAACGACTCAATGTGTTTATTCCAACATGGAACCAGCTAAAGAGTTACATGGTGCAGAAAGAAGAAGTAATCCTAGATGCCAAAACAGGTTTGGATTTTTTACAGCAAGCATATGGTATCGCAGTTTTCAAGAAACTACCTACCAGAAAGGCTATTCATGTAAGGGCAGTGAATCTTCTTACGGATTACCAACTCCATGAGATCGTATTGTCAAAAGCTAAGCGCAAAATACATACATACCATCCGCAGTTTCAGGATGTTTTTCAAGGCTACATCGATTTTAAACGGCATGAGGGTATTTCGAACGACACTCTACAATCCTATGCTATATACTTGGATCGATTTTCAGATTACTTGAACCATAATAATTTAAGAGATATTACGGAGATGGATAATGCTTTGGTGTTAGGATTTTCTAACACTTTTTTGAATTATTCACCCGCCGTTATCCACTGCACCCTCTGCGCACTGAGAACGTTCTTTCGTTACCTTTATCAGAAAAATATTGTATCAAAGGATTTCTCATATAACCCAAGTTTGGCGTAAGAATTTTCCAGCACCTTACGTAGCAAGGCTTTGAAGGCATACATTGATAGTATTTTTGTCACTACAACGTATTTTCCAAGGATTTTGTTATCTGTTTTAATACCTTAGGTTTCAATAGATGTTCACAGTTGAAGAGTTTTGTCCATTTTATCTGTTCCTCCGTCATTTCTGTTACTGTGAATGAATAGCCAGATGAGCCTTTGATGCCTACTTGATTTAACTGGCAGCTTTTCACTTGTTTCAAAACGTCTATTGGGGATATTGAATTACCAGTCCTTTTAAGCATGACTTCCATCGTATTTATCAATAAGTAGGCCAATATGCAAACTGTGACATGGGACTTGACTCCCTCGGGACGAGTCAAGTGAATCGGTCTCAAGGCTAATTGAGACTTCATTTCCCGAAATGCCTCTTCAATTTTATTCATTTCCCGAAATGCCTCTTCAATTTTATTCTTTTCCCGGTATCTCTGAATAATTTCAGTTTGTGGAATCGTCACATCATTAGTAATGAAGCAAGTCATACCATCCAATCGTCTCATTTTCGTTTCCCCAGTCTTATCAATTATCGCAGATAACTGGAAAGAATGGGCTAGACGCACCGAGCCGTCTTTTTTAGGTACTTTTACCTCGATGGGCGTAACAGTGACCTTCACCAATGACTTGAGTTTTCGTTGGGAGATTATTTTTTGAACCTCTCGTTCGACGGTTTCCTTTTGACGGGATTTCTTAGCTACAGCCAATTTTACGTTTTGTTCGGCAATCCAAGTCATGGTTATAGTAATTCGTCTTTCTCGTGTAGCAATATCTTCAAAAAAACGGGTAACGTCAAATGAGAAGATGAATCGTCGTTTTCCAATCCGTCCTTCTCGGGTATAAAAGAACTGATTATCGTCGGTTGGTACGAATTCATGAAGAGCTAGGATCTGTTCGTAATCCTCTTTTGATGCAGGCTCCGGAACAAACTCTTGGAATAACGGATGGCAGGCCATTTCATCCTTATCCATAGCAGACAGATAGGTAAGTCCCTGTGTTTCAAGTAAATCCAGGTGATCATTTGATACCATCCCACGATCAAAAACAAGATGACACGTTTTTAAACCGAATCGCTGTTTAAGATCGTTAACGACACTGGGTAAGGTGGTGATGTCCTGAGTATTTCCTTCAAGTACCTTCCAGTAAAACGGTGAACCCTGTGGGGTAACCATAAGAGCAATGACGATTTGCTCCAAATCTGGTCGATGGTCACGGGAATACCCCAGTTTAGCAATCACGCATTGACTGCCTTCCATATAAGTAGAAGTTATGTCATAGAAAAATCCTTCTCCAACAGTAGGATCAAGACGTTGAAGCTGAGTATAGAGATGGGTTTGTAAAGCGTTTTCCTGTTTGTTAAGGGAATCCAATTCCCGGTATACGGCGTAATCATCCGGTAAGCTGGGAGCTCCAAACACTGATGGTAACACAGTACTCTTCATCCATTCCACAACGTGAATTTTACTGAGCGGTTCAATACAGCGATTAAGTACCATAGCCTCTACCAATAAGCCATCTTGGAAAAACTTCTGTAACTGAAATGTTTCCCAGAGGGAATGTAACAGAATGATGGGTAGAAACAGCCAATGCTTTGTGACTACAATATCGGAACGTTTGGCTAAAACGAGTTCTGAATCCTGTTGTGCTTTAAGGATTAACCTCATTCGTTCTGCATCATCTTCAGACAAGACACCAAGGTTCTGGATGAGGCGGTGCTTAGGTTTCCCGTCTTTATCTCTATAAGAAGCGACGATTTTATAGTAATTGTAGGTTTTTCCTTCTTGTTTAATGGTAACTTTTTTGAGAAACATTGTAGCCCTCCAATTCTAAGATGTTGGGACTACACAAAGTATACCATGAAACACGCTTAATTAATAGGATTATTGGTATATTTTATCCGCTTATTTAGGACTACAATATTAGGGCGGGTACCCTGGAAGCATTGATATATAAGGGTTTGGAAAAATATGTCGCCAAACTCGGGATATATAGTTCCCCGGGACGGGTATCGTAGTCGTTCGAAAGTCCCGTCGGCCTATCCGAAAGCAGATGTGGAAAAGTTGCTGGCATCCGTTGACAGAGGAAATCCAAAAGGTAAGCGAGATTATGCCATAATCCTTCTGGCGGCAAGACTGGGATTGCGTGCACAAGATATCTGTGACTTGAGTTTTCAGAACCTGAAATGGGAAACAAATACCATCGAACTTGTGCAGGAGAAAACAGATGAACCGATTGTACTGCCTTTGCTTGAAGATGTCGGTACTGCAATCATCGATTACATAAAGTTTGCAAGACCAGATATTCAGAAAAACGCCCTATTTTTGCGTCTTGTCCCGCCTATTGAGAAATTGGAAGCGCCAACCCTCCATAGTATTGTCACGCATCATTTGCGAAGGGCTGGAATCGAGATTCAGGACGGGAAAAAGCATGGACCCCATGCATTGCGCCATTATGTAGAGCCTCAGATTATGGGGAGTATAACACAATAATCTTCTAAATCAGCTTAATTTATGTGAAAACACTCCCCATAATCTTTTACTCACAAAGTGAATTTAACCATCTCATTAAGTTACCGTCTTCTTCCCAGTTTGGCAGTCCGTCAGGCACTAAATCCGGATATGCATTTTCAATAGCTTTGCGTTTCATCTCGCTGTCTGCCCGGGCATATATTTCTGTTGTTGAACAATCACTATGACCAAGGAAATCCCGGATATATATTAAGTTAACTCCTGATTGAAGCAAATGCATGCTTTTGCTATGCCGAATATGGGGAGTTGGTGCAATAAGTAACCGTTTTAAAGGATTCTTTGCCAAAACACTCCCCATATTATATGGTACTATTTACACAGATTATGTAACCATTCCATCAGATTTTTATCATCTTCCCATTTTGGCATTTCCTCTGTATATAGTTCCTTGTAGGATTGCTCCAATGCTTTTCGTTTCATTTCAGTGTCTGACCTAGCGTACACCTCAGTAGTGACTACATTTGAATGCCCCAGGAAATCCCGGATATAAATGAGGTGAATCCCGGCTTTGAGCATTCCCATAGCTTTGGCGTGCCGGAGCACGTGGGGCGTTATAGGAAAATCTATTGAGAAATGGTTATCTTTTTGTGCAGAGCAAACGTATTTATCAAGGATATAGGATATCCCCCATCTGCTTAACGGCTGATGGCGTTGATTAAAGAATAGAGGTGCTTCTCCAAGTGCAACCCCCCAGTTATTCTTTTTATGCGCTTCTAGATAGCCTGTCAGGAGCTCTTTTGTTTTACTGTCATAACTGTTGGCAAAACAGTATTCGTCGAACTTTTCCAATAACCTGCCTTCGCGTTCGTATTTGAATCCTGTCATCCTTTTTATTGTAAGAAATTCCTGCATTTTCTCGCCCAAAGGGCTTTTCCACTGGTATTTATTCATGGAACAAATCCTCCGGATCTATGATACAGTTCCTAAGTCCTTCTATATCAATTTTCAGATAAATGCTCGTTGTTTGGATATTCTGATGCCCGAGCGCTTCCGAGATTACTGGGAGGGGAGCACCATTCTCCAGCATTACCCTTGCCAGGGTGCTACGTAAGGAATGAAGACCATGTTTCTGTCCTTTCATATCAATTCCTGCCTTATGCATCCTTCTTGCAACCATTCTGCTGAGGCAGTTGTGGTCAGCAAAGCCTTCATAGGGTGCTTTATGGCGAATGAATACACAATCGGAAATAGTCTTTGGACGGCCATTTTTCAGATAATCAATCACCGCCCAGCCCACATCATCAAGAAGTGGCAGTTCCAATGGTTGCTTTGTTTTCTGCATAATAATAGAAATTATTTTTCTGTTCCAGTTGATATTAGAGAGCTTCAACCCACGCATATCACCCACTCGAAGTCCTAGGCGTGTAACCATAAGGAGAATGGCATAATCACGTTTCCCCTCGGGATTATCCCTGTCTATGCAACCTGTAATTTATGAACATCTTCCTGCTTCCATACGGAAGGAATAAAACCGTTGCGCATGATTCTGATTTTAGGAAGACAGACCGCCAAATCTTTGTCCAGATATCCTTCCTCACGAAGAACGGCTATGTAATTTCTCAGGATGGATACGATGGTTGCAATATAACGAGTGCTGTTAGCACTATAGGAAATAAGAAATTGTATAATAAGCTCAGCTGTCATTTCATCAGCAGAAGCAGCTCCGGAATCATCCATAAAAATAATGAATTTCTTAAGAATACTAAAAATCGAATTCTTGCCCATAGGGGTATAGTTTCTATTCCTGCAGATTTTCTGAAAAGATTCATAACCTTCTTTAAAACCGCTAGGACATTCAAATGGTTTTCTACCTGGCCTAACTTTGATGACCATGGTTCCGTATTCCGAGTAATCCCACAAAACTTGAAGTGCTCTAATTGTGGAACGGACATTGGAGGGATGTTTTCCATACAGTCCTTCAATGCTGATGCCAAATTTACGCCTGATATAATCAAGGCCAATATCGGCAGAATAGTATTCAATTCTTTCTTCCTCCAAATACTTTTGAAGGCCATTGTAACATTGCCGATATAGACCAACAGTGTACTCGGCATAATCCTGTTCTTTTAAATCAGTAAGGATTCTTTCAGTAATTTCTTGTTCAAGGGAATTCTCCTGAATATAATGCTCCAACAAAGTCATAGTGTTTTTCATCAATGGAACCCTTCGCACCTTATTACCTTTTCCTGTAAGGATAAGTACTGCTGGATTATTGAGTACAACATCACGCACTTTGAGGTCGGCTAATTCCTGCACCCTGCATCCGGAATCGTAAAGGACGCTTAACAGTGTTAGATCTCGTCTGCCCTTTAATGTCATCTTGCCAGGCTGTGATAATAAAAGTTTCATTGCCTCAGGCGTCAGATGTGGTATCGATGGTTTGGATGTCTTCTTAATTGGTATGGCAATTACCTTTTGGAAATGAAGTATTCCTGACGGTTCTTCGTACTGTGCATACCGGTAAAAGGAATGTATGGCTGCAAGCCTCTGATTCCGAGTTGCAATGCTGCACTTGCGACCTTTTTCAATCCATTCCAAAAAGTCGGTAATCAGCCCATTTGTCAGCATGCTCATCTTCAGCTTTTCGACAGGGATGTCCCTCTGTTCCTGACAATAACGAATTAACAATTTAAAGGTATCACGGTAGGACGCTATTGTATTTCTGCTTGCATTTTTCTGCCCTGGCAGATACATGGACAGGAATTCCGTAAGGTAGGTAGCAAAATCAGTCGGTTTCATCGGCACTACCTTCCAGTCTTGGAATGATGTCCGGATAACATCCTTCCAACTTGATAGATATGTCCGGAAAAACATCAGCAGTCAGCCTAAGGTAATACGCTGTTTCCTCAAAGGAATCATGCCCCATATATGTTTTCAGTACTGGAAGATATGCTGCAAGGTCTTTTCCTTGTATAACCCATTTTTTTAGGCAGTGACACGCGTATGCATGTCGAAAATCTTGGACTCTCGGTCCTTTTCCCCTCCCGCCGTGAGAAATGCCAACTTTCCATAAAAAACGCCTGAAATTGTGGTAAACGTTCCCTAAAGTCATTGGTTTTCCATTTAATCCTGGGAAGAACCAATCAGTTTCTTTTAAGAACATATGCACATTCGCAGAATAATTCCGGCATCGTTCTGTAAGTTCGTCTGACATCGGAACTAAGCGGCTGTTATCTTTCTTTGAATGATGAATGGACAGTATGCCTGTTTCAAGATTCACATCTGATACTTTCAGGAGTCTTGCTTCTGAGGAACGAAGGCCACAGGAATAAACCATACGAAAGAATACTGGCATGATGAGGTGGCGATATGGACATTCACTGACATAGTGGCATTGATCTGTTTCATGGAAGAAACGCTGCAGTTCATTTTCCGTATAGATATGAGGCACATATTGTTCTTCCGTGGGGTAATAGCCTTTCGGTAGGACGCATGCGCCAATCTCTATACCGTCCATATATATGGCAAGTTGCCGCAGGATCGAAGCCCTCGTACACTGATTGGCTTGTGCCTCATAACTTTTTTTTGAGCACCAATCTAACACTATTTCCTTTGTAAGCATTGTTGCTTCGGGATATTTTTGTTCAGTAAAGGAAGAAAAACGCAATAGATGCCTTGCTTCTGCCTCATATTTGTAGCCGATTGCTTTCTTCAGAGAGACATGGTTTTCAATATGCTCTGCAAATGGTCCTTTAAAAAGGTAATTACTCATACACATCCACCTCCGGAGTACCTAAACAGCATTCCTTCAGCTTATTGACATCCACTTTCAAATAAACAGCCGTGGAGTCCGTGTTTGCATGACCCAGTATATCTGATATAACAGCAAGAGGGGTGTCATGCTCAAGCATTCTTGAAGCCGCCGTATGGCGGAGCGAATGCATGCCCCGGTGCTTTTTCAAGGTCGGCAGATGGGCAATCCGCATATAAGCACGGATTAACTGATGCAGATGATCACTTTCTGAAAAAGGTAGAAATGGGGCCATATGCCTCACAAATACAACCGGTGAATCTATTTTTGGCCTGCCATATTTCAGATAATCGATGACAGCCCATCCCACTTCAGAAGGAATTGGTAGGTTGACTGTTTCCCTTGTTTTTGACTGGGCGAATATCAGTTTATTTTCTTCCCAGTGGAAACAACCAAAAGTAAGGTTTTTGATGTCATTAACCCTAAGACCTAACACGCAAGCGAGAAGAATAATGGCATAGTCCCGTTTCCCCTTTGGATTTCCACGGTCAATGGCGCCTATCAGTGCGTCCAATTCTTCTTTCGTCCAGACAGATGGGATGCGTCGTAGGAGTCTGCATGAAAATACGGCTCCAAGTATTCTTTGACCTCCATTTTTCTTCGGTATTTCTACTGCTTTCACCGGAGGTGGAAAGTAACTCCCGGAGGACATCCTATTCCATATCTTGTACAGATTATCCTTTAAATTTTTCTCGAATTCTTCGATGGACTGGTGATCAACTCCAGCTGCTCCCTGCTTCGCTTTGACCCTTGTAGTAGTGAGGAAGCTCTTGTAATGAGAGTGGAGCGAAGGGGCTGTGTTATCCAGTTTTGAAAATCAGTCAACCAAACATGGGAGGAACTGTATGAACAAGACAAAGTCGTTTGAAATCTCCAAAAATGTGGTCTGGGAAGCATACCAACTGTTCCGCCCCTATACTTCGCATCGGTACTCTCACCCTTGTGGATCTCCCACTTGGATTTCTCCCTTAGCATCGAAGTCGTAGGTTCCCACGTTCCCCATAAGAGCCTATGCTAAGTTCACGTCGCCTTCATGCCGGCCACCGTCTGGACAGTAAACAGGTGTCCTCCAGACTTATCCCAGGTTAATGACTCCCCCCTGGTTTTGATGACGTTCCTACGCTTTCGACACTTTATCAGCGCTTTATTTGCATTCGTCTCCATAGCACTTACCTGACGAGGTCTTGCCTCGCCTTTTCCTTAACGCTCACTACCATGGCTTTTGTCCACAGCAGCTTAAGGTGGTTTGAAGCCTCCACCTGTATGGCGGCTCCGAAGGGCCTTCCTTCATCTCTTATACAGCACAGCGCAAATTCAAGTGACAGTTCCTGTCTCTTGAATGCGCTTTCGTGGCGCACGTTCATCAGCATACCTAGAAAGTTGTTCGTGCTTGAACCAATTATTTGCATGAACTGAAATATCATTAATGAGAGAATTTCTATGCGCTTGCCTTTTTTGTTCACGTATCTGCTGCTCTTCCCTTAACTCTTTGGCCTGTTTTTCTTCTTTCTCCCGATCATACTCTAAAACCCACTTTTTGTGGTCAAGATGAGCAGATATTTCATTATCGCAGCATCGTTTGTACAACTCAGTAATCATCATTGGAATTTGATTTTCCAACCGATTATTAACAACATCAATGTATGACAAGTAATCTGATGGCGTATTTTCGGAATCATAATAATGTCTTCCTTTGTATATTCGCCAATTGATTTGAAGCCTTCCGTCAAAAACCATTTCATATAGCGGCTTAAACTCTGTCTTTTGATCAGCAAGGTATCGCCGCTTCGATTTGCACTCACATAAGTCAAAAGATATGGTGGTACCCAATAGCGTTATATTGATATTGTCTTTATCCCTACGATCAACTGAGGTACTGCCCTTTAACTCCCTAAACGCCTTTAAAAAAGTATCAACGATTCTATAAGCACGGTTGCGCTGGCTGTTTGAAACGTTAATTGGAATTATTGGTTCATTGTCGCGGTCCTTTACCTTTTCTAACGGATTCCATAGCTTAATGCCCTCACCCCTAAAGGGGTACTCCTTATCTCTTTCTATTCGATACTGTATTTCCGATTTGTGTTTGGAGATTAGCTCATCGTAATCTTGTATCCGTCCCGGTACTGTCAAACCATTGCACCAATTTGCAAAAATCTCCAATGAACCTGGAGCCAGCAAGTCAAAATCGTGCATATTTTCTAATTGCTCAACAGTCAATTCCTCAAGGTCGAACAATTCAAGTATACCCAATCACATTCCGGTGTATGGCAGGATAGTGAGGAAATGGCGTCATTAATAACCACCTTGAATGCATCATTCAAGGAATTTGGCGTGACTATGACTCTCGTAACTGAGTATTGTTTCATTATACGGTGGGAGAGGAGGTCGATCAGCGACAGGCTTTCCTGCTTTGACTTTTACCCAATATCCATTTGGCGGCCATGGAATGTTCAATGATTTGCATCTTTTACGTAAAGTTTACTTTTTCAGTGGAAGAGCGGATATTATTCAAAGTATTCGTGATCATATTTACTGAATTTAAACTTCTGTGGCTAGTTTTCGGATTTCGCCAGAAACAACTGCGAATCCTCTTCCTCTTTCTCCAACTCTCGCTGCTTCAATCGATGCATTTAATCCAATTATATTGGTCTGATTGGATATTCCTTTAATAAAATGCAATATCTCATCAATTGATTTGACTTTTTCCAAGGCACTTGTTGACTGGGTTGACAGTTTTTTACCAGAAGTTAGTAATGTAGTATTGACGTTTTCCAAGGATTTTACGGTATCCACAATTTGCCCTGTAATTTGTGTTAGATTTTTAGAAGTTAATGCTAAGTCCTCATGATGTTGGATATTCTCACAAATAATTAAGCCACCGAGCACACTTCCTGTGTTACTAAAAATAGGACAAGCAATTCCAATATACGGAAAACCAAATAAGGAAGCGTCCTTTTTAACACTCACTCGTTTTTTGTTACTAATGGCCAAATGCATAACTGAATCTGGAATGAGCCTATCACCAGCTTTCAGTTTATGATCAATTTGTTCTCCAGGAATGTAAACAAGATATTTTTCCAGATCAGCTACTTGCAACTACCTGTTTTTGATTAAAAATAGCGTGAATGGCAAAGGCTGTGGTTGCAACATAATCCAATTCTGAATAATCACTAATATTAGCAGGCAATATTCGTGAAATATCCTTCCTAAGTTTGGCGACATATTTTTCCAAGACCTTATATACCAAGGCTTCCAGGGCATTAGTTCTGATATTGTAGTCCTAAATAAACGGATAAAATATACCAATACTTCTATGAAATAAGCGTGTTGTATGGTATAATTATTGTAGTCCTAACAGTTTGGAATGGAGGGCTACAATGTTTCTTAAAAAGGTAAGCATTAAACAAGAGGGTAAAACCTACAATTACTATAAAATCGTCGCTTCTTATCGTGATAAAGACGGGAAACCTAAGCACCGCCTTATCCAAAACCTCGGCGTTTTGTCTGAAGTCGATGCCGAACGTATGAGATTAATCCTTAAAGCACAGCAGGATCCTGACCTAGTGTTAGCCAAAACATCCGATATCGTAGTCACAAAGCATTGGTTGTTTTTACCCATTATTCTGTTGCATTCCCTTTGGGAAACATTTCAGTTACAGCACTTTTTCCGAGATGGTTTATTGATCGAGGCGATGGTACTTAATCGCTGCATTGAACCACTCAGTAAAATCCACGTTGTGGAATGGATGCAGAGTACTGTATTACCCGCCGTGTTGGAGTCTCCCCATTTACCGGATGATTACGCTGTCTATCGGGAATTGGATTCTCTTAATAAACAGGAAAACGCATTACAAACTCATCTCTATACTCAACTTCAGCGTCTTGATCCTACTGTTGGAGATGGATTTTTCTATGACATTACATCGACGTATATGGAAGGTAGCCATTGCGTAATTGCTAAACTGGGGTATTCCCGTGACCATCGACCCGACCTAGAGCAAATTGTCATCGCTCTTATGGTTACTCCACAGGGTTCGCCCTTTTATTGGAAAGTGCTTGAAGGAAATACTCAGGACATCACCACCTTACCTAGTGTTGTTAACGATCTTAAAGCGCGTTTCGGTTTAAAAACGTGTCATCTCGTGTTTGATCGCGGAATGGTCTCTAGTGATCATCTTGAATTACTCGAAGCACAGGGGTTGACCTATCTGTCCGCTATGGATAAGGATGAAATGGCCTGTCATCCATTTTTTCAAAAGTTTGTTCCAGAGCCTGTCTCCAAAGAGGATTATGAACAAATCCTCGCACTTCATGAATTTGTGTCCACCGACGATCATCAGTTCTTTTATACCCGAGAAGACAGCATTGGAAAACGAAGGTTCATCTTTTCCTTTGACGTGACCCGATTTTTTGAAGACATTGCAACACGAGAGAGACGGATCGCCAAAACCATAGCATGGATTAACGAACAAAACACCAAATTGGCGGGTGCCAAGAAATCTCGCCAGAAGGAATCGATCGAGCGAGAGGTGCAAAAAATAATCTCCAGACGAAAACTCAAGTCCTTGTTGAAGGTAACCGTTACACCGATCGAGGTAAAGGTGACTAAAAAAGATGGTTCGATACGCATAGCCCATTCTTTCGAGTTATCAGCGATCATAAATAAGACTGGAGAAACGGAAAATAGACGCTTGGATGGTATGACTTGCTTCATTACTAATGATACGACGATTCCCCAAACGGAAATCATTCAAAGATATAGAGAAAAGAACAAAATAGAAGAGGCATTTCGGGAAATGAAGTCTCAGTTGGCCCTGAGACCGATTCATTTAACTCGTCCAGAGCGTGTCAAGGCGCATGTCACTGTTTGCATTTTAGCCTACCTATTACTAAATACAATGGAGGTCATTCTTAAGAGGGCTGGATATTCAATATCCCCCATAAACGTATTAGATCAACTGCAAAGTTGCCAGTTAAATCAAGTAGGTATTAAGGGCTCGCCTGGTTGTTCTCTTACAGTAACAGAAATGACAGAGAAACAAAGAGAATGGACAAAACTTTTCAATTGTGACAACATATTGAAACCAAAGATGTTAAAACAGATCACAAAATCCTTGGAAAATAGGCTGTAGTCCCAAAAATTCTATTGTAGTAGGGTTCAAACCCTTGCTACGCTTGGTACTGGAAAATTCTTACGCCAAACTTGGGATCCTTATAATTTATTTTGTCCATGTACTCCTCATCCTTTCATTATCAATACTGATTGCTTGATTATTCGTAAGAATCAGAAGCATATTTTATTGTCTAAAAAATTCCTATCATGGCTTATCGAATACAGTTGAAACCCTTTCGGCTACTTGGGAAGAGTTTTCTGGACCACGCTGGGAATTAACGAGATTAGTCTCATTCATATTTATAAAAACCACGACCGGTTTTTCTTCCGAACCAACCAGCTTTAACGTACTTACGTAGTAAGGGACACGGACGATATTTATCACCTAATCCTTCATGGAGGACTTCCATGATTGATAGAACGGTGTCCAGACCAATCAGATCAGCTAATGCTAACGGACCCATAGGGTGGTTCATGCCTAACTTCATAACATTATCAATCGCTTCAACTGTGGCAATACCCTCAGATAGCGTATACACCGCTTCATTGAGCATAGGGATTAAGATCCGGTTAGCGACAAATCCAGGGGCATCATTAACTTCCACGGGTGTTTTACCCATTTTAAGGCTGAGACTTTCAATCGTTTTATATACTTCATCACTGGTGACTAGGCCACGAATAACTTCAACGAGCTTCATCACTGGAACGGGATTCATAAAGTGCATGCCAATCACTCGATCCGGACGTTTGGTGAATGCCGCTATCTCAGTGATGGGTAATGATGATGTATTGCTCGAAAGTATCGTGTGCTCTGGGCAAATAATGTCGAGTTGGGAGAAAACTTGGGATTTTGTGACCATATTTTCCACAGCGGCTTCGATGACTAAGTCTGCTACTACTGCGTCTTGCAGGGAAGTCGATTTTATTATGCGACCTAAAATAGCTTCTCGATCTTCAGCCATAAGTTTCCCTTTTTCGACACTACGACTGAGATTTTTCTGGATAATATCGAAACCCCGTACGACAAATTCATCCTTAATGTCATTTAAAATGACAGAGTAACCTGCTTGGGCAGCAACTTGGGCGATTCCTCCCCCCATTTGTCCTGCCCCGATGACCATGATTGTCTTCACTCTTACTCCTCCTTATTTTACGAATTACAGAATAAAGATATGGCGACTACCCTACTCAGAAGGCATTTGCCTCTTCTATAGAGTAGATGATCGCCATATCGTTGTGTTTCGCGCAAGACTCATCCAAAGTATACAATATAAACTATCAGTTCAAGGGTTTGAAGTTCAGGTCATTTGCCGGTCTCGTTACTCATTCATAGCCGTTGGGGAATTCTGTTTGAGATTGAAAATAGTAGTTGCTTTTACAGAGATATAACCCACGACCGGACCAAGCATTAAACCGATTAGAGTCGCTTTGAGATCCGTTCCTGTTCCGAAATAGACTGCGAAACCAAAGAATGCTGCCGGAGTTAGGGCAAAAATACTAAACCTGCCCATAATAACTAAAAGTGCTGCAAAAAAACCCACGAATAACGGGACTCCTATAGTTCCTAGTACCGGAGCTAATTGTATAGCTCCAATGAATACAGTCAAATAACCACAAGCGACTCCTAGCAGTAAACTGGGATAAACTTTTTTCATAGCATTTACATCTGCTCCTGCTGCAAAGAATGCTGCCCAAGCAATAAAGAGGGGCCATGGTGCTACTGCCAACACCCCTGAAACGGGCATCCATAATCCCGCAAGGAGTCCTACCGTTAACCATAGTGGAATTGCCATATATTTTCCTCCTTCAATTGATAGAGTGTCTTCAGCCAATCAGGTTAATTATCAGGAGCCGATTTAAAAGTGTCCGGCTCCTGTCTAAACCGAAAGAAGTTTTACCACTGTTTACTCATAAAACTCAGGGGCAACTTTCATCGTCTTGAAGAAGTCCATATCATGGGAAAACATTACTTTAGCGTTGTATTTCTCGGCATAATTACGTACCTTTTCAATGGAGTTAAAAAAGGCGATGCTGTCGTATACGATCCCTGACCCTTTGGCGGGTGGTCCATAATTCCGATGATCATACACTGCATCTTGAGGGAAAATCAGGGTACCTTCATTTTCTAGGTGGACAACCAAACCTAATATCCCCGGTGTATGACCCGGCAAAGTAATAAGTTCGACTCCAGGGACTAATTCCATATCCTTATCAACCAGATGATATTGTTTCACAGGTACTTCTAGATCAGCTTTTACATAGGCACCATGAGCTGCGGGGTCTGGACTTAGATGAACGAGGGTTTGTCCATATTCAAAATCTTTTTGGTGGACGTATACATCTGCATGCTCAAATAAGTGCATATTACCTGCATGATCTAGATGGAGATGGGATAAGACGACCGTTTTGATGTCTTCCGGTTTTGTTCCAGTCAGAGCAAGTTGGGTAGCAAAGTCTTGGGATTCTTCGAAATAGTAAGGGAAAACACCTTGCAACCCGGCTGGCCAGTATCCCTTCATGGCATCGGGGTGACACCCTAAATCGTATAATATTTTACCTTGGGGATGATCAATTAAGACCGCATAGACAGGTATCTTGATCCAATTGACTTGGGGTGTCTTATTGCTCAACGAACCGAGCACCGTTTGAGCAACCATCCAGTTCTCATCGCATTCCAGCCACCCATTATTAAGCACATATACTTTCATTCTCTCTTCCTCCATTCAGTTAATGATAGGTTGGTTAAATTACCCGTTGACAGCTTTTAATAGCCGTTTAAATGTTCACCTCCTTTGTTTCTTAGAGAATTCCTTTTTCTTTAGCTTCATCCATCAAACTAACGCGAAAATCCGGATGAGCAATACTTATTAAGGCCTCAGCTCGCTGGCGAAGACTTTTACCTCTTAAATTTACTGCACCATACTCGGTTACAACGTAATGAACATCATTACGAGAGGTAGTCACCGCAGCCCCTCGGTCTAACTCACAAGTAATGCGCGAAATCTTGCCACCTGAAGCCAGGGACGGCAAGGCGATGATGGATTTACCGTTGAGGGACCGGCTTGTACCACGGACATAGTCAACTTGTCCTCCAACGGCACTAAATTGCCTTGAACCAATCATTTCCGCATTTACCTGACCCATGAGATCCACCTGTAAGGCTGAATTAATTGATATCATATTTCCGTGTTTTCCGATTACGTAGGGGTCATTAACATAATCGACTGGATGAAGCTCGACGGTAGGATTATTATTTACAAAGTCATATAATTTTCGTGTTCCCATTAGAAACGTTGCAATAAATTTACCTGGATTCAAGGTTTTCTTCTGGTTAGTAATAACTCCTGCCTCTGCTAATACTACAACACCGTCTGAAAACATCTCAGAATGAATCCCCAGATCTTTTTTATCCTTTAAGAATAACAAGACGGCATCCGGTATTGCCCCTATTCCTAATTGAAGAGTGGCACCATCCTCAACCAACTTTGCTACATTTTCGCCAATGGCTTTTTCCACTTCTCCAATTTTTGACGGCTTTAACTCAATTAATGGTTCGTCCTTTTCGATAATGAAGTCAATTTTGTCCAGATGGATTTTGGCTCCTCCTGTTCTCGGCATAGAACTATTCACCTGAGCAATGACAAACTTGGCACATTCTGTGGCAGCCTGAGTATAATCAACAGAAATTCCAAAACTACAATATCCTTGTTCGTCAGGAGGTGTTACTTGAATCAAGACGACATCGACCGGTAGGATGTTGCTTTTAAACAAGCGTGGAATCTCGGAAAAAAAACAAGGAGTAAAATCTGCCCTCTTTTCCTCAAAAGCTTTACGGGTTGATGCCCCAATAAAAAGTGCATTATGCCGAAAACTCTTCTCCATTCCAGGTTGAGCGTATTTTGCAGGTCCCATAGCTACCATATGCACAATTTCAACAGCAGTAAGGTCAGGTGCCCTATTGACTAATGCCTCAATCAAAGCAGGTGGTTCTCCGCAAGCATGGCCTATTACAACCCGATCACCAGACTTAATGTGCAAGACTGCCTGTTCTGGAGTTACAAGCTTTTCAAGATAATTATCTTTCCAATTGTTCATAAAAACTCCTCACTCTTTTTACAATTTCAGCGACAATCATGCTTTCGTCGCATATCTCAGTATCGACTGTTAAAGCAGCAACGACGACGCTAGGAATATCACACTTGCTATACTTTTGAGCACAGTTTGACGTACATCCGCTTAAATAGATGACAAGATTCACGTCAAAGCTGTTAAAAGATATCAGATAACCATAAGACGTCAGAAGGTCTTTCACTTCACCGGCAACGTTTCCTCGGTTAATCCTTGGATTACAACCACCACAAAAATTAATGCTTACCCGTCTATCAAGCATAGTTCTACTGTGAACCCTTCCTCAGAATTCCTAAAGCCTCAGAAATTAAATCATCACTTGTCTCACAATCGGATATTACACCTTTAATTTGAGGGTATTCAGCTTTAATCACTGTTTCAATAAACTCAGTCAAAGTTTCTTTAGCGCTGGGGCATGTAGAACATGCCCCAGTCAATCTCACTTTAACAAAACCTTCAGGCGTCACTCGAACTTGGCTGATATCTCCATTATGGGCATTAAGTGCTGGACGTATTTTTTTGTCGATGATATCGACGACATCTTTGCTATCGATAATTTCGTTCATACAAACATCCCCATTGAACCCTGACTAAAAGATCAGTCAAGAATTCAGCTATTTTGTTGAAATTCCAGCGATGGCCTTGGCCAATTCTTTCTTTTGTGCTAGGTTTGCTTGGCGGGAAATCATGATTCTCTGTGCTTGAGGCGAACCTGCGCCATGCATAGATTCTGTTCTGTAACCGACTGCAGCAGTGCCAAGTGTGAGGTTTTCTACCAATCTCAAAATACGCATACGATGTTCAGTCGGTACAGAAGCAACACCCTTAAAGTATTTTTCAACCACTTTACCAATCTCGGGATGATTCAAATCCTTTTCGGAAGGCATGGTTACCATCAAACCCCCAGCAATATCCTCAGCCAAACGAGCGATTTCATAGGGAAAACGAGTCACATTCTGCTTACAAACATTGGCTAAAAGTAGATCAATCAAATAGGTGCCCGATGCAGTTTTATACCCTTCTGCTGAGCAAGCAATGCCGCAAGAATATAACGTTTCGTTGAGGTGGACCATTTCAATTAGTTTATCCTTAATATGCGAGGCCTTAGCGGCGCCGTTGTAATCTGCTGCCAAAGCCACTGCTCCAATCAAGACATCTCCAACGCCCACCTTGCAACCGCCATAGCTCTGACGATGATATCCAGCAAACCTTTCTACTAAAGAACTGCTAAACTCATATTCTCCACACATGAAAACATTTTCCCAAGGAATAAACACTTTATCAAAAACCATCAAGGCTTCATGACCACCAAATTGTTTGTTTCCGACGTCAATGTTGCCACCTTCTAATTTACGAGTATCGCAGGACTGCCGACCGTAAATGTAAATGATTCCCTCCGCATCCGCTGGGGCCACGAAACTTACCGCGTAGTCGGCGTCATTCTTTCCCATCGCTATCGTGGGCATTACCAAGATCCAGTGAGAATTAAGCGCTCCGGTTTGGTGCGCTTTGGCGCCACTGACTACAATGCCATCATCCCTTTTTTCTACAACGTGTACATAAAGATCGGGGTCTTCCTGTTGGCTGGGTGCTAGCCCACGATCGCCTTTAGGGTCGGTCATAGCTCCGTCAACTGTCCAATCCTCTTCTTGCATTTTTGTTAGAAACTTAACAAATCGTTCATGGTAAGTCGTTCCTAATTTTTGATCCATTTCAAACGTAACACTGTCAACGGCATTGATCGCGTCCATCCCGACACAGCGCTGAAAGCAAGCTGCAGTCTTTTGTCCTAAAAGGCGTTGCATTTTTACTTTTTTTACAAGATCCTCAGTGCTTTGATGGAGGTGACAAAAACGGTTGATCTTCTCTCCTGAAAGGTTTGAAGTAGCTGTCATTAATTCCTCGTATTGTGGATCTTCGGCTAAGGCATACGTAGCTTTGACAGAATTCATAGACGGTCTAATAATGGGGTGATCCACTGGATTCTCCACTAACTCGCCCTGTAGATAAACCTTGAAATTGAGTCCTCGTAGACTCTCTTCATATTGTGCTGCAGTTTTCATAAAGTTTTAGCCTCCAAAAGTTTATTTAAACTTGTTGCGTCGCAGTTAGTATAATTTAGTGAGGTAACTCCTTACCGCGATGCAAATCAGGTCCTATGATCGATTTAGTTTGGTTAATAGATAAATTTCGCCATGCAATGTTACTCATAAAACTCAGGGGCAACTTTCATCGTCTTGAAGAAGTCCATATCATGGGAAAACATTACTTTAGCGTTGTATTTCTCGGCATAATTACGTACCTTTTCAATGGAGTTAAAAAAGGCGATGCTGTCGTATACGATCCCTGACCCTTTGGCGGGTGGTCCATAATTCCGATGATCATACACTGCATCTTGAGGGAAAATCAGGGTACCTTCATTTTCTAGGTGGACAACCAAACCTAATATCCCCGGTGTATGACCCGGCAAAGTAATAAGTTCGACTCCAGGGACTAATTCCATATCCTTATCAACCAGATGATATTGTTTCACAGGTACTTCTAGATCAGCTTTTACATAGGCACCATGAGCTGCGGGGTCTGGACTTAGATGAACGAGGGTTTGTCCATATTCAAAATCTTTTTGGTGGACGTATACATCTGCATGCTCAAATAAGTGCATATTACCTGCATGATCTAGATGGAGATGGGATAAGACGACCGTTTTGATGTCTTCCGGTTTTGTTCCAGTCAGAGCAAGTTGGGTAGCAAAGTCTTGGGATTCTTCGAAATAGTAAGGGAAAACACCTTGCAACCCGGCTGGCCAGTATCCCTTCATGGCATCGGGGTGACACCCTAAATCGTATAATATTTTACCTTGGGGATGATCAATTAAGACCGCATAGACAGGTATCTTGATCCAATTGACTTGGGGTGTCTTATTGCTCAACGAACCGAGCACCGTTTGAGCAACCATCCAGTTCTCATCGCATTCCAGCCACCCATTATTAAGCACATATACTTTCATTCTCTCTTCCTCCTTTTTTGAGATTAATTTTTCAGAGAACTCACTTTCTACTTAAATAGCCAGAAGTTTAGTAATCACTGAAAGATGGGTTTGAGTTTGGAGCTTAATTAATGATGAAGTGTTAATATACACCCCCTTAGGCTAAATATGAGTTTCGAGATATCCAAGAATATTGCAATAACGATGCCAAATAAAATAACCCCTCTATTGAGGAGTTATTTGGATTCATTAGTCATGAAATTGTCGCAGAATTGCATTCTAAATTTTCTGAATACGGTCTTCAATCGCACAACAAGCTCTTTTCGCAATATTGCGACAAAGTTGCAATATTGCGTCTCCTACTTTAGCAATCCATGTTTTAAAGCTTTACGATATATGGTACTTTTGTTCACTCCCAGTATTTCAGCCACTTTAGCCCATGATTTCCATTCTTCATAGGTCTTAGCAATGAGATATGCTTCTGCTTGGGCAGCTGCATCTTGAAGCTGTGTACCATATTCCGGAAATACGTCTTTTCGATAAATAGTTTCTGGTAACAGATCTACAGATAACTCATCTTCACTTGTCGTAATCATTAAACGTTCAATGATGTTTGAGAGTTCGCGAATATTTCCAGGCCAGGGATAATCAGATAATACATTGAGTAACTGAGCTGAAGCATGGTATTTGTAACTATAGCGATTATTTAATATATCGACGAAGTGTTTCACCAAAAGCGGAATATCTTCTTTTCGCTCCCGTAAGGGCGGTAGTTCAATAGGTATAACCATCAGACGATAGTATAGATCTTCCCTGAAATTACCCTCTTTGACCATCTTGGGAAGATCGCGGTTGGTAGCAGCGATGATCCTTACATTAACATCCAATGGTTTTGTTCCACCTACTCTTACGATTTGTCTCTCTTGAAGCACCCTCAAGAGCTTGGACTGGAGCAGAATCGGCATTTCGGCTACCTCATCAAGAAACAGAGTACCGTTGTGAGCTAATTCAAACAAACCCGGTTTTCCCTCTTTTTTCGCGCCCGTAAAGGCCCCTGAATCATAGCCGAACAACTCTGATTCTAAGAGCTGTTCAGGTATGGCTGCACAATTAATCTTAATAAAGGGTTTGTTGATACCTTTTCCATGTTTGTGAATCAACTTTGCTAATAATTCTTTTCCAGTGCCGGATTCCCCGGTAATTAAGACAGTAGAATCGACGTTAGCTAGTTTAAGACTTAATTCAATAATCTTGCTCATACATGTGCTGCGGTAAATAATGCCCGTATCCATAGCCTGTTGTGAACGTAAATGTCTTAATTCCGTTTCATACAATAAGGTTTGTTCCTCTGATTTTTGGAGTTGACTTTGCAAATTATAAAGTTCTGTCACATCGCGTACATTGGTTACAATCCGGAATAAGTCACCGTTTTCGTCAAATATGGGGTTGCCGGTTACCAATAATTTCTTAGCGGTCTTTTTTATTGTTTGGGTAATAGTAATACTCTTCTTTTTTTCCATGACCAGAATAGATACCGACTGGTCAAATACTCCCGCTTTAACTAATTCTTGCATCGTTTTTCCTATGACTTCACTGGTAGAAATTCCGGTTACTCGCTGATAAGCTTCGTTGCAATTCAGAGTACGGCAATTGCCATCGGTTATATATATGCCATCGTAAGAAGAATCAATGATGGCTTCTAATTCTCTGGTAAGCTTTTTTACAGAGTCAAGTTCATTATGGATAGCATCCATACTCGATAAGTCTTGAAACACACAGACAGCGCCTGAAATGGCACCATTTTTTATAACAGCAGAATAGTTTGCCAATATGGGTGTCGTATTAAGCAGAAATTTTTCACCGTAGAGAGATTTTCCCGTGATTAAAATCTTTGGCATTAAAGAGTTTGGAATATATTCAGTCACCTGACGACCCATCAGTTGATCTACAGAGATTTCAAGAATCTCAGCAACCACTCGATTAGCAAGAATAATGTTTCCGTTTAGGTCAACTGCAAGTATACCATTATGGGCCGATTCAATCACTGCATACATACGGTCTTGGAGGTCATCAATGTCCGAACGGAACGCCCGAAAAAAATCAATATTTCTAATTATACCTATAACCTGGTTATCACAATTTGATACCACTACACCGTCACTGTAAATAGGCATCATTTCTAATTCAGTGTCAAACTGTACACACGGTATATTTTGATCAAGGCAACCCTTAATACTAGCATCATGAGTTAACCCTTTTAAGATTGCTTTTAGTAAAGAATCCTTTGAAAGTATACCAACGTATTTTTCTTCATCTACAACCGGAAGAAAGTCCGTCTTGCTCTGTTGTAAAATATCATTAGCTTCTGCAATATTACATCGTAATGGCAGTGGATTTACCTTGTGCATTATGTCAAAAGCTTTCATTTTAGCAACTCCTTTAGCTTAATGAAAAAATTTACCCGCTCTATGCAAACATTAGACAGAATATGTGGGATTTAGTCAATAGCGAGGTGATTTAGTCGAACGTATCAATGAGGCAATTCGCATATATAATCATCATATCACTATATCCTTACTCCTACCATTGCTTATTTAGTCAGTGTTCGTATCGCCCCTCTCGGAATCTGGAGGTATAAGAGGTTCGCCGATATTTTTTCCAGTAGCCTTTTAGATCTACTCAGCGGAAAGAAAAAAGCGTTCCTCCGTCGGAACGCCTTTTCTTACTAATATTAATTATGTTAAGTACATACTTATTCGAAAAAGTAATAACACTTGCCAAGCAATTTAACGGTTTCGTATATAAAAACATCATATTCTATATTTACCATATTTTGGTGGAGGCGAGGGGATTTGCACCCCTGTATCGAAGAGCTGCCACAAAAGCGTCTACGCGTGTGTCCTTTAATTTAAATTTCGCCAGTCTTGACTCCTAAAGGCCAGGATTCAGTTCAGGCTAGCTCGATAATCTTAGCTAATGTCTCCGAGCATTGACATTAGAGCGTCCTACTTAATTGACACCCTGGTTCTTCATCGTAGGTTCTGAAGGCAGGATGCTAGCGGCACTTAAGCAGCTAGAGCGTAATTATTTTCGTTAACTATTAGGTCCACCGTTTAACGAGACCAGGTGGAATCTCGACGCGCAACCTTTGCCACCGCTTCCCCGAGCGAGTCTAGAACGCCCCCATGTAAAAGTTTCTACACACATAGTATACCACATTTGCGTATAAAGAATAGGTGAATATCCATGGTATCTCTGCATTTTAGTGGAAAATCGATAAAACCATTGTTCTTTATTAGTTCTTCTGAGCGGTAATATATAAAACCCTAAATAAATAAATTTTATGACTTTATCCGTTTTAGTAGTTTTTATTCCGCTCTCTAAGTGCTCGCTCAATATCGCGTTTACCTTCTTTTTCGGCTAGAGACTGACGCTTATCGTAATTTTTCTTCCCTTGACCGACCGCTAATTCTACCTTAGCCATCCCTTTTTTTAAATACATCTTAGTCGGAATAAGGGTCAAGCCTTGAAGCTGTACTTTCCCGATTAACTTATTTATTTCTGAACGGTGCAATAATAATTTACGCGGCCGTAGTGGATCATGATTAAACCGATTACCCTGCTCATAAGGGCTGATATGCATTTGATGAACCCATACTTCGCCATTGGTTACACGGGCATAACTATCTTTCAGGTTGATCTTCCCGTTACGGATCGATTTTATTTCAGTCCCGGTAAGAACGATTCCAGCCTCGACTCTATCTTCAATATAATAATCGTGGAACGCTTTACGATTATCGGAAACAATTTTAATTCCCTCCGAAGGCATACGACTCCTCCTTTCACTAAGTATGTAATTATACCATAAATTACCTATTCACACCAAGCTGTGCTTAGATACTTTGCCTGACCACTTCTAATTCAACTTCCCACTAAATTAAAGTTCCAACTCTAAAGAAATTCCCTGCATTGCTTCAAGCCCATATCCTAGAAATTCCTCCAACGAAAGGCCTAATTCACTACAGGTGAGAATTTGTTGACGATCTGCTCCTTTGGCAAAGGCTTTTTGATCAAACTTTTTGCGTAGGAACGGAACATCTACTCCTGAGAGCTTTTTGTCCGGTCGAATCAGAGCTCCCGCGACGATAAGACCTGTCATCGGGTCAGTCGCATAAAGGGCTTTATCTAATAGGGAGATACGCGGTAAACCATGCCGCTGGTTGTGAACCTTTACGGCATAGACAAGTTCTTGTGGCAACCCCATACTTTCTAATATTTCTGCGCCCTTTAAAGAGTGGACCTCCGGCTGCTCTTTGGTATCTTCATAATCGATGTCATGCAGAAGGCCTGCCATTCCCCATAGATCTGGATCCTGATCAAAATGCTTAGCTAAACGAATCAGGACTATTTCTGTTGAAAGCATATGTTTTAATAAGTTCTTATTGTCCACATACTTGATTAACTCTGAATAAGCTTCTTCCCGTGTCATCATTACACAGCTTCCTCTCACTTGATTAAATACTTGCTAGACTAGGATATTGACTCCTGCGGCATGAACTGCAGGAGAAATTCATGGACCTTTAACGCAACCTCTTCTCGCTCCCGTCCAAGCGTTAGGATATGCCCGGAGTTTTCCCAATAGTGGAGAATCGGGTTAACGTGCTGGATTTGCTTCTTAATAATTTGAATACTAACCGGGTTTACTGTAAAATCTTTTCTGCTTTGCATCAGTAAGGCTGGGCAGGTAATCGCAGAAAGTTTGCTGCGCACCTGACGAATCCCTCGGTTAAGGGAGATTAAGCCATCCACCGGAATCCGGTCATAGACGAAACGCTCAAGGCCTGATGCAGTCCCGGTCGTAGAGGTTGTTGATTTTCCCACAAACTTTACAAAGGGTCTTACAAGCGCAGCATAACGGGTTCTCCGATCGGCAAGCACCATGGGTGCATTCATAGTAACAATCCCGTCAATCAAACCAAGCGTCGCCAAATGAAGTGTTAGCAATCCCCCCATAGATAGACCCACCCCGATTACAGTGTCGCACGTCTCTCTAAGCTCTCTTACCCCGGCTTCAGCGTCTTTAGCCCAGTCTTCCCAGCGCGTCTTTGCCATCTGTTCTGGAGTCGTTCCGTGCCCCGAAAGACGTATTCCACGGACCGTCCAACCAAACTTAGCCAGACGTTCGCCCAGCCAGCGCATCTCTGAAGGAGCTCCTGAAAATCCATGAATAAGCAAACACCCAACACGATTCCCCGAGAAATGAAAGGGTTCCACCAAGCGTCTTTTTGGTTCCACTCGAACATCCTCCTCTTAATCGATTTACGATATTCGAAATTCGATTATTATGTAGCCAGTAATTAAGCGAAATCGTCCAGCTAAAACGACCATTGAGACTACTTTAGCGAAGGAGCGGTCTACTCTCATTGAAGAGTGTCTGCACTTTACATTTTATCCAGAGAAGTATTGAATCCCACAAAGAATAGCACAGAAGGGCACCTCGTATGAAGTGCCCCTCCTTGATTTGGCTTTATTAGCGTAAAAGTAGAGTAAGAGCAGTAATCTATCATCTATTTACAATATACTATAAGTTGAAGAAGCACTCGAACTCTCTTACTAAGCAATCATAGCTAGACCCAAGGAACTCAGCAAAAAGACACCCGCTAAAACCCCCGTGAGTTTGGCGAATAATTCATCCATACCTTTCTTTTTACCAAAGATAGACTCGCCAGCGCCAGTAATAGCTCCAGATAATCCTGCACTTCTTCCAGACTGAAGTAATACAGCCGCAATCAGACCTAATGAACTAAGGATTAAAAGAATTACTAAAGCAATTTGCAAATAACTCACCCCCTAAGATAACCCATTGTCATATATCACTACAACCTTGTAAATTATCAATAGTTTTATTTTAGCACAAGTGCCCTTAAAACTCAATAAATCCCTGAAGCTTGGGCTATCTACCAGTCCTATCTAGCTAACGCTTTTCGGCCACGATAAACTGCGCTATCCCCAAGTTCTTCCTCTATGCGCAGCAATTCGTTGTATTTGGCAACCCGTTCGGTCCGGGCTGGAGCACCTGTTTTGATCATGCCTGCATTGACTGCAACTGCAACATGGGCTAAGGTGACGTCTTCGGTCTCGCCGGATCGATGTGAGACGACTGACGTATAACCTGCCCGTTTGGCCATTTCGATGGCATCAAGAGTCTCGGTTAAGGTCCCGATCTGGTTAAGCTTGATAAGAATCGAGTTACCACATTTCTCCTTGATTCCGCGCGCCAAACGTTCTGGGTTCGTCACAAACAGATCATCCCCGACAAGCTGTACACGATCTCCCAAACGTTCAGTCATCTTGCGCCAGCCTTCCCAGTCCTCTTCATCCAAGCCATCTTCTATAGAGACAATGGGATAACGCTTGATCAATCCCTCATAGAAATCAATCATTTCGTCCGAGGTCTTCTTAACTCCTTCTCCTGCTAAGTTATACATTCCATTTTCATAAAGTTCAGTGGCGGCTACATCTAGGGCCAATCCAATGTCTTCCCCAGGTTGATATCCTGCCCTTTGAATGGCGTCAACGATACACAAGAGCGCATCTTCGTTAGATTCTAAGCTAGGTGCAAAACCACCTTCATCTCCGATTGCTGTAGCGAGAGATTTTTCCTTCAAGACGGCCTTCAGACTGTGGTATACCTCTGTTCCCATGCGTAACGCTTCTGAAAAACTGGACGCCCCAACTGGCATGATCATAAATTCTTGAATATCCACATTGTTATCAGCATGTTGACCGCCGTTTAAAATATTCATCATAGGGACTGGAAGTTCTTTGGCATTTACCCCACCTAAATATTGATAAAGAGGTAAGCCCAAGGATTCCGCAGCGGCTTTCGCTGTCGCCATGGATACCCCAAGAATCGCATTGGCTCCGAGTTTCCCCTTATTGTCCGTGCCATCGATTTCCTTCAACAAATGATCTAAACCCGGTTGGTCATACGGATTCAGTCCCTCTACTTCTGGGCTAATTAAAAGGTTGACATTTTCTACAGCTTTCAAGACCCCTTTGCCCATATAGCGGGTTTTATCTCCGTCCCGAAGTTCAACCGCTTCAAAAGCGCCAGTAGAAGCACCTGAAGGGACAGCTGCACGACCTATGGTTCCATCTGTAAGAACAACATCAACTTCTACTGTTGGGTTCCCTCGGGAATCCAGGATCTCGCGTGCATAGACATCTGTAATAAAGCTCATTAAAATTTCCCCCTTTATTTTAAGTAATGATTAACGATTTTCCGGTCATTTCCTCTGGTTTTGGAATATTAAGTAATTCAAGAAGAGTGGGCGCAACATCGCACAGAGCACCACCCTCACGCAACTTCTGCCCTTTAAGCCTATCATCAACGAGAATGAAAGGAATCCAATTTGTGGAGTGGGCAGTCAGAGGAAGCTCGGTCTTCGGATCTATCTTTTCCTCGGCATTCCCATGATCAGCTGTAACGAGGAGGGTCCCATTCATTTTTTGAAGTTCCTCAACTATCTCACCCAAACATTGGTCCACCGTCTCCACCGCTTTGACGGTTGCCTCGAAGACACCCGTATGCCCAACCATATCCGGATTAGCAAAGTTAAGGATGATCACATCATAGGTATTTTTCCTTAGTTCTTCTAGGAGAGTTTGGGTCAATTCTGGGGCACTCATCTCAGGCTGATGGTTATAAGTCGCGACTTTTGGGGAAGGAATAAGGATTCGTTCCTCATTTGGATTAGCTTCTTCAATCCCACCGTTAAAAAAGAAGGTCACATGCGCGTATTTTTCAGTTTCTGCAATCCGCAACTGTTTTAACCCATGTTGCGAAAGGACTTCTCCCAAGGTATTTTTCAGGTTTTGTTGCGGGAACGCGACTGGTGCGCAGATTGTATCCTCGTACTGAGTCATACACACAAAGTGAACTCGCGGGTGGATGGGGCATTCAAACCCTGTAACCTCTTCGTCTACGAAGGCATGAGCGATTTGCCGCGCCCGATCTGAACGAAAGTTAAAGAAGAGTACACTGTCACCCTCTTGAATGGGACCCACTGGTTCTTCGTCCTCATCCACAATCACCGTTGGAATCACGAATTCATCCGTCACACGCTGATCATAGGAACTCTCCAGCGCTGCTAAGGCACTGGCTGCGCTTTTTCCTTCGCCCAAAGCCAAGGCCTCGTAGCCCTTTTCTAAGCGATCCCAGCGTTGATCTCGGTCCATCACGTAGTAACGACCACTTACAGAGGCAATTTTGCCGATCCCCAGTTCCCTAATTTTTTGTTCCAGTTGAGTGATATAAAGTTTGCCGCTCTGCGGCAAGACGTCGCGACCATCGAGAATGACATGGATATACACTTCTTCTAATCCTTGTTCCTTTGCCATGTCCAGAAGGGCAAACAAGTGATCTATATGAGAATGAACTCCTCCATCAGAGAGTAAGCCCACAAGGTGAAAAGCCTTATTATGAAGGCGAGCATTATCCATCGCTTCGATTATGACGGGATTTACAAATAAGGTTCCATCCTTAATCGCTTTATAGATTCGGGTTAATTCCTGATAGACTACCCGCCCGGCACCCATGTTAAGATGCCCAACTTCAGAATTGCCCATTTGACCGTCTGGCAATCCCACTGCTTCCCCTGATGCCTGGAGGAATGTGTGGGGGTATGTTTTTTCCAAGCGTCGAAAGTTTGGCAAATTTGCTTGGGCGATGGCGTTTCCTTCGATTGCATCACGATGGCCCCAGCCATCCAGAATCATGAGGAGAAGTGGTTTGGCAACGTTCATCGCTATATTCCTTCCACACGTGCTGCATGGGGAGCAGCGTTGAGGATGAGCTTGGCAAAACTTAAAGGATCTAAGCTTGCCCCACCAACGAGTGCACCGTCAACATCCGGCTCTGTCATGAGCTCGGCAATATTATCTGCCTTAACACTTCCACCATAGAGAATGGGCACTTTCTCGGCAGCAAGTCCCATGAGGCCTGTCAGGGTGGCTCGAATCGAGGCACACATTTCTTGGGCATCTTTGCTGGAGGCTGTTTTCCCGGTACCAATTGCCCAGATGGGTTCATAGGCGACAATAATTTTGCTTAAATCTTCGGTCGATAAGCCCACTAGCGCGCGAGAAACCTGCCCTTGGACCCTCTCTACTGCTTTCCCTTCTTCTCGAACGTTCAAATTCTCTCCACAACAAACGATGGGGGTTAATCCTGCAGCTAACGCTTTCCGTACTTTCTTGGCAATCTCTTCATCCGTTTCTCCAAACATCTCCCGACGTTCAGAGTGGCCAAGTATCACATATGTACACGCAACATCAAGCAGCATTTGAGCTGAGATTTCACCAGTATAGGCCCCTTGGTCCGCCCAAGCCATGTTTTGGGCACCTATATGTACAATGCTTTCTTCCAGTTCATTTTTTAGGGGATAAAGGGCCGTAAACGGCGCACATAAAATAATATCGAGGTCAGTAACATCCTTTACCTCTTCTAAGAACTTCACTGCATAGTCTTCTGCTTCACTCACAGTTTTAAACATTTTCCAATTGCCGGCGATGACCGGCCGTCGATTTGCCATTCTATTTACCCTCCACTTTCTTATTCGAGGCGCGAGGTTCAATGCGCAATGCGCGACACTCATACCTCTCTAACCTTTTACTTCGAGCCTAGAACCTGCTTTGTGCCTCACATTTACCCTAGGTTCGACGTTCCCCCGTCGTCACCAAGCCCAAGAAGACCTTTCTAAAAAGCTTAAACACCCATTTCCCTCGAAACCCACCCAGAAGGAGCGCTTTTCTGCAAAGCGGAGCGCATTAGTGAAGCCGCTCGTCCAGACGAGCGCCCGACGGTTCGCGTCCCGTAGCGCGCCGTAGGGCTTGTCCATGGATGGACTGATGCCGCGGTGCCAGGGATGGCAAGGAGCGGCGGCACATGCATCCATCCCTGAGGTTCGGACGCGCTCGCGAACCGTCCAGCTCGTCAGCGGCGTAACGTGCCGACGCTTGGCAGAAAAGCGCTCCTCGGGCCTCACTTCGGTCCTCGGTCCTCGGTTCTCTCGGCCTTACGCCTCGTTCAACGCCGCAACCCCAGGCAAAACTTTCCCCTCTAAAAACTCAAGAGAAGCGCCACCCCCCGTTGAAATATGGGTCATGCGATCCGCAACGTTCATTTTCTCCACGGCTGCTACAGAATCTCCACCTCCCACAATCGTGGTCCCCCCACAGGTCGCCACCGCCTGAGCAATCCGCTCGGTTCCTTTAGCAAAAGCATCCATTTCAAAAACACCCATTGGACCGTTCCAAATAACAGTCCGAGCTGTCGAAATCTGAGTGGCAAACCTTTCAGCACTTGCCGCCCCAATATCTAATGCCATTTCATCGTCTTGGATTTCTGAGACATTCACCGTTCGATGAGCAGCATCTGCTTCAAAGGCTTGGGCAACGACTACATCAATCGGCAATTCTAACTGGACTCCCTTTAATCTAGCCTTCTCGATAAGTTGCTTTGCCAATTCCACTTTTTCGGCTTCGAGAAGAGATTTTCCCATGTTAAACCCTTGAGCTTTTAAGAAAGTATTTGCCATTCCACCCCCAATGATCAAGACGTCAACTTTCTCGAGAAGATTTTCAATAACACCAATCTTATCGCTCACTTTGGCCCCGCCGATAATAGCCACAAAGGGGCGTTCCGGTCGTTCCAAAGCGTTGCCCATAAATTCAACTTCCTTTTGCATCAGTAAACCAGCTACAGCAGGGATATAGTGCGTAACCCCTTCTGTAGAGGCATGGGCGCGATGAGCGGTTCCAAAAGCATCATTCACAAACAGCTCTGCCAGCGACGCTAATCCTCGTGCAAACTCTGGATTATTTTTCTCTTCTTCGGCATGGAAACGGACATTTTCCAGAAGAAGAACCTGCCCATCTTGTAGCGTGCTAACCGCTTTCATGGCTGGATGCCCTATGCAATCCTCGGCGAGGGCTACGTCTTGTCCTAACAGTTCACTCAAATGCTTGGCAACAGGCGCCAGGGAGTAACTGGGATTTACTTGCCCTTTTGGGCGCCCAAGGTGAGAAGCAAGAATCACTCGTGCTCCTTCCCTCACGAGGTATAGGATCGTGGGTAATGCGGCCCGTATTCGAGTATCATCCGTTATCTGACCTTGCTTATCCAGAGGAACATTAAAGTCTACCCTGACCAACACTCGTTTTCCTCGTATCTCCACATCTTTAACGCTTTTTTTGTTCACACAGAAATCCCCTTTCACTTTGAGACAAGGGTTCGGGTTTATGAAAAATATACCTTAGTATACCGTAGAAAGTACCTTCTTACTCCCCCGAACATTAATTATTTCAATTAGCCCAACTTATACTAATTCTACACCAAGCTGTTTTTTCCTGCCCGAAAAAATTGTTCATTACTAGGATGTTGGAATGGAGCCTTGACCTCGAATTGACCCAGTTTTACAGAATACTAACGGTTCCTTCATAGATAACCCCGGTGAGTGCATCGACTGTAATCGTCTGCCCTTCGAGAATTTTGCTCAATGTATCTGGCAGCCCTATAATAGTTGGAATACCGTATTCTAAAGCTACAACGGCGGCATGAGAAGTTAACCCGGGTTCCTCGACGACTAACGCACCGGCCCGGGCAATAAGCGGTACAAAACTGGCATCGGTTGCTCTAGCGACAAGAATATCACCATTATTGAATGGAGCTTGCTCGGGTAACTGGATTTTCCGGGCGGTGCCCGTATAAAATTTTCTCCCTATGCCTGTTCCCTTCCCCAATATACTACCCACAACTTGAACCTTAATCATATTGGTTGTACCAACTTTACCTACTGGAACCCCTGCAGTGATCACGACAGTATCCCCTGTTTGAATGTAGTCTTTGTTTAGTGCAGCAGTCACTGCTACTGACAATAATTGATCTGTTCCAGGGGTTTCCTGAACCACCAGGGATTCAACACCCCACTGCAAAGCGAGTTTTCGCGCTACCTCAGGAAATGGGGTAGCCGCTACGATAAGGGCCTTGGGACGATATTTGGAAATCATCCGTGCAGTTAAGCCGGATTGAGTAGGGGTTAAAATGGCCGCTGCATTGAGATCTCCGGCAATGCTATAGCTGGCGTAGCTGATTGCCTCTGCCACATTAAGATGGGGATGGCGGGTTGTCTTAATTTCTAGGATCGTTGTTTCCGTGCGCTTAGCGATTTTATCCATCATGCGCACAGCCTCAACGGGAAACTGTCCGGCAGCGGTTTCGCCCGATAGCATAATGGCATCGGCTCCATCCAATATTGCGTTAGCCACATCACTGGCTTCCGCCCTTGTTGGACGAGGTTGACGAATCATGGAATCAAGCATTTGTGTTGCTACAATTACCGGTTTACCCAGTAAATTGCATTTGTGAATCATCTCTTTTTGGTAAACCGGTACTTCTTCAACCGGAACCTCAACCCCTAAGTCTCCGCGCGCAACCATCAACCCATCGGCAACTTCCAGAATAGAATCCAGATTATCAATTCCCTCCTGGCTTTCTATCTTGGCAATTATTTGCACCGTTGCTCCCATTTCCTCAACAATCTGGCGCACCGCCAAAACATCGTAAGCTTTGCGGGTAAACGATGCCGCAATAAAATCGATTCCCTGTTTAATGCCGAAACGAATATCTTCAATGTCCTTTTCCGTTACTCCTGGTAATCTAATCGGAACTCCGGGGACATTAACTCCCTTTTGTGATTTAAGAATCCCACCATTACGCACAATAGTAGTAATCTCTTCTTTCTGTACCGACGTAACTTCCAAATCTAGCTGTCCGTCATCGATCAAAATATGAGTCCCTGGAATAACGTCTTGCCAGAGCTCTTTATAAGTTATTCCTACTCTTTTTGGAGAACCCATTGCGAGATTCGTGTCCAAAATAAACACAGCACCGTTATTGAGAATTATTCCTTTCTCAGGAACCATACTGGTACGGATTTCCGGACCTTTAGTATCCATCAGGATTCCTAAATGCTTTCCTGCTCTGGCGGCTTCCTCTTTTAAAACAGCCATGCGTAAACCATGTTCTTCATGGGTTCCATGGGAAAAGTTCAGACGAGCGACATTCATTCCTGCAGTCAAAAGCTGTTGAACTTTTTCTCTAGTTTCACTGGCTGGCCCTATAGTACAAATAATTTTTGTCCTTCTCATCGACAGCTACCTTCCTTATATCCGTCCACAATGGAACTGGCGACCTATTTTAAGGATGTCCCAAGACCGTATGCCTGTGCAACTGCCTGAATAGGGTGAAGCACTTCAACTCCGGTACTATTTTGAATTCTTAACTGGCACATCCCACATTCTGTTAAAACCTGTCTTGACCCCATATTCTTTACTGCTTGAACTAAGTCCTGACCGATTTCCATACTGATACTATATTTTTCCTGTTTAAAACCATAACTACCTGATTGTCCACAACACCCAGCATCCAGCTCTTCTACCTGTAGATCTGAAATTAACTTTAAAATTTCTATCGATGGTATCCCACAACCTTGTGCTTTCAAATGACATGGCTGGTGATAACCCAGTTTTAGTGGTACGGGAATAAACTTTGTGTTTAGTTCCCCTTGCTCAGCTAGTAGCTGCATATACTCAAATACATCATAAATATGCTCGCTCAAACAGCTTGTCACGTTAAGACCAAAAAGTTCTTTGTACTCCGAACGAAGAGTAAGGTTACAACTAGGGCATGACGTTATAATTTTGAATCCTTGGTCAACATAACTCTGCAGTTTCTGACTATTTTTCTCCGCGTATACTTTAGCCTTCTCTAAGAGTCCGTTAGCGATTAGAGGAAGACCACAGCAACTAAAGTTATCCACGACAACCTCGATACCGTTTTTAGCAAGTACCTGGACTAGAGCCATACCAACCTCGGGCGTGTTGAAGAGCACATAACACCCAGGATAATAAACTACCTTTCGTTCGCTGGGAGCTGGTTTATTGGCTCTGAACAAGTCATAAAAAGTCTTTTTTACATAGCGGGGAAATGGAATTTCGCGGTTTATGCCAAATAATTTCTCACCCATCCAGCGCAGATTTTTATTACTACAAGCCCAATTGACCATGTCAGGCGCTAGGCTGGACAACTTGCCGACCAGTCCCGCGTGAGCCAGCACCTTATCCCTCAGAGGGGCTCCTTCTCTGTCCACCAGATTTCCTCTGGCCTTAGAAATCATGGCTGAGATGTTCACTCCGGAAGGACAGGCTACATCGCAATTTTTACAGTTGGTACAGTACCCCACCGAAGGATGAACAGCTTCTGCCGCCTCCAGTCTAAATCGCTCCAAATCTGGACCATTAAGTTTGGGTCCGGCATATTTTTCTGTCACCCTGACTACTGGACAACTAGATACACAAATGGAGCATTTCAAACAGTTATCCAAAGCAAATTCATTGGTATAACCCATCAGCCAGCCCTCCCTGCCAGTTCTCCTGCCTTATATCCTGAAGCAACAGCCACTCCGTTACCACATTTTTCAATGGGGTAATTAGCCCCGGCCAGGATCGATCCGGCAATCAATAAGTTTTCAATCAATACCTGCCCGAAATTGTCAACCGGTTGTAAAAACATATTTACATCTATTCCGAATCGATTAAAAGCGTGTCCTTCGATGTTTAAAAACTCCCGGTTTGACCATTTTCCATCCACTGTTTTTACCGGAAGATTAAAAATGCCCTCTTGTACTCTATCAGATTTGGCCTCTAACCCACCACCAAAGAAAGAACCTGTTGCCAACACATACGTTTGGGCCGATAGTTTGAAGTCTCTATGACTCCCTGCAGCAGTTACCCCTAGACACCTTTTACCGAAAACGTCGGCGCCTGTCACTGTACAGCCGTTAATGATTTCCACTCCCCTAGCTTTGACATAGTGCAGCAAAGTCTCCTGCAAGCGCTGCCCTGGCATGGCCGGGGGAATATTAGCCACCTCATAGACCGGACAACCTAAATTTTTAGCCAACTCAGCAGCTAAGTTTGAATCTCTGCGTTCTCCCAATACCGGAGGAAATAATACCGTAACACCTGGCTCGATTAACGGTTTTAGCTGGCTAATTACCCTCTTCATTGTCTCTGGTTGCTCTAAACGATGGGCTAAGGTGTTAGGATTTAGCTCATCACCCTCCATACTTATGAGGGCTGTTTTTAACTGACAATCTTCGTTTAATTCGCCGCAGCGCTTAAGGTTCGTTACAAGCACTTCTGGATAAAAGTCCTTAAGTTCCTTAAATCCTACCACCAAAATCCGGTCCAATTTTGACAGGGAGTCAACTGCCATGCTCGTCGGAGCTAAATAAGTTGGACGTACTGTACCCAGGGCAGTAGGCAACAACCAATTTTCTCCCTGGTTACTGACATAAGGATTATTACCCTGCTCACAAATCTGCCGAAAGAAACTTAAACTCTCTGCTATAACATCTTGTACCTTGTTATAGGGATGTTCCGGATTTATGCCCTTCAGTTTGGCAACCTCATTTAATGGATGGCGGCATACTTGGCTCGGGTCATCGACACTATACCCCCATAGGTCAATACAACCCGACGAAAGACCTAACGCCCCCATACCTTTATTTACCAAGAGGATCTTTTTGTCCTTCTCTGCCGCTTTAGCAGCAGCCATCAGTCCGGAGAGGCCACTCCCTATAATCAGTACATCCACATTTTTAGTCATCATTTCATTCTCTCCATCCCAAATAATGAGCAATATATTCCTGTGGATAATTGTGCTTCTCGCAATTGCTGTCCCCATAATACGGGTCTTATTCCATACCAACGTCTTTCCATAAAATCCCTCAAGAAGACTTTGTGATTGTTTGCAAATTTGGGATATGGATTTAACGCTCCTAGGGTACGGTAACCGCAAAAAGTACCTTGGCATGTACCCATGCCGATCCTGCTTTTTCTGCGCAAATCTCCAAGGGTAAAGCTATCCTCATCCAGTGCCAAATAGTCTATTTCTGCGAAACTTACTTGTTCACATTCGCAAAAAATTTTTCGTTTACTTGGGTTTTGTTCTGCTTCCGCTACTACCCTGGCAAAATTGTCGCCCAAGCGCTCTGCAGCCTTTTTTGCACCTGGAAAGCCAAAAACTTTTTTACCGCGCATGAGTAATTCATCCGGAAGTGAATTCATTAGAGGTTCAATGGCAGTGCGGCACGGTTTGTTAACTCCCAGACGTTGGGATACCAAATCGACAGTTTTTTCAGCCATTAGACGATACGTTGTAAACTTTCCGCCAACAATACTTATAAAACCGTTTAACCCCTGCATTTGTTTGTGATCCAGTAAAGCGAAGTTTCTGGTAACAGCTCTGCCATCCACTGCTGCGTCTGACTGGTATAGAGGCCGTACCCCGGCAAAGGCCCTAATCAACCTAAGCGCACCTAATTCTGGGATTACTTCCTTACCAATGTCTAGAAGTTTCAATACTTCTTCATAACCCGGTTTGGTGCAGCTGGGATCATTAACAGTAATAGATGTAGTGCCCAGAATTGTAATAGTGTTGTGAGGCACAACTATGTCACCATCTCCCGGCGGACGCAATCGGTTAACAACTTGGCTCACAATCCGGTGATTAAAAGCAAGAAGTGTGCCTTTATCCATAATCATCTTAAAATCAAGACCGGCCAAGGCGGCAATTTCACCAGCCCAGGCTCCAGCTGCATTGATAACCATCTGGCAGGAAATCAGTTGTTTATCTCCCGTAAATTGATTCGTCAATTCAACCCCAGTAATATATCCATTGCTTTGTAGAACAGTCGTTACTTTGCTGCGGGTTATTATCCTCGCCCCGTAATGACGGGCGGAATTCACATTTCCCCATATTACCCGGAATCCATCGACCGTACAGTCCGCTACGTGAAAAGCCCTGACGACATTTTGAGACAAAGCCGGATTTTTGTTCAGCAGTTCACGGACATCTTTTTCCTCCGTATCAATACAAGCTCTTTTACAGGCAGTAATCCAGTCATCAACATAGGCAGGATCGTCCCCTTTTACCTGTACAAAAAAACCGCCGGTAGGTTCAATGCAGCTATCTGCAATCTTACACAGTATTTTGTTTTCTTCCATGCACTCTCGGGCCGCATTATTATCTTTAACGGCATAACGGGCTCCGCTGTGCAGGAGCCCATGAAACCGAGAACTGGTACCATAAGCCAAACTCGCCTGTTCTACTAGTATTGCGGGTATTCCTCTCAGAGCTAGATCACGGAGAATACCTGTCCCCGTGGCCCCCCCCCCTATTACCACTACCTGCGTTTCATAGGTTGTGAACATTTTCCTACCTCCGTACTAATACTAAACTTAAAGTAAAGATAGCCACACAATACAGGAAATAACTTCCTGATACTGTGTGGCTTCTCCATTTCTCAAGCCTCTATCAAATTAGTCCTCGACATCCCAATCCATGGAACGGGTGACTGCCCGTTTCCAGCCTTTGTAAAGTTTGTTTCTATGAGCATCGTCCATGGAATTTTCAAAACGACGATCCAATTGCCATCTCATAGCCAGTTCGTCCTTACTCTTCCAAAACCCTACTGCAAGACCGGCCAAGAAGGCTGCCCCTAGAGCTGTGGTCTCGATTATCTTTGGCCTATCCACTGAAACTCCGAGGATATCGGCCTGGAACTGCATAAGCAGGTTATTGGCTACTGCACCACCATCAACCTTCAAGGCTTTCAGTTTAATTCCTGAATCCGCTTCCATCGCCCCTAGGACATCTTTCGTCTGATAGGCCAAAGAATCCAGCGTCGCCCTAATAAGGTGTTCCTTTGTAGTCCCTCTGGTTAAA
The DNA here is from genome assembly GCF_054657535.1 of Desulfosporosinus burensis. Taxonomy (NCBI): domain Bacteria; kingdom Bacillati; phylum Bacillota; class Clostridia; order Eubacteriales; family Desulfitobacteriaceae; genus Desulfosporosinus; species Desulfosporosinus burensis. The sequence goes on from NZ_BAAHYN010000005.1 coordinate 180,690, forward strand.
CCCACGATAGCGCCTCTTGCTCTCATGTCCCAATAGGGAGCTCCTAGACCGGCAAAAGCCGGCACCACATAAACTCCGTCAGTATCCACAACTTTTCCGGCAAAATACTCACTATCCGGCGCAGCTTCCAATATCTTCAACCCATCCCTCAGCCACTGGATAGCAGCTCCTGCGATAAAGATGCTTCCCTCAAGAGCATATTCAACTTTGCCGTCAATTCCCCAGGCTATCGTGGTCAAAAGTCCATTTTTAGAATCATAAAGTTTATCCCCGGTATTCATCAACATGAAACATCCGGTACCATAGGTATTTTTTGCGGTACCAGGTGTATAGCAGCCCTGACCGAACAGAGCTGCCTGTTGGTCGCCCGCTATCCCTGCTATGGGTATAGCATAACCCAAGAACTGTGCAGGATCAGTCAAACCATAAACTTCGCTGGATGACTTTACTTCAGGCAACATACTGGCAGGGACCCCAAGTTCCTGCAGTAATTCTTTATCCCACTTCAATTCTCGAATATTATACATGAGGGTACGGGAGGCATTGGAATAATCAGTTACATGAACCCGCCCTCCTGTCAGCTTCCAAATTAGCCATGTATCCATAGTTCCGATTAAAAGTTCATCGTTATCTGCCTTCTCACGGGCGCCTGGTACATTATCTAAAATCCACTTAACTTTTGTACCCGAGAAATAGGCATCCACAACTAATCCAGTTTTCGTTCTGAAGGATTCTTCAAGGCCTTTAGCTTTCAATTCATCGCAAATACCCGTTGTTCGCCGGCATTGCCAAACAATAGCGTTATAGACAGGTTTACCGGTTGCCTTCTCCCAAACTACGGTTGTTTCTCGCTGATTAGTGATACCAATGGCCGCAACCTCTTCTAGATTAAGTTCTGTTTTCGCTACCAACTCGGCAATTACGCCATACTGAGTGCTCCAGATTTCTTCTGCATCGTGTTCCACCCACCCTGCTTTAGGGAAAATCTGAGTAAACTCTTTCTGAGCTACTCCTATTATATTACTTTCACTGTCAAACAACATTGCCCGACAGCTAGTTGTTCCTTGGTCCAACGCAATAACGTATTTCTTTTCCATATCTAAACTCCCCTTCTTAAATTATTAAGCATAACTGCATTATATCGATGTTCCCAGCAGATCTCAAAGACTTTAATAAGTTGGTGTTTACCTCATGGTTAAAACTATAAATCTTACTTTATAAAGAACTCTGCAAAAAATAATGCTCCCAAAACCCCACCGATAAGCGGACCTACTACCGGAATCCAAGCGTACTTCCAATCCGAATCCCCTTTACCCTTGATCGGTAATACAAAGTGGGCAATCCGGGGTCCTAAGTCACGCGCAGGGTTGATAGCGTATCCAGTCGTTCCGCCCAGTGAAAGACCTATGCTGACAATTAAAAGACCCACGAGGAACGGTGCAAATCCTTCGGACAGTTTGTTAGCACCTATGGCCAGTATGCCTACAAGCAGAACAAAAGTACCGATTATTTCGCTTAATAAATTAGCAGCAGTATTGCGAATGGCGGGACCTGTACTGAAAACAGCCAATTTAAGGTCTTTATCTTCAGTTTCGCCCCAGTGCGGCAGATAATGTAACCAGACGATTACTGCACCCAAGAACGCGCCGATCATCTGAGCCAGAATATATGAAGGTACATTAGCCCAAGGAAATTGACCTATGACTGCCAGACCTAGGGTCACTGCAGGATTTAAATGAGCCCCGCTAAAACTGCCCACAGCATAAACGGCAACCGCAACACCCAGTCCCCAACCCCAGGTAATAACTATCCAACCGCTATTTTGAGCCTTGGATTTATTCAATACGACCCCGGCTACTACTCCACTTCCAAAAATGATTAAAAGCATTGTCCCAATAATTTCCGCTAAAAACGGTGACATCTTCTTTCCTCCTCTTTCTGTATACTAGTTAATAATCAAGAAACTTAGCATCAATGTAGCATTTCCATATGATGAGATCTGACCAAATCGCTAAAATTCACCTCCTTTCCATAAACAAAATGTGGTTCCCTTTGTAGAATTCACGAGAAACTATTTATAAATGCCAGCATCCCTTTATGCCAGCCTGGATAACTATAAAAACCCTTAATGAAACAGTTAAACAACTGTCTCATTAAGGGTTATCTCCATTACTCCTAACCCCTTATCAAATTAATGTAATACTACCTGTTTTAACCTACCATCAAACTTGTTTATCAAAAACTCAAATTCCACAAATGCCGCAAACTTGTAGAGACAGCGTCTATTCCCTTTGAAAAAGCAACCTTTACATCCTCTTCAGTTTTCAATAATCCTCCTCCGAGAATCGGTATGTCTAGTGTTTTCTTCATATCCTGAATTACAAAGTGGGGAACAGTCGCTGGTAAGATCTCAACGGCATCTGGCTTGACAACGGACGCTACCTTAATACCTGTTTTAACAGATTCTGAATCCAAAATAAATAAACGCTGGATAACCACAATACCTTCCTCACGAGCACATTTGACTAAGCTCGCCTTAGTTGTAACAATCCCAGGTACACCCATTCTAGCAAGCAAGTGTATTCCAGCTCTATCCTTACCCAAACCTTCAATCATATCAATATGAACAAGCAATACCTTATTGGCATGAAGGACCTTTTTTACTATGGAGGGCAGCAAATTGATATCTGTGCCCAAGAGGAAAATAGCACCAATATTCGGATGATGGATTGCTTCGTTCATATCATCCACCCTGCGAATAGTTGCTCCGATTTTTTTCCCTAACATGGAGTTTTTCAGAAAACCCATTTATTAGCTGCCTCCTAGCACAATAGTGAATAAAACACATAAAGATCTACCTTAATCCCTAATCTGTACTCTTATTATGGCATAAATAACTCTGATCTATTTACCCGATAAAATACAAAACCCCTGATAAAGCACTTCCAGACGGAACTGCCTATCAGGGGTTATCTCCATTACTCCTAACCCATTATCAAATTATCAGGAAACTTATCAATACATTATTCGATGCATTTATGCTTTTTCCTGCTTATTTTTTAGGATTATAAAAATAATTTTTTGATTTTTCTATTTTGTTAAAAAAGAGAAAACTTATACTATCCCAAAAGATTCCGTTATCGACGTACTCCCATTCAATGGTTCAAGTCTAAACCGTAGGCTTGCATAACGACCCAAACTGGATGCTCAGTTTTTACCCCTGATCCATGCTGAATTTGCACCTGGCATCCTCCACATTCGGTGGCTATGGTTTGAAATTCCCCACAGGTCACGCCGTATTGAATTCGATCAAACAAAGAACTTCCAATTTGCATGGCTAAGTCGTATTTTTCCTGTTTGAAGCCATAGCTTCCGGATAAGCCACAGCATCCCGCATCCAGATCGGTCACATGTACTCCCGGCATCAAGCGTAATAAACGCACAGAAGGCGTCCCGATACCTTGCGCCTTCAGATGGCATGGAGCATGATACCCCAACGAGATCGGAACCTCCCGAAAATCTTCCCGTAGTTTTCCCTGATCATGGAGTTCCCACAGAAATTCAAATAAATCATAGGTCAGCTGACCGATGCGCTCCGACCCTAGTGCCCCCGGTTCACTCGGTGCTTCCAAAGCTTCAATCTTTGGGTATTCTTCCTTTAAAGCTAATCCACAGCTCGTACATGAGGTGATCACGGGTACCCCAGCGTTTAAATACGGATGCATCAAGTTTAAATTTTTTCTTGCATTTTCTCTCGCCTCACGAAAATGGCCGTTTGCTTGCAGGGGAACTCCACAGCAATGAAAGCCTGGAACGATCACTTCATACCCGTTATGTTCCAAGACTTTAACGACGGCCTGACCCGTCAAAGCATCGTTGTAGGTGACAAAACAACCGGGAAAATAAACAACTTGTTTACTTGGTATAACGGATTTTTCTGCAACGTCTCCCGTTTTCCGTCTTAACGATGGACTTTTCAACTTCGGATAGTATGCCGGTAACGGGGCATCTCGACTAATTCCCAAGGTTTGCTCCATCAATCCGCGAACCAACGATACACCAAGCACGGCATTCGTCAAACCGGGCCAAATAGTCCCTAATCGTCCCAAATATTCTGCACGACCTAAAACGAGCCCCCTAAGCTGGTGACGAAGGGTTCCGTGCTCAAGTTTTCCACCCGAAATCCCTTGTGTCTTTATTTGATCAAGGGCCTTTTCTCGTGCCCTCAAAATCATGTCAGTTATTTTCACCCCTGACGGACAAGTGATTTCGCAAGTTTTACAATTCGAACAATAATCAAACCATGAAGGATCCAGTTCCAAGCCCTCAAGCCGGAAACGCTCAGCATCCGGTCCAATATTTTTCGGTCCCGGGAAAAGTGGGTACACCGCTGCAACTGGGCATTGGGCGGTACACGCACTGCATTTAATACATGCATCTAAATTCTTTACCCTATCCTGTGCAAAACCCATTTTAACGGCATCCTTTCTATACCTTCTCTCCAGCGAACCATCCAGAAGCCAGCGAAACCCCACCACCACAGCGTTCTACCCACGGATCCCAATGCGCAAGCATACGGCCAACTACCCGAACATTCTCTAGGATTACTTTGTTGCTTTGTAAATCAATTGGACGGAGTTCGCCATCCACTTCTAACCCGATCCGCGCATAGGGTTGCTCACCCAGAAATTCTGCACTCGTCCATTCAGAGGGGATAAATAAGGGGAGCCCAAACACCCTCTCCTGAGCAACCTCGGGTGTCACTTCAACTCCACCGCCAAAAATGCCACCCGTTGCGAGAATGAAGGAATGGGCGGCAAACGCCGTGTCTTTACCTTTACTCTGCACAATCACTTTATGACAGCGGTTTCCGTGAATCTCCACATGCTTAACACCGCTCCCCACGATTAACTCTCCACCTAACGCTCGAAACGTTTGTTTTAGAATCTCGTAAAGGGTATGCCCACTGGCTGAAGGCGGAAAGGCCGTCATCTCCACAACGGGAAATGGCGCTTCAGAAATAACTTTCTTTAACGACTTCGAAAACAAGGTAGCCAGTCCTGGAAAAACAACGACCGATTTTCCATTTCCAGCACCCTTCTGACTTGCGCTCCCTCCTTGACTCACATTTGTCCCATAGAATTCGGAAGCCATCTCTTGAGTAAGCCGATCCAGAAACTCAATTAATACCTCGATTCCTTGATTCGATCTCCAATACTTTGCATAATCCATACCCGTTACTGACTTCCCCAGGGTATGCCAGGGTTCAAACTTTGCTACACGAAGGGGGTACATGACCACGACACTTCGTGGATAAAACCTTTCCAAATTAGACTTTATTCCCTCCGGAAAAAAGTCTTTCAATCCCTCAGGAACTACCAGCACAATCCTCTGGGCATCTTGAAGCGCCTTCGCATTGAGACCCTCAGGCACAATCCCGGCATTTCTCGGTTTGCCCAATGGGGTAAGCACTTGTTGACTTGCTCCCCAATTACCCTGATAGTCTGGGAAAAGCGTTTGGAAGTAGTCCATTCCTGAGCGTACCGCCCTTTCGCCCAATAACGAATAAGGGTGTTTTTCTTGTTTGACTAACTGTCCCACATTTCCAAAATCCATGACCCCTGAACTGTAAGTTAGGCTTCCCACCCCTTCAGAGATGATTAAGATGCGCTTTCCCCTTTCAGAGGCCCGAATTCCTGCCAACAAACCAGCAAGGCCTCCTCCAACGATAATCCCATCCCACATGGAAATCCCTCCTCCTTCATCCCTGATTCTCGTTCGGGTCAATCGGGTCAAGTATGCTGGCATATATGGCACGCGTTAATTCCGTTTCACGTAACTGTTGCCCCCAAAGAACCGGACGGATTCCCTTCCAACGCTGATTGATAAAGCGCTTTAACTCCTCACTTAGTGGATCATATTTCCCTTTCTCCCGCCATAACAAAGGCAAGGCCCGATAAGTACAGAAAGCCCCTTGGCAGGTACCCATACCTAGGCGCGTCTTGCGCCGAATGTCTGCTAAATTATGCGTGGTTTCATCGGAAGCAACTTTCTCAACTTCAGCAACACTGACCATTTCGCACTCACAGAGCATTTGCCCTTTGCGTGGATCGCTCTGAATCTTCATCAAAACGTCCTTAGCATCCTCTCCCAGTCGTTCGAGCATTTTCTTAGCAGCCGCGCTAGGCAAAAACTGAAAGGCCTTTTTCCGAATAGTTTCTGGGATCTCTGGAGACAAATTCTCTCCGGCAGTACGACAAGGAGTGGTATTGCCCAGCTTTTGAGCCACCCAATCCGAAACCTTCTCAGCCATTAACCGATACGTGGTAAACTTACCTCCGACAACACTGATCAGCCCAAGAACCCCATCTTGAATCTCGTGATCAATCACGACGAAGGTCCGACTGACTTCCCGCCCTTCTTCTGCTGCACCCGGAACCTCGCTATCCTCTAGATGAAGTGGTCTTACTCCTGCAAAAGCCCGTATAACTCGATGCTCCTGTAAATTTGGGAGAATCGTCTCGCCGACCGCCAATAACTTCCTGACCTCATCCTGCTTGGGAGAGTTTTCTTGCGGAGAATTCACGATTTCGGAAGTCGTCCCCAAAATCGTAATTGTTTCATGGGGAACAAAAATATCTCCATCACCCGGTGGATGCAATCGATTGACCACGCGTTGAAAAAGCCGTTGATTAAAGGCCAATAACGTTCCCTTATCACAAATAACGTCTAAAGGAATACCAATTGAACCAGCAATCTGAGAAGCCCATGCCCCGGCAGCATTGACCACTACCTCACAATGCACAATCAACTCTTCCCTATTCAACAGATTCCTAGCTGCCACACCGGCTATCCTTTTGTCCTCAAGAATAAGCCGTTCCACTTGATGATAGGTTTTAAAGTCTCCCCCATAGCGCCTGGCGGATTTCGCGTTAGCCCAAACGAGCTTAAATCCATCCACCGTCGCATCAGGGACTTCGAAAACACGCAGGACTGTTTTGCTTATTAAGGGCTCCTTCTCATACGCCTTAGCAGGGGATATTTCTCGAATGGGAATTCGCGCCTGAGTACATCCCTGAATCCATTGCTCTACAAACTCTGGATCATCCTCTTGCATTTGTACAAACCACCCACCAGTATCGGAAATACAATGAGCCGCGATCTTTTTCAGGATGAGATTCTCGTCAATACATTCCGCGGCTGATACAGGGTCTTTAACAGCATAACGTGCACCGCTGTGTAATAAGCCATGAAAACGAGAGCTTGTTCCGTGCGCTAGATCCCCTTGTTCCAGCAGTAACGCAGAAATCCCTCGCATACTTAAGTCGCGTAAAATGCCAGCACCCGTTGCCCCTCCCCCGACAATTACAACCTGATAGTCTGACATCAAAACTCCTCCTTTTCTGCGACTATAAGTTTCCTTACTGTACCTCTACTGTACAGTATATTTACAGTACTTTTCTGTATTTTTCTGTACCTTTACTTTACTTTTACGATACCTTTTTAAAACTCGCTTTAAAAAAACGTCAAAAAGCCACTGGTGGAACCGTAAATTTCGCTTCCTCCAGTGGCTTCTCTTCTTCTCTCAGCCTTTTTATATCAAATTGTTGATGATTCTGCTGTAGAAACCTCAAACTGCGGGTCAAGCCCTATTGCATCCTACGTATAGTGGTCGATGTAGGTCACTATCTTAATCACTAAGATTAAGTATACGTAAGCTTTCACTCTACGTCAATTGAAAATTCCACAAATTCCTTCGGCTCGCCGTTACAGCAGTTAATCCGTTATTCAGTGCCGCACGCACATCCTCTTCCGTTCTGAGTAAACCCCCTCCTAAAATACTCAAATCCGTCACCTTATGGAACTCATCGATGGCGAATTTAGGCACAATCGCAGGTAAGATTTCGATGGCATCGGGTGTCACCTTTTTAATCACTTTCAAACCCGTGCGAATCGCTTCCGAATCAACCAGAAACAGCCGCTGAACCGTTAACATCTTATCTTCTTTAGCATAACGCAAAAGCTGAGATTTTACAGACACAATCCCTTCAAGCCCTAACCGTTTCAAGTAACGTATTCCAGCCTCATCTTTTCCAACCCCATCAATCAAATCCACATGGGCCAGCAAATATTTTTGGGGGTATCGACTGCGAACTTTTAGGACCCCTTCTAAGTCATTAATATCTCCACCGATTAGAATAACCACGGAAACCCAGGGTATGTTTAATACTTCAGCTAAATCCTCCAGATGTTTAACGGCTGGCACAATCCTACTCTTTCTTAAAGCCTCTTTGAAAGCAACTCTATTCGTCAAATAAATCCTTCCACTTCATACACTATCGTTCGATCAACTCAATTTGGTACTTTCTAAATAAAGCGCTCTGGGTAATTTGTAATCACCATATCCACACCGGAAATCGCAACATGTTCCATCTCCCAGACCTCATCTACTGTCCAAGTATGTACACCGATTCCCCGCAAATGACTTTCTCGTACTAATTCTGGGGTTACAAAAGCATAGTGGGGATGCAGATGACTTGCCCCTAAATTCTGAGCATAAAGCCAAGGGGAGATCAACCCACAGGCATAAAGCAAGCCCGTTTTCAGATGGGGGTAGTCCTGAATCACTTCTACAATCGTTTTATGTTCAAAAGAAGAGATTATACTTTGGGAAGTCACTCGATACTTTTCTAATAAACCCGCTACTTGACCGACGATTCCAGGGTATTCGATCAAGCCAGTCTTAATCTCTATATTAAGAATTAGAGGCCTACCTTTCAGCATTTCCAGCAATTCCGCTAACGTCGGAATTGGAGCATACATCCCAAACCTAACTCCAAAATTTAGTTTCTTTAGTTCCTTGAGCGTAAAATCCTTAACCCAACCAATTCCATCACTCGTCCGGTCGACGCGTTCGTCATGACAGATGACGACTTCTCTGTCTCGTGACAATTGCACATCGAACTCAAAACCATCCACTCCAAATTCAAGGCCTTTGGCAAAGGAAAACAACGTATTCTCTGGAGATGTACCCGCCGCTCCGCGATGGCCTAAGATCTTCATAAACTTTCTCCTTAAACACCTCAAATTTATTTGTTTGTGGTTTTCGAAGTACTCTAAGCAATTAGGCACTTTTATCATTAATGCGCTTAGGCCATAGTTTGGCCCACGACCGTAGAGGCTGACCGAGTGTTTCGCGACTTTCCGCCATTCCTTGCCCCACGATTCCCAAGCTAAAGGTCGTATGGACTAAGCGATCGACTTTCGTGAGTAGTCGCCAAACTTAGCGACGTACGCTTTCATCAGCGGGGCTGAGCACAAGGACGTGCGAAGCCGGCAACTGAGGCAAGGATGCCGAATTTGCCGGGTACCCCGCCCGCTTTCATCGAAGTACGAAGCTTTAGTTTGGCCTACGAACGGGTGGAGTGAGCGTGTCCATACGACCTTTCCCTAATACCGTTTCCTCACCGACGTCGATGAAATCCCCAACTCATCGCGGTACTTAGCAACTGTACGCCTGGAAATCTCCATATCTCTAGCCTTTAGCAAGTCCGCTAACTTTTGATCTGAATAAGGGTTCTTCGGATTTTCGCTTTGTATAATATCTTTAAGAACCAGTTTGATCACATCTGTTGTTATACCCGAGTCGTTTTGACTGCCTCGCCCCATACTATTGGCAAAGAAGAACTTGAACTCGAAGATTCCTCGAGGGGTTTGGACATACTTATGGGCAGTCGCTCTGCTGACAGTGGATTCATGAACTCCGATTTCTTCCGCGATATCCCTTAAGGTAAGCGGTCTGAGATGGCGTATACCTTGGCGGAGAAAATCCGTTTGCCACTTTACAATGGCATTGGCTACCTTATAAAGGGTTAGACGCCGTTGTTCAATACTCCGAATCAGCCAGGCAGCTGCGTTCAGCTTCTGCTCGACAAATTTCCGTGTTTCGGTTCCCTCGTCTTGACCAAGAGCATCGCGATAAACTTTGTTGATCCCTAGGCGGGGTACAGTAATGTCATTAACGAGGATAATAAACTCCCCTTGAATCTCTTCAATTACTACATCGGGGACAACGTAGCGCACCTCCCCCGGGCTGGAAAATCGCAAGCCTGGTTTAGGGTCCAATTTACGCACCATATCCGCTAGTTCTTGAACTCGATTTATGGTGCTTTTCAGGGCATGGGCAATTCGTTGCAGACGTCCAGCTGCCAAGTCGTCCAGATACTTCAAAAACTCCGCAAATTCTGGCGGATTATCTGGCAGGAGTGGCAATTGTAAACGGAGACATTCCTCCAAATTCCGTGCCCCGACTCCCAGCGGATCAAGGGTCTGAACAAGCGCCAAGGCTTCTTCAGCCGTTTCAAGGGGAACATTCATTTCCTGTGCAACATCCTTAGTCGATAAGGCCAGGTATCCATTATCATCTAAATTTCCAACAATATACTCTGCTACGGATAAAGAGGCCGTAACTTTTTGGACATGGAGTTGTTCAAGTAAATACTCCAAAAGCGTAGGTGCTGCTGCGGTAAACGGATCAAATCTCTGATTATCCTCCAAGACTACTCGTTCCTGACGAACACGGTTATCGTCTTGGTCTTGGAAATAGTCTTGCCAATCCACTTCCCATTTTTCATCGGGAGATTTTTCCTCCACCACAGGGGTCTCTGCTTCACCCTTATTATCCGGACTTTCTTCAAGATTTTCAAGTAAAGGATTCTCCAAAAGCTGTTCCTCAACATACGTGGATAGATCAAGTGCGGACAGCTGTAGGATTGTAATTGCTTGACGTAATTCCGGAGTCATGATAAGTTTCTGAGTTTGCTCTAGACTCAAACCATACCCTAACCGCACTTTCTTACCTCCATCTCCTATTTCAGGTTATCCTATCGTGTTTTCACTTTAGATTTTCCTTTTTTTTGACCCCTGATGCGTTCAGCGACTTCATCGATTTTTCGCATGCGATGATTGACGCCTGACTTCCCAACTTTCGGACGCAATATTTCTCCAAGTTCTTTCAAACTGGCATCTGGGTATTGCAGCCTAAGCTCCGCCATGTCCCGTAAGGTATCTGGTAGTGACTGCAGACCTATTGCTTCCTGAATATATTGAATGTTCTCTAACTGGCGCACAGCGGCATCGACAATTTTATCAAGATTGGCGGTCTCACAATTAACCAAGCGATTGACTTGATTCCGAACATCTTTGAGTACACGAACATTCTCAAACTCTAACAGGGCATGATGTGCTCCCATAAAGCCAAGAAAATCCACGATATGTTCGCTTTCTTTGAGATATATCACATACCAATGCTTACGCATGCTAACTTTAGCGCCTAATTTGAAACGATTGATCAATTGGCATAATGCTTTAGCATGCTCAGGATCATTGCTAACAATTTCGAGGTGATATGTACCTTCAGGATTATTCATTGATCCCCCCGCCAAAAAGGCTCCTCTCAAATACGCTTTTTGATCACAGCGCCTTTTGATCAGATTGGGAGCAATTCCCGGATAGATTTGTCCTTCTTCGTCAACCAAACCGATATTTTTTAAATCTTCCAATCCTCGAAGGTAGATCTTAATTAAATAGGAGTTATTCTTACGAAGTCTGAGTTTACGTCGAACCACGATTTCCAGCGGACGTTGAAGCACATCTTTTGCTAGTCGATAGACTTTGCGAGCCACTGGAGCACTTTCTGTCATAACATTCAAGGTATACTGTTGGTTGGCACTAATTTGGAGTGTACCGTCCATTCGGACTAAAGCCGCTAGTTCGGCTAACTCACAACATGCTTTCTGATCGTTTAAGCGAGCTAATTCTTCTTTAGTAATCGCACTAAAAGACAATTCCCCAGCCCCCTTCTCGAGGCTCGAGGCACGATGCGCGAGGTTCGAATATCGCAAATCGTGCTTCGTGCTTCGTGTTTCGTGTTTCGTGCTTCGTGCTTCGTGCTTCGTGCTTCGCGCCTCGCGTTTAGCGGAGCTTCTGAGTGAGTAGATAGGCATCAACTAAGGCAATGCGCTCTCCTATAGGTTTCAAACGGAAGAGTAACCGGATTAGTTCTTTTGCTAATCGATCAGGATCATGGCGAACGACATTTCCCTCGTGGACTAAATTTGCCTCAAAATACTTCGCGCCCAAGTGCTGCACTACTTTAGGGTCAGTAATGACCGGGACGGCCTCTTCCTCAACGTAGCGCTTAAGAAGGGGTGCAGTAATTTCTCCTTTGGCAGCCAATACTGCATCAACGAAATCTGTGCCGCAGTGGTCAAGAATCGCTCTAAGGTGATCAGACACCCGATAACCATCCGTCTCACCTTTTTCCGTCATTACATTACATACATAGACACACGGGGCTTTCACTGCTCGGATTTTTTCTCTGAGCCCTTTGACCAGTAAGTTGGGAAGAACGCTAGTATAAAGGCTTCCCGGACCTAGGACAATAAGATCTGCTTCTTCAAGGGCCTTCATGGCGTCCGGCAATGGTATGCAGTCACTAGGTTCGAGGTAAACTCTACGAATTTTCCCCTCGGTATCCCGAACTGCGGTCTCCCCTACCACTCGAGTCCCGTCCTCTAACTCCGCCAGGAGGACCACTTGTTCTAACGTGGAGGGGAATACCTTCCCACGGAGAGCAAATACTTTGCTAACCTGTTCAATCCCTTTCTGAAAATCCCCAAAGGTATCGGTTAGTCCAGCCAGAAGCAGGTTTCCCAGGCTATGGCCCTTGAGATTTCCACTTTCAAAGCGATAAGAAAAAAGAGTATCCATAATATCTTCAGTATCAGCCAAAGCCACCAGACAATTGCGTACATCTCCAGGGGGTTGTATACCCATTTCATCCCGTAGCTTTCCCGAACTGCCACCATCATCCGAAACAGTAACTATGGCTGTAAGATTACAAGTATATTGCTTAAGTCCGCTCAGAAGGGCTGAGAGCCCCGTCCCGCCACCCACTACCACAATCTTTGGTCCTCTGCGTAAATATTGCCGAGCGTAAATCACATCCACAATTTTCCCTTCGTTTTCAGGGAGTACGGAGGAAATAATCGAGTAAAGCATTCGTTTAAAACCTATAATAATGAAGATGATTCCTAAAATGCTGATCACAAGACCTGTCGGCACGGCAATGTGCCTCGTGCTACCGGTAATACGATAGATGACTTCTCGGAACTGTAACTCAGCGTAGCCAATGGCTACCCCATCATTCATAACAGAGAAACCCGTCGCGAAAAGGAAGATTCCAAGAACCGCTAGGATAAACCAGCGTTTAACCCTTAGATTTGGGTAGAGCCATTTTAGATATCTTGAAAACCACTCACGCTTTACAGCTTTCATCGCCCAGTTCCACCCTTTTGATTTTTCTTAGCATCCCGATGTTTAACACTAATCGAATAATTCCGTTCCGTTAGAAATTGCCCCACCCTTTCAGCAATGGCCACGGAGCGATGTTGTCCTCCTGTACAGCCAATTCCGATAACTAAGTGGGTTTTTCCCTCTTTGATATAATTAGGAAGGATGTATTCAAGCAGGCCCAGGTATTTTTCCATAAATTCTTGGGCCATTTGATTGCCAAAGACATAGTCTCTCACCAACGTATGCTCCCCGGTTAGAGGACGCAGCGCTTCTACATAATATGGATTCGGCAGAAAGCGCACATCCATAACCAGGTCCGCATCCATCGGGATACCATACTTAAAGCCGAAGGATATCACTGAAACAGCCATTTGATCTAGCCCCTGTGCCTTACAAAAGAGATCCGCTACTTGACTACGAAGTTGTTGGGCGCTTAAGTCAGATGTGTCGATTATATTATCAGCTCGGATTCTTAACTCCTCAAGCTGCTGGCGTTCAGCTTGAATTCCATCCAATACTCGTCCATGAGGAGACAGAGGATGGCGACGACGGGATTCTTTATAACGGCGGATTAAGGTTTCGTCGGAGGCATCGAGAAATAGAACTTCAAGACGAAAGCCCTCTTTCTCAAGATTAGCTAAAGCCTCGCTAAGTGAGGAGAAAAATTCTCCTCCACGCAAATCACAGACTATCGCTGCTTTGGAGACCTTTCCTCGTGACTGGGCACAAAGCTCAGCAAATTTAACAAGAAAAGTAGGCGGTAAATTATCAACACAAAAAAATCCTTGGTCTTCAAGACTTTGCATAGCCTGAGTCCTACCAGCTCCTGATAAACCTGTGATGACAATGAGTTCTAATCCTTTCTTATTCATAGTTTAACCTCCTACTCTTTTAAGATTATGACGAACTCTAGGGCGTTAAAACTTCTCTAGCTTGTTCTTGTGCACTTACCAGAGCATCTAAGGGAGCAACGTTTCCCGCTAAGGCATTACTCCATGCCGAATTTTGGAGCGGAATCAACTTCCACTCTGGAGCATTTCCTTCTAACGCCCATGCCCTATCAAGTGCCAGCTTAGCCTGCGGCAAGACACCTTTCTGGGCCTCTGGCCGTTGGTAGTATCCCATATTGGCCGGAAGAAGTCGTCCTGCCTCCAGCATTGCCCCTTCCACCTCTGGGGTGAGCAGAGCTTTTTCCACGGTTTCAATCGCCGATCTCATCGTTTCATTCGTCTTAATGGCAGAATTTGCGATCCCCAGGGTCGTTCCTAACAGAGATTGTCCCTGTCCATTTAATAAATCAGAAAGCAATATGCAACCCCAAGGCACATTCAGTTGAGTCAACGATTTTGCTGCACTTGCCCCAGCGATCATATAAGGGGTTTGCCCGCCGGAAAACGCGGTGAGGGTAGCCGGATCAATCCGCAGAGCTTTAAGACTTTGCCAAGTTAAAAGTTGTTGAAGAAAAACAACATTGCTGGGATCATCTAAGGCTGGAACCCCTCCATTCATCAACCTCCCACCCTGCCCATTCCACCATGCTAAAAGTGTGGAAGTATCTGTGGTGGCAACGGAAACCCCAACTTTAGCGGAGAATAAGTCCGATAAATTGACAGGAATTGCGGCTGTATCTGTTCTGAAGTAAAGCAAAGGAATATCTGTCAACCAGGGAAGTCCATACTCCTCCCCACCAAATCGAAACCCTTTCGAGGCCGCAGGAAAACCCTCTTGATCCTCGTACACTGTGGGTGCCAACGCCCCTTGTTCATAAAGCTGACGGATAATCTCCCTAGATGCGATGAATAGCTCAGGGCCTTCTCCTCCAGCCTCTGATTGATAGGAAAAGGCTACGAATTTTGTTTCTGGCACATAACTTAGTTTGATAATCACTTCAGAATGGGTCTGATTGATCATTTGAGCCTGAACTTGTAAGGCCTGAGCTTCTGCCCCTTGCAAAGAATGCCAGACGTCCACCACTGCAGGTGCCGGTCCACCGGGTTGTCCCATCTGAGGTTCTCTCGCACACCCGGCAACAAGTAAGGCTATGACGACTATGCAAAACCATCGCGTGATCGTTTTACATAAATAAGTGGAAGTCATTGTTCTGCACTCCATTCAGCCTTTGTACTGGTAAACCTTAACGTTCCCCTGTTGATAGTAGAAAAGATACCAGCATGGTCTTTGGGATTGAGCGGCAGGGGATAAATCAGTCGTGAAACAGGCAACTGCGGTGTTGCGGATCCACTGACGCCGGTCCAATTGACTGAACTCTGGAATCACTGTTTTCCAATAACCTGCTTTCCGAATCTCTTCCTGTTTTGCTTTCTGCGCTCCCCAATCCAAATTGTTGTCCGAACCAAGATAATCAGGTATGACGTTCGGACGTTCCCATAGATAATAATCAAAGCGCAGGGCATCTCGAATTTTATCCCACGGGATGATAATGGGGGGCTCCGACTGAGCTTGGAATCCCTCTAGAAACTCCCAAAGTCTATCAAAAAGGGCTTTACCCTGCCACTGACGTTGAAACCAACCGTTTTGCTGCCAAAACTCCGCAAACCCATGGTAAAAATCGAACGGGGTTGGAAAAAGTTTAATCGCTTCACGCAAGGCATACGCAAACTTCCCTGAATTATAATATTTATCGAGAACTTCTTCCATGCGATGTAATTGAAGTATTTCGTCGTGGGACAAGACTGAGGTTTCTAAAATTGTATAGGGTGGGTCGGGTGTATACACCAGACCATAGCGCATGCTCTGCAGACGTAGCCCAGATCCTTTAAGTACTTTTAAAAACCCTAGCTGCAGCATATCGGGTCTAACTGTATAGACATCGTTAAATGAGGTTCGGAAGTTTGTCCAGTTTTCAACGGGTAACCCGGCGATCAAATCAAGATGAAGCGGAACTCCGAAGGTTTGAATTTCTGGTACGTATTTTTTCCATTTCTCGAAGTTTTGGGGGCGGGACACGATCTCGAGTGTCGGTGGATAGGTCGATTGAACTCCGATTTCCAATTGGATTAATCCTCGTGGATAATTTCTAAGATAATTCAGCCATTCTTCGTCAAAAAGGTCCCCAGCCATCTCACAGTGAACCCGTATCTTTTGGGCATCTGGGTGTTTCTCGCTCTCTTCCCGCACGATGTCCAAGATGCGCAGAGCATGACTTTTATTGGCATTAAACGTGCGATCCACAAACTTAATGGTGCGAGCACCGTTTTCCAGCAAGTGCCGAAACACCTGCCTAAACTTCTCCGGCTTCAAAAATCGAACCCCTCGGAACGTTGAGGACAAGCAATACTGACAGTTAAACGGACATCCTCTAGTCGTTTCAACATAGACAAGTCGTCCTGTAAAGTCTTCGTCCTCCAGATAGGGAAACGGTAGCTTATTTAAATCGAGAGGGTTGGCACAGATAGGATTGACAACAATTTCTTTATTATCTCTCCAAACTATTCCTAGAACCTCAGAAAGATCACGCCCATCCTGCCACGTCTTAAGGAGATCTAAAAAAATGCGTTCCCCTTCACCAAGAACAAGGGCATCTACCTCTGGATGCTCGGTGAGAAACTCTTCGGCCCCGAAAGAAACTTCCGGACCCCCAATCACAAACTTCACATCCGGGCAGACGGGATGAAGATACCTAATGACCGCCACGATTTCTTTCAGATTCCAAATATAACACGAAAAGCCAACGACATCGGCCTTGGCTTCATAGATTTCCCCAGCAATGCGTTCAAGGCGATCGTTAATGCTAAATTCCAAAAGCAAACTGTTAGGGAAATCGGGGCGTATCCCTTCCCGCAAATAGCGAAGGGCTAAATTTGTATGAACATATTTGGCATTGAGGGCCACCAAAAGAATACGCAATTAGAAAAACCCCCTTCTCCCTAAGTATAGCGGTTTAGCTCCCTCGATGCAATTCTTGTGCCAGTTAGTACAAGAGAACTAACTTTCTTTTTTCAAAATAAATCTTAGTTTTTCCGGCTAATCATAGCATATTCTGATAGAGAATTTCCTAGCCTGCCGCTCGCAGATTGAGTGCTACTGTAAGATCTCCATAATTGTAAGAGCTTCGTTATCCGACGAAGCTCTTACTAAAGTAAAATTGTTTACTTACTAGATTTCCACATGGAACATTTCGCTTTTTCAACCACTTTAATCAATCCAGGAAGTGGATGACATTGGCGATTTGTGCCTGTACTCTTATTATTTAATCAAAATAGCACGTCAATATTAATATCACTCAGTGTTGCACAGCCTGTGAGAAGCATGGCCTGTTTCAATTCATTCGTAATTCTCCTCAGAACTAAGGCAACCCCGTCTGCCCCTCCGCCATAGCCGGCAATAATTAGAGGTCTTCCAATCATGACGGCATCAGCACCGAGTGCTAACATCTTTAAGACATCAACACCTGTTCGCACTCCTCCGTCAACGATCACAGGAATTCGTCCATCCACCGCCGCAGCGATTTCTGGCAAAACTTCAGCGGTTCCTGGAGTATGATCGAGTACTCTTCCCCCATGGTTCGAGACCACAATTGCTGAAGCTCCTACTTCAAGTGCCATTTCTGCTTCGCTTACCGTCATGATTCCTTTTATGATAAACGGCAAAGAAGTACTAGCAATGATGGCTTTCATTTCTTCTACACTTTTTGGACCAACTTTCATGGAAACTAGGCCTGCAGTATCTACATCCATACCCACCGCCAGAGCTCCCGCTTCCTCAGCTCGACGCAGACAATTAAGAACTTCATCCTGTTCCCGTGGTTTTATAATCGGAATACCCCGTCCTTGAGCTTTAGCTATCACATCAACACCAGTAATATACATAGCCGGGTCCGGTGCGTCGCCCGTGCACCCTAACGTTCCTGAGGTTAAGCAACCTTGAATCATAGCTTCAGCCCATTCTTCTTCATTCAAAGCCCCACCCATGTTGAAGTTGTTACCCATAATCGGCGCCCCAAGAATCGGGGTTTTCAGCTCTTGACCAAAGAGTTTGATCTGTGTTTCAGGGTGTTTGGCACTATGCAACGTTCTTAAATTGATGCGAAAGGCCGCTAAAGCTTCTACATTGTTTTTAAACGATGCTCCCGTCCCCATTCCTCCCATACCTGGGACTTCCCCTGCACAGGCCTTGCCATTACATTCTGGACAAACTCGACAATATCCCTTGAGCTTTTCTCGCGCTGTTTGACGAACGGTTTGTATATTCATTTTCACAACCTCCACTGAATTTTGATACTCTATACTCTATACTCGAGACACGAGGCAGATTTAGATTTCCTTAATTCGCAATACATTATATTACTTATTACTTATTACTTATTACACTTAATCGATAACTCTCACTTTGTTCATTTTTAGGTTTTTAAACTCACGGTTTATACTTCACAACCATCAATTCTTAATACATAGCGTTCTATTGCCTCTGCTACCCCGTCTTCCTCATTTGAGAAAGTGACAAAGTCCGCTTGCTCTTTTATTTCCGGGCGGGCATTTCCCATGGCTACTCCAACGCCGGCATATTGAATCATTTCTAAATCATTGAAACTATCACCAATCGCCATAACGTCTTGCTGGGCGATTCCAAAGCGTTCTGCTAAAGCAGCCAAAGCAATGCCTTTATTGACAGAGCAATCCGTGATTTCTAAGAAGTGGGGCTTAGATTTTGTAATATGCACCTTTTCACCATAACATTGATTCAGTAGAGGGGTCAATTGATCGAGCACAGACTCCTCCGCAATAAGGAGGATCTTCTCCACCCCTTCTGGTTCCCGGGAAAGTAGGACTGACAGGTCAGCCTCCTCAATATGGACACTGGCGATTCTGGCGTACTCCCTAGACCATTCATTAAGTTGCGGTGCAACTACACGGTCCTGGAGATACACTTGGCCATAAATGCCAAGTTTCGTAACATGCTCAACGATTTGAGCAGCGAGTGCACTCGGAATAACGCGCCTGAAGAGGATTTCACGACTTAAAACCTGTTGGATCATTGCTCCATGGTAAGTGATGATCGGAACATCGACTCCGAGTTGCTCCGCATAAGGGCGTGTAGAAATGGGCATCCGCCCTGTGGCAATCGTCATCTTCACGCCTTGTGCTTGAGCCTTTTGTATAGCCTTTACTACTCGCGGGGAAATTGTCCAATCATCTCTAAGCAACGTATCATCGAGATCCATTGCGACTAAACGAATCGTCAAAACTGTTTTCAACTCCCTATCCGCTAATCCAAATAACGTTTCAAATACTGCCCCGTATAAGATGCCGGGAAGGCAGCGACATCCTCTGGTCTCCCCGCTACCAGTACTTCTCCACCCCGGTCTCCGCCTTCTGGACCGAGGTCAATCAGCCAGTCAGCTGTTTTAATAACATCAAGATTATGCTCGATTACGAGGACCGTATCTCCCCCATCGACTAAACGGTGAAGCACATGGAGGAGTTTGTCAATATCTGCCGTGTGCAAACCTGTGGTGGGTTCATCGAGAATATAAATTGTTTTACCCGTACTACGTCGACTTAACTCCGAAGCAAGCTTGATCCGCTGAGCTTCTCCCCCAGATAAGGTGGTTGCGGGCTGGCCCAGACGGATATAACCAAGCCCCACATCTTGGAGGGTCTGGAATTTCCGAGCGATCTTCTGGACTACTTGGAAGAACTCCACCGCTTCGTCCACGGTCATATCGAGAACTTGAGAAATATTTTTCCCTTTATAGCGCACTTCCAAGGTCTCCCGATTATAACGTTTTCCTTCACAAACTTCACAGGGAACATAAACATCTGGCAGAAAATGCATCTCAATCTTAATGATCCCGTCTCCACGACAAGCCTCACACCGACCGCCTTTGACATTAAAACTAAACCTGCCTTGTTTGTATCCCCGCATTTTTGCCTCTGGAGTTATGGAAAAAAGCTCTCTAATAAAATCAAAAACACCGGTATACGTTGCAGGATTAGAACGGGGAGTCCGTCCGATTGGGGACTGGTCAATATCAATGACCTTTTCCAGATGCTCCAAGCCTTCCATTCGCCCGTAGGCCCCAGAACGGACCCGGGCACGATTGAGACTTGATGCTAAGCTCTTATATATAATTTCATTGACTAAAGTGCTCTTTCCTGAACCTGAGACTCCAGTCACACAGGTAAACAATCCCAAAGGGATTCGCGCGTGGACATTCTTGAGGTTGTTCTCTCGAGCATCAAAGACCTCAAGCCACTTGCCATTCGGTTGCCGTCGATCTTTAGGAACCTCAATCTGTTTAATGCCGCTCAAATACTGTCCGGTCATTGATTCCTTGTTGGCCTTAATCTCTTCTATCCGACCTTCGGCAACCACTCGCCCTCCATGAGCCCCTGCTCCGGGACCAATATCGATAATATGGTCTGCGGCAACCATCGTATCCTCATCATGTTCTACGACGATTAGAGTGTTGCCGAGGTCCCGTAAGCGCTTCAGCGTCCCAAGTAAACGGGCGTTATCTCGCTGGTGAAGCCCAATACTCGGTTCATCAAGAACATAGAGTACTCCCATCAAGCTTGATCCGATCTGAGTCGCCAAGCGAATCCGCTGGGCCTCCCCTCCGGAGAGCGAACCAGCAGCTCGAGCCATGGTCAGGTAGTCCAGTCCCACATTCATCAAGAATCCCAATCTCTCCTTGATTTCTTTGATAATTTGCTGCGCAATGGTTTCTTCTTTGGGCGACAGAATAAGTGCATTCACAAAGTTGATTGCTTCTGTAATTGATAGGCGGGACAAATCATCGATCGAGATCCCACCCACCTTTACCGCTAGCGCTTCTGGTTTTAGACGTTTCCCCTGACATTCAGGGCAGGGACGTTCACTCATGTATCCTTCGATTTCCGAGCGAACCATATCTGAGGTCGACTCCCGATAGCGACGTCCAAAATAGGGAACCAGGCCCTCGAAGTTGGTATGATAGGTTTTTAACTGATCAAAAATATTTTGATATTGAAACGTTATCGGGGTCTCTGTTCCATAGAGCAATCCCTGCCATTGACTTTCAGTCAAGTCTTTCAAAGGGGTATCCATCTCGAAGTTAAGATTTTGGGCTACAGCCCCCATCATTTTGGGGTAATAATTGGACGTTGATTTGGCCCAAGGCGCTATGGCTCCATCTGCTAGAGACAGGGAACGATTCGGGATCATAAGGTCAATATCTACCACAAGATTTGCACCCAAGCCTGTACAGGCCGGGCAAGCTCCATAAGGACTATTAAAGGAAAAAAGGCGCGGAGAGATCTCCTCCAGAGCAATCCCACAATCCGGGCAGGCAAAGTTTTCGCTAAAGCGCAACTCCTCCCCATCCGTAATGTCGGCAATGACATTCCCTTCGCCGAGTTTAAGCGCCGTTTCCAAAGAATCCGCCAAACGCTCAGCACTCCCTGGTTTCAGAGAAATGCGGTCGATCACAACCTCAATAGAGTGTTTTTTATTTTTGGCCAACTCAATCTCTTCACTAAGGTCCCTTATCTCTCCATCTACTCGTACCCGAACATACCCTGCCTTACGGGCGTCTTCAAACGTTTTATGATGTTCCCCTTTTTTTCCTTTCACGAGTGGAGCTAGGATTTGCAGTTTGGTCCGTTCAGGGAAACTCAACAGTTGGTCTACCATTTGTTGAATGGTCTGCTGGGAAATACTTCGACCACACTTAGGGCAATGGGGATGTCCGATTCGAGCATAAAGCAAGCGCAGGTAATCGGAGACTTCCGTAGCTGTACCGACCGTCGAGCGTGGGTTGCGATTGGTCGTCTTTTGGTCGATGGAAATCGCCGGGGAAAGCCCTTCGATGGAGTCCACATCTGGCTTGTCCATCTGTCCCAAGAACTGCCGAGCATAGGCTGAAAGGGATTCCACGTAACGGCGCTGTCCCTCCGCATAAATTGTATCGAAGGCTAGGGAGGATTTTCCGGAGCCGGACAGTCCTGTGATGACTACTAGCTTGTTCCGCGGAATATCGATGTCGATGTTTTTCAAGTTGTGAGCGCGTGCTCCACGCACGCGTAGGTATTCTTGGGTCATGCGTTGCCTCCTAAAATGGTAGTGAAATTCGTTTCATTGAGGAGGAAGTGTCTTGACGCAATTCCACTAATCGTGCTCTCTAAGCCAAGAAACTTCCTCTGGTCTCGGGTCGATGAGAATTTACAACGGGGAAGCAAGCAAAACATGAGGACCGTTCCCCGCGCTTTACTTACCTTTTCGGGAAGATCTTTTCTGTGCCTTTTGGTCATACCGTGTGTTCTTCTTGCTCTTCCCTTGTTGGCTTGTCATTTTGTATTTATTATCTTCTCCTTTTAGCTCGATCATGGCATCTCTGATTTCGGCGGCTCGCTCAAAATCAAGGTCTCGTGCTGCTAGGCGCATTTCATCTTCTAAGCTCTTAATGAGTTGAGCCAGCTCTTCGGGGGGAAGTTTTTTGCCATAGGCTTGTTTCATTTCGGCGACTTTCGTTGCCTCTGGGACGTCATGAACCGCTTTGCGGATCGTTTGAGGAATAATCCCCATTTTTTCGTTGTGAGCCATTTGAATCGCACGGCGTCGGTTCGTCTCATCAAGGGCATTCTGCATTGAATGGGTTATCTTATCTCCATACATGATAACCTTACCCTGGGCATGACGCGCGGCACGACCGATGGTCTGAATCAGAGAACGGTCTGATCTAAGGAATCCTTCTTTATCGGCATCGAGAATTGCCACTAAGGAAACTTCCGGTAAGTCTAAGCCTTCCCGCAAAAGATTAATCCCAACTACAACATCAATGTCGCCTAAGCGAAGCTCCCTCAGGATTTCCACCCGTTCTAGTGTTTTAATATCCGAATGGAGATATTTGACCTTAATCTCTAGATTTTTGAAGTAATCCGTAAGATCTTCAGCCATCTTCTTCGTGAGCGTTGTCACGAGAATCCGTTCATCCCTTGCAATCCGCGCCTTGATTTCTCCCAGCAAATCATCAATCTGACCTTTCGTCGGACGGACAATAACCTCTGGATCCAACAACCCTGTAGGTCGGATGATCTGCTCTACGACAGTGGGGCAGTGGGCCATCTCATACGGTCCAGGTGTAGCACTGACGTAGACGCTTTGCTTAATCGTGTGTTCAAATTCGGCAAATTTCAGCGGCCGGTTATCTAAGGCAGAGGGCAGGCGGAAACCGTAGTCAACTAGAGTAGTTTTACGCGAACGGTCCCCTTCGTACATTCCTCTGACTTGGGGAAGAGATACATGGGATTCATCCACAAAGAGGATAAAATCCTCTGGAAAATAATCTAGTAAAGTGTAGGGTGTGTCTCCCGGCTCACGAAACGTCAAGTGACGAGAATAGTTTTCAATCCCGTTGCAAAAGCCCATTTCTCTGAGCATTTCTAAATCATAGCGTGTTCGTTGTTCAAGTCGTTGCATCTCTAAAAGTTTACTCTCAGATTCCAAGACCTTTAGTCGTTCGTCCAATTCTTTTTCAATATTTATTGCCGCTTCCATGACCTTTTCCTGTGCAGTCACATAGTGTGAATTAGGGAAAATAGAGACATGGTACCGCTCCCCTAAAATCTCCCCTGTAAGCATATTAATCTCGTAGATGTGTTCGATTTCATCACCGAACATATCCACTCGAATCACTCGTTCAGTGGAGGCAGCTGGATAGATCTCTACTACGTCCCCTCGAACCCGAAACGTTCCTCGGGTGAACGCTATATCATTGCGGTCATATTGGATTGCTATCAGCTTGCGTAAAATCTCATTTCGATCGGCAACTTGTCCCTGACGTAATGAAAGAACAAGGTCTCTGTAATCCTCCGGAGAACCCAAACCATAAATACAAGAAACACTGGCCACCACAATCACATCACGACGCTCCAGCAGTGCCGCCGTAGCTGAGTGGCGCAACTTTTCGATCTCTTCATTGATCGAAGCATCCTTTTCAATAAAGGTATCACTCGAAGGCACATAGGCTTCCGGTTGGTAATAATCATAGTAACTCACAAAATACTCCACGGCATTTTCTGGAAAATACTCTTTAAACTCACTATAAAGCTGTGCCGCCAATGTTTTGTTATGGGCCAGAATAAGGGTTGGTCTTTGCACCTTCATAATAATATTCGCCATCGTGAAAGTTTTCCCTGATCCTGTAACCCCCAGCAATGTCTGATGATTTTGACCTCCATTCAACCCGGCGGTCAAATCATCAATGGCTTGGGGTTGATCCCCAGCAGGTTGGTAGGGGGCATGTATCTGAAATTCCATGCTCCGCTCTTCCTTTCGATTATAAACTATGGATTAAGAACACACTCATGCCTATTTTAAATATAAGATCTTCTCCGTTTATTTTACATCTATGCCCTTGCATATACAAATTATTGATCTTATATTCTCTTGAAGGTGGCCTCAGCCAGAGAAATAATTTTTATCGTCTAATGGTGCTGCAAAGCTGCATGAGGGTCTAACCAGGAAAAAGACCAATTGCATTCCATTAGTGGTCCGCATGCCGACAGGGCTTTGACTAGAAAAAAAGCCGAAAATACATTTCGGCTTAAGCTAAGTAAATTAATGACTCCCATTTCTAAAGTGGGAGAGGTCCCCGTACTCTCGCTTCGGAGGGGATAGACTCCCCTACCGATGTTCGACTTTTGTTGAACGAGTTTAATTTTTCTTCGTACTCTTTTTTATTTTTTATTATTACTTCTTGTCCTCTTCTTTGTCTTTCGCCTCATCCCCTCCATCTTTCGCTTTGTCTTGTGACTGCTCTGCTTGTTGCTTAATCATTTCAGACGGCACTGTCTTTACCTGCTCATTGACGGTTTTCTCCGTGCCAATTACTTTACCTTCCGCATCAAGGTATTCTCGGTTCGTTTCTGTTTTTATCCGTTCTGTCACCTTTTTTGCTTCAGCAGGGATAGCACTAGAGCCCTTTTCTTCAGACTTTCCGCCTTTCTTAGCTTCTCCCTCTTTTCCTGCTTCTTCTTTATCTTTGCCCCCAGAAGCTTGTCCCGATGACTTTTCTTTTTTATCCTCCTGCTCTTTTGCCTTCTTATCCTGTTCAGCGCTTTTTATTGTTTTAGTGTAACTGTTTTGAATAATTGAAATGTTTTCAGGCGTTACGGCTTTAACAGCAATAATCTTGGCTGGAATTTCTCCTTGCTCACTGGTAATGGAATCACTGACCTCTAAAGGTTGCTTTTTGATTATCTTTTGTGCCCATTGATAAGCATTAACACCCTGCAAATATGGGTACGTATCAATATCTCCCATTTGAGTTCCGCTTGACATCCGCTCTATCGATGCAAGGCTAACCTGTCCTCCGACCAGACTTATTTTTTTATCTAACTGTTTCAAGACTTCGCTGGCCTGAAGTGCTAATTTTTCTGTATGAGCCAAAATCCCCTGAACGTTTTCAGGATTCTTCTGAAGGAACTCTACTAAGCCTGTTCGAGTTACTGACTCGGAACCAGGAGTACTAGCTATAGTATGAAACGTAATCTTCGGATACTTGCTTAATACTGCTTTATTACCAGCTAAGCGCTCTTGAGAGCCGCTCTCGTTTGGATCTCCCTGTAAAATCAGAACTTGCCCCTCTGAAACTTTACTTACCAGAGTTTGGGCCATCAACTCACCCGCTTTTTCCTGATCTGGAGTAATAATTCCTTCGGGCTTCACACCAGAAGGAAGTTGGGTTAAGGCTAAAATCGGTATTTCTTCCTTTTGGGATTTCTGTAATACACTTGGATCTCCCCCTTGGTAAATTAAAATTTTTGCCCCCTTTAAAGGATCTGCTTCAGATTTTTCATCCATATATTTCACTTTCGCGTTTTCTTTCTTCGCAAAATCTTCGATCCCTTTTGAGATCAGCAGTTTGTTAGGATCATCCTCATTTAAAGAAACAGCAATAATAGTTTGACTCTCCGTTTTTTTTGTCGCCGTTTTACTTTTATTTTTTCCTAAAAGGTCTTGTAGACCACAGCCAGTTATGGTTAAACTAAGACAGAGTGAAATCATGATTAATAAGAATTTAAATCTCCTCGACATGTTACACGCTCCTTTCCGGACTCAAATTTTAATTCTTTGAGTTAGCTTCCCCTCGTCTTACTTAAAAAATGCGGGGAAAAGGAGATCATGATTATGATTATAACTACTTATTCGTTCGTGGATTTATTTCTTAATTCTTATAATGTTTGATATTTTTTAGAATTTCTAAAGCTTACTTAAGGGCATTTGTCTTTAGTGCAATTAAAATCGTTCTAATTCGCATCATTGAAAATAGTGAAGGAGGTCAACAGTTGCCTATCAAGTTAGAACATATCTTAAAACGAGTTCAAGCTCTGCCCCCCCTGCCAACTTCGGCTTTACGCGTGATTGCTTTAACCAAAAATCCAGATACCTCCGTGAAAGACCTTGAAACTGTTATTGGCCGAGATCCAGCTCTCACGGCCGGTATGCTGCGCCAGGCAAATTCCGCTTATTACGGTTATGCGCGACGAATCTCTTCCCTGCAAGAAGCAATAGTCATGCTTGGCTTCCAAGTAACTCAAGGGTTAGCTATGGCTTCCGCAGTGGCCCCCTTACTGAAAACCGACCTCTTAGGGTATGGGATCGAGCAGGAAGGACTCTGGAAGCATTCCCTGTTGACTGCTATGACAGCGAAGCGTCTATGCCAACATCGAAAACTTCCCTTCGGAGATGTTGCTTTTACCGCAGGGTTGCTTCACGATATTGGCAAACTAGTTATCTCTATCTACGTACAAGAAGTAGGTCCCTATCTTCTAGAAAAGGTGAAGGAAGCAAAATTTACTTATGTAGAGCTTGAGGAAAAGGTGATCGGTTTTAATCATGCAACTGTTGGTGGATTTCTTGCTAAAACATGGTTCTTACCTCAAGATCTCGTGTCTGCTATTTCCTCCCACCATGCCCCATCCCAGGCGCAAAGTCATGTGGAACTCGCCAGTGTCGTTCACGTTGCTAACGGGCTAGCCAGTTTACTCGGGATTGGGGGCGGTGTGGACAGCTTTTTAAACCCTATACAACAAGACGCTCTCGATGGGTTAGCCCTTAAAGAAAACGATCTTGAACGTCTTATGGCAGACCTCGGAGAGTTTCTTGTCGATCCCACCTTATTTGGTTAAAGATTAGCTTATTCTTTTCTTTGTAAATCGCCTAAAATTTGATTAAGTACGGTTTCCCTATAGCTATCCAATTGATCAAAGTTCACAGTCTCCATATATTTCCCCTTTAACTGAGACCTATGCGTCTGCCAAGCTGCTAAGATCTCTACTAGTTTTTTGCTGAAAGGTCGATCTAAGCCCTGATCTTTTAAGTTTTCTGGATTGCCCTGCCAGATCGCCAAATGCCTTTCAGGAAATACAATTCCAATCACCTCATCAGGATTAAGAGGATGCAAAACAATATCGATCCTTTGTCCCAATTGCTGCGCCTCGCGTAAAACCCAATCTAAGGCGTCTAACGTTTCATCACCCTCCAACCGAATTTGATCGAAATCCGCCAGAAAATAGGGTGCCAGATTAAGCCACCCTTCAGCAGTTAAGCCGTGCAAAAAGTAAGGATTGATTACGCTTTTTTGCAAAAGTCTAAGGGCATTTTCCGCAAGCGGCCAAGGTCCGGAGTGCTCTTTCTTTACTTTAAGATGCGCGGAACTCCCTAATATCCAGGAAAGATCTTCTCTTTCCACAGGGATTTTTCCTGACCTATTCCCAATCAATGACCCAAGTTCTGCAGCTAACTCCTCTTCTAACCTCATTTGAAGCTCTTGAAGCTGATTTTCAAGCTGCAAAATCGAGGTGCGCTGCTTCTCTAAGTTTAATTCGTTACAAAAGCTGCTAAAATCAATGAATTTCTCGATGACACCTGGTGCACGCCAACGTAGCGGAGAAACCCCCATGGCATCCAGCATCGCCAAGCCCTGGCGTGGAACGATAAACCCTGCCATTGAATCCGGATCTCGCGCCGAGCGCAAAAAATCAATCTCATATCCTCGATCCAACAATTCCAGACCAATGACCTTGATTAATGTCGATTTACCGGTTCCTGGACCTCCTAATAACACATAA
This sequence comes from Desulfosporosinus burensis, assembly GCF_054657535.1. Taxonomy (NCBI): domain Bacteria; kingdom Bacillati; phylum Bacillota; class Clostridia; order Eubacteriales; family Desulfitobacteriaceae; genus Desulfosporosinus; species Desulfosporosinus burensis. The sequence continues at coordinate 209,120 of NZ_BAAHYN010000005.1, forward strand.
GCCCGTTGCCAACTTGGCATCATGTTAGGTAATAGAGATATGTAGCCCCTTGTGGTGATTCCTTCGGCAAAGTAATGTCGCACCCCGGTCTTATTTCTCATGCTGGTTACCCCCGTCGTTTTTTATGATCAGCGTAGTCTATGCAACAACGCTTGCGACGGTCACCAAATCTGAGGTTTGATATTGATATTCGTCATTCAAGCCGTGAACCAACAAGATTTGGGATTCCCTTTGGTCTCTAAATTTACTTTCTCATGCAAGAATTATTTCATTCATCAGTAGTGCCCGCGACGGCATGAGGTTTTGACTAGTAAAATTAAAGACACGCTCCGTGTAGAAGCGTGTCTTTTTGTTTTTCACTATTTCAGTTTTCCTTGTAACGTCTGAAGAGCTTTCTGAAGTTGCGGATCAAAGTTCGTGTTTAGGGGCGGAATAGTCACTTGTTGCCCTTGGGTTAGCTCAACTTTAATATCTGGTTCGATCCCCTTTTTATGAATATCCACTTTATTAGGTGTCAAATATTTGGCGGTTGTTAATTTGACACTAGTCCCTCCGTCTAATGGAAAGATAGTTTGTACAATCCCTTTGCCAAAGGTTTTTACTCCAACAATACTGGCAGTTCCCTTGTCCTTAATAGCTCCTGCTACGATCTCCGCGGCTGAAGCGCTTTCTTCATTGACTAGTACCACTAAAGGCATTCCCAAATAAGAAACCGTGGACATTTTCGTATCGATGTTGCCTTGTTTGTCGACAATGTAGACAACCGGCCCTTCTGGGATGAAGTAACTGGCAACTTGAACCGCGGCATTGAGCTCTCCACCATGGTTATACCTCATATCTAGAATAAGACCTTTGAATTTCTTAATGTCCATAGTGTTTAAGGTTTCTTTAAGCTCATTCCCAGTTTCTGAGCCAAACTGAGAAATATTGAGATAGGCTATATCCGGGTGTCCTGGTAATGCTTGCCCATCAACGGTCGGAACGGTAATGTTTTCTCTCGTCAAGCTCACCGTGAAAGTCTTATTAGTACTCTCCCTGTATAGCGCCAAGTCTACTTTTGTTCCAGGATCCCCACGCATCAAACCCACTGCTTTCTCCTGCTCCATTCCTGCGGTCTCAGTATCATTTATCTTACTGACGACATCACCTGATTGGATACCAGCCTTACTGGCCGGTGAATTCTTGATAGGGCGTAGGACGACAAGTTTCTTAGGATCTTTTAAACTAAGGACAATTCCTATTCCACCGAACTTCCCTTCAAGCACTTGAAAAAGTTCTTGGTTCTCCTTGGCATTCATATAGGTTGAATAGGGATCACCGAGTATCTCTACTATGCCTTTTGTTGCTCCTTCTACGAGCTGAACGGTTGTTACATTTTCTAAGTAATCATTGCGAATTAGCTGCACAACGTGAACTAATCTGCCCATATTATCTACGTTAGCAATAACCACCCCGCCGATTAACGTAGTAACCAATACGGAAAAGATTAGAAATACAATCCCGACGTGTTTAGCTATTCTCTTTGTGTTCCACTCCTGCAATCCAGTAACTCCTCCCCTTCTTGCACTTGTCAGAAAGTATGACTTTCTGGAAGGTCTCTTCTCGCCGTCACGACACCTTGCCATCACGACACCTTGCCATCCATGGCGGTGTTCTAATCTCGAACATCCTTGTTCGAGTCATGGCAGTGTTCTAATCTGGAACGTCCTTGTTCGAGTCATAGCGGTGTTCTAATCTGGAACGTCCTTGTTCGAGTCATGGCAGTGTTCTAACCTCAAACGTTCTTGCTCGAGTCTGGCCAGCGCTTTGGGCCAGCAATTTTCATAAGACTTGCTTTATTATATGCTTATTTCTCAGTAGAAATACTGCTTATCCGTCAGTTAGGAAAATACCGCAAAGGATCGGTAGGATTGCCGCTTACCCGTACTTCGAAATGCAGGTGCGCGCCTGTACTCCACCCTGTTGATCCGACAGCCCCAATGACTTGATCCGCTTTAACGGATTGACCTTCACTGACATCCAAGCGCGAACCATGTCCGTAGAGAGTTGATATTCCGCCACCATGGTCAATAACTATCATATTTCCATAGGCTGTATTCCAACCTGCAATCAAGACAACCCCTGATTCTGCTGCACGAATCTGCGTTCCGGTGGGAGCAACTATATCTGTTCCTGTATGCATACTTTGTTTACGTGTAATAGGGTGAGTACGCCAGCCAAAAGGACTACTAATTTCATAATACCCGGGCACTGGCCAGGTGGAAATTGACCCATTTCCAGTCACTTTTCCTGACTGGGAGGCCTGTAATTTGCGAATTCTCTCTGTCATAGCTTGAGACTCAGCTTCCAAGCGGTAAACCTCTTCATAGGCAGCTTGTTGAGCCTTCTTACTTTGATCTAAAGCCTCACGTTGTTGGGACTTTTTGTTTTCAAGCTCTTTACTAGCTAAGACAGCCTCATTTTGGATTTTTTCAGCTAGGTCTCTTTTACGCTGTAAATCAAGTGTCTTTTGTTCAATTTGAGTTTTTTGGGACTGAATATCAGTCAAAAGCTGGCGATCGTTAGACACTAATGTTGAGAAATATTCCATTCGCGTAATAAAATCGCTGAGATCGGTGGACTGAAAAAGTAATTCCAAGTGGCTAATCTGACCACTTTCATAGATTCCTCGTGCACGTTTCCCCAGTGCTAACCGGCGATCTTCCAATTCCTTTTGGGTTTGATCCAACTCTATTTGCACAGCGGCGACTTGCTCTTGGGCTTGGACATAGGCGACCTGCTTCTGAGCTAAGTTCGCTTGAGTTGTTGCAACTAGGTTTTCGATTTGAGCCAATTGAGCCTTCATAGTATCGGTTGTATAAGATATCTTATTTAGCTTTTTCTGAGCTTCAGCTTTCTGATCTAAAATATCTTTCTGCTGTTGAAGATTCTCACCAAGTTGATCGGCCCGGGAAGGCATTGCCGACGTCCCAAGCAAAAGAAGACTTATTACTAGAGTAGGTATGACTTTCTTCCCGAACAAACGACCCCTCCGTTCTTAAATAGAAAACTAAAAAGGTATTCCTCCTCTTAAAGCCCCAAGGCACACCTAGCACCTTTACGCCAAAACGCAACCAGCAAAAATATCCTCTCGCATTGCTCCACCCCCCGTCGACCCAAGCTCAGAGGAAGTTTCTTAGCTTAGAGAGCATGTGAGAGGAATTGCGTCAATGAGCGCAGTCGATAAGGCGTGAAGAAACTCAACGGTTCACATGCAGAAAGCCCAGAGGTTTTGAGTTTTAGCCTTAGCGACAAGCGAATAGCAATGGAACGAGTGCGAACGGGCTAAGAAACTTCCTCTCCCGCTAAGTACGGAGGAACTTCTGCAAGGAAATCCCGCTTCCAAGGGCACCCATTGCCATGCCTGCAAGTAAAAGTCCCACCGATACTTGGCGGAAAAGGATATCGTTCTGAACGACAGGTAAAAAGGTTAACGATGATTGAACGTACATAGTTATCGAATTGTACCCCATACCGACAATACCGGCAGCCATTGCTCCCCCAACAAGACCTAATGCTAACCCCTCGATCAGAAAGGGCCAACGAATAAAGCTGTTACTTGCACCCACCAATTTCATAATCTGGATTTCGCGGCGGCGGGAAAAGACATTCATTTTAACGTTAATCGAAATAAGGACCGTTGCTGCAATGCCAAAAGCCCCGACCACAGCAAGGCCAATCCATCTTAGCCATTGTGTAAATTTCAAGAGTTGATCGATAAATCCCTGTCCATAGCGTACTTTTGCTACCTCAGGAAGAGCAGCCACCGTCTCAGCTAGAGCTATGACATTTTGCGGATCCGTTGCTTTGATCGTCAGCTTATCACGGAAAGGGTTGGTTCCCCCTAGATCAGCCAAAAGATTACTTTGGGTCCCGCCCAACGTTTTGCCAAAATCTTTAAGCACCTCTTCCTTAGTCACTATGGTCACTGAAGCGACACCAGGCATTGCTAAAATCTGGCTTTTCAAAGCTTGTACTTGGGTAGGGGTTGTGTTGTCGTGCACAAATGTGGCAATTTCCAGTTCTGATTCAAAGGATTGCGCCATATTTGCAGCGTTGGCCAAAAAGAATATCGAGAAACCCAGGATCACCAGCGAAACCATTACGGTTATGACTGATGCAATGCTCAGCCAAGGATTGCGTTTCATAGAGTGGAACGTCTCGCGAAGGATGTAACGAGAGGAATTAAGTGTCATAGCCGTATCCCCCCTTTTCCTCGTCCCGTGCAACCCTTCCATTTTCTATGGCAATAACTCTTTTTTGCATTTTATTGACAATTGCCTTGGCATGGGTAGCCATGACTATGGTTGTCCCTCGCTTATTGATATTATAAAGCAGATCCATAATATCCCACGCAGTCTCAGGGTCGAGGTTACCCGTGGGTTCATCTGCTACTAATAGGGCAGGGTTATTAATAATTGCCCGGGCTACACAGACACGTTGTTGTTCCCCACCAGAAAGTTCATGAGGATAAGATGTTTCTTTAGCTGCCAGACCCACTAATTCTAACGTGGCTCGGGTACGACTTTTTACCTCACGCCTGGCCACGCCAATCACTTCAAGTGCGAAAGCAACATTTTCAAAGACCGTCTTATTGGGTAATAACTTAAAGTCTTGAAAGATCACTCCAATACTACGTCTTAGATAGGGTACTTCTCGTTCTTTCATTCGCACCAGATTCTTGCTATTAATCTGAACCTGCCCTCTTGTCGGGCTTTCTTCGCGATACAGTAATTTGATCAGCGTCGATTTGCCTGCACCACTGGGACCTACCAGAAAAACAAAGTCCCCTTTACCTATTTTAAGGTTTATATCGACAAGGGCTCTGGCACCGTTCAGATAAATCTTGGACACATTTGTCAATTGAATCATACTGTCCTCCTTGATTTTCGCCTGCTCCGCCCTTATTTCCCCATAACCCTTATTTTATTCGACACCAGCCGTGGATTTCCTGTCTGTAAAATTAAACATTCGCGTGTTTTGTGGCGGACTAAAAATCAAAGTCCATCCCGAATATAGAAAATTATCAAGAAGGGACCAGCATTTCCAGTTCACACCAGAACGCTAGTCCCTTCTTGATCAGATCTACCCTATCATTGTTTTGAGGAGAAGAGAGGAAATTAAATTTGCTTTTTAGCAAGGACCTCATGCACTGCTTTCATTAATTCCTGCTTCGTTAAACCATATTTTTCAAGGAGTTCCTGTGGTCGCCCTGACTCCCCAAATGTGTCTTTAAGTCCGACGCGCACCATTGGTGTGGGCTGTTTTTCCCCTAGTACCTCTGCAATTGCGCTTCCTAGTCCTCCGATAATGTTGTGTTCCTCCGCCGTCACGACGGCTCTTGTCGTCTTCGCAATCTGTACAATCGTTTCTTCATCTAGTGGTTTCACTGAGGCCACATTGACAACACTCACGCTTATTCCCTTATCAGCAAGCTCAGCGGCTGCTTCTAAGGCCATAGACACCATTACTCCATTAGCCATGATGGCAACGTCTGTCCCTTCTTTAAGGACGTTGGCCTTGCCGATCTCAAACTGATACTCTGCGCCGAAAAGCAACGGAACATCTAAGCGTCCCATCCGAATGTAAACAGGTCCGTTATATTGGGCAGCAGCCAAAACTACTTGGCGAGTTTCCTCTCCATCTGCAGGAACTAAAACCACCATATTCGGTACCGCGCGCATAATTGCTACATCTTCAATGGCCTGATGAGACCCTCCGTCCTCACCGACTGTAATTCCGGAGTGGGTAGCCGCAATTTTCACATTTAACTTAGGATAGGCAATCGAATTACGAATTTGTTCAAAGGCCCGGCCAACTGCAAAAATTGCAAAGGTGCTGGCAAAGGGAATTTTACCTGCTGCAGCAAGGCCCGCAGCCGTCCCTAAGAGGTTAGCCTCGGCAATCCCCATGTTAAAGAAACGCTCCGGATATTTCTTGGCAAAGTCAGCCGTTTTGGTCGACTTCGACAAATCTGCATCTAAAACGACGACGTTAGGATTTTCTGCCCCTAAAATTTGAAGGGCCTTGCCATACGCTTCGCGTGTCGCTACTTTATTAGCCAAGGTTCGCCGCCTCCTCCCGTAATTCTTTAAGCGCCTGTTCGCCTTGTTCCACAGAAGGAGCATTGCCGTGCCAGCCAGCTTGATCTTCCATGAAGGAAACCCCTTTGCCCTTTACTGTTTTGGCAATGATAATGGTTGGCTTGCCCTTGACTGTTTTTGCCTCGGCAAAGGCTGCCCGTAGAGAATCGACATCATGTCCATCAACTTCAATCACATGCCAACAAAATGCCCGCCACTTCTCTGTTAGCGGAGCTGAACACATGACACTATCTGTCGCTCCATCAATTTGTAAGCCGTTAAAATCTAAAACAGCGGTAACATTATCCAACTTATAGTGAGCAGCCGCCATAGCAGCTTCCCAAATTTGTCCCTCTGCCATTTCACCATCCCCGAGCAAGGCAAACACGCGATAATCCTTGCCATCCAGCTTTCCGGCTAAAGCCATTCCATTGGCTGCCGAAAGCCCTTGCCCTAAGGAACCTGTGGACATATCCACACCCGGGGTCTTTTTCATATCCGGATGCCCCTGTAGCATATGACCCGTTTGACGAAGCCCCTGTAGCTCCTCCTTTGGAAAATAACCTTTCTCTGCGAGTGCGGCGTAAAGCACGGGAGCTGCATGTCCTTTGGAAAGGACAAAGCGGTCTCGCTCCGCCCACCGCGGGTCCTGAGGATTAATTCGCATTTCGTTAAAAAATAAGGTTGCTACGATATCAGCGGCAGATAAACTCCCACCGGGATGCCCTGATTTTGCGGTTACAAGCATCGAAATAATGTCTTGACGAATAGTATTGGCCACTCGTTTCAATTCAATTGTGGTCAAGCGATCCCCTCCTTTAGTTCATTCTTAAATAACATAAGCTCAAATAAACTTGTTTGAGTTTTTGCTACTGCGGTATTATGACAATGTTTTTGTCTTCTGAAGAAACGCTGCAATAAAAGTATCGATTTCCCCATCCATTACTGCCGATACGTTGCCAGTTTCCACATTGGTTCGGTGGTCTTTTACTAGGCTGTAGGGATGGAAAACATAGGAACGAATTTGACTTCCCCAAGCAATCTCTTGTTGCTCACCGCGAATTTCGGAAATTTCAGCCTCTTGTTCCTTGCGTTTAAGTTCCAGCAACTTCGCCTGTAAAACCCGCATAGCGGCAAGTTTATTTTGTGTCTGTGAGCGTTCACTCTGACACTGAACCACGACCCCGGACGGCAAGTGTGTAATCCGAATAGCAGAATCGGTCTTGTTGACGTGCTGTCCACCCGCTCCACCGGACCGATAAGTATCTATCCTTAAGTCTTCAGTGTCAATAATTATCTCGTTATCCTCAGTTACTTCCGGTATTACATCTACAGAAGCAAACGAGGTATGACGGCGTCCTGACGCATCAAAGGGGGAAATTCGTACTAAACGATGCACACCTTTTTCTGACTTGGCATATCCGTACGCATTTTCCCCACTGAAGGACAGTGTGGCACTCTTAATTCCTGCTTCATCGCCATTTAAAAAGTCTAACGTCTCCACTTTATATCCGTGACGTTCTCCCCAGCGAATATAAAGACGATAGAGCATTTGTACCCAATCTTGAGCTTCCGTACCCCCGGCTCCAGCATGAAGGGTTAAAATAGCATTATTCCGATCATAAGGACCGGCCAGCAGTAATTCCAATTCCAAATCTTCAAACCGCCGCTGAAGTCTTCTTACACCTTGCTCAATCTCTGGTTCAAGGCTCACATCATCTTCCTCTATAGCCAACTGCCAAAGAGTCGCTGTCTCTTCAAGCTCACCCTCTAGCACTTCATAAATTTTGACTTTGCTCTGATGTAAAGCTAACTCTTGCATAATTTTTTGCGCATTGATAGGGTCATCCCATAAATTAGGGCGATGAAACTCCCCTTCTAGAAGACTAATTTTTTCGATACGCTGAGCAACGTCAAAGGGAAACCCTCAAATCTGCCAAGCTTAATGTTAACATTTCCAGTTCCTTTTTCCAATCAGAAAGCACTCTATTCACCCTTCCAAAACTATTCACTTCGAACACTAATGTCTTAACCAAAAAGTGATTACCTATATTCGAACGTTACCTGACTTAGTGAAAGCATCCTTACATAAGCGGAGCGGAACACATGGACGTGTTCCGCCGACCCTTACTTTCGCCCATTACTTTTTAACTTTACCGCAGCATTTCTTATATTTTTTCCCACTTCCGCACTCACAGAGATCGTTGCGGCCGATCTGGTCTCCAACGTGTACAGGTTTACTGGGTTCTCCCTCATAGCGGTTCTCCGTCACATTGCGTGGCTGTTCAGCAACTTCTTCTCGCACTTGGGGAGTCACTCGCATTACATAGCGAATAATATCGTCTTGAATAGAATCAATCATCGCTTGGAACATTTCAAACCCTTCACGCTTATATTCTACGAGTGGATTTTTCTGTCCATAGGCCCGCAAACCAATTCCCTCACGCAACATATCCATGGCATCAAGATGATCCATCCATTTGCTGTCCACAACCTGCAGCATTACTGCCCGTTCAATTTCTCTCATCAGGTCAGCACCGAATGACTCTTCTCGCTTTTTATAAAGTTCTGTTGCCTGCTCCATGAGCATTTCTTCAATTTCTTCCACCGAAAGATCTACGAATTGTTCAGGCTTTAAATGGATCCCCGGCAGGAAAAAGTTCTCAATATAATCGGACATACTTGACAAATCCCACTCTTCTGGGAACTGGCTTTCCCCACTAAACATAGTAATACTATCTTTAACCGCTTTTCCTAACATAACCATAACATTATCGTGGAGATTTTCCCCCATCAACACTGCAAGACGCTGGGCATAGATTACTTCACGTTGTTGATTCATAACATCGTCATAGTCTAGAACATGTTTACGAATGTCAAAGTTGCGATTCTCGACTCGACGCTGGGCGGTCTCAATAGAACGGGAAATCATTCTTGATGTAATAGGTATAGAGTCATCCATTCCTAATTTATCCATGATACCCATAATATTATCCGCACCAAACAAACGCATTAGGTCGTCTTCTAACGAAATAAAGAATTGGGTTGATCCAGGGTCCCCTTGACGTCCAGCACGACCACGCAATTGGTTATCGATACGTCGAGATTCATGTCGTTCTGTCCCGATAATATGTAAACCTCCGAGGTCAGAAACACCTTCACCTAGAATAATATCCGTCCCACGTCCAGCCATGTTTGTTGCAATCGTAACCATGCCACCCTGTCCAGCTTGGGCAACAATCTCAGCTTCTTTTTCATGGAATTTAGCATTAAGGACTTGGTGCGGAACACCACGACGCGACAAAAGAGTACTCAAATGTTCGGATTTCTCAACCGACACGGTTCCAACAAGAAGCGGCTGTCCTTTAGCATGGCGTTCAATTACACTATCTACGACCGCCAAAAACTTCCCTTCTTCTGTACGATAGATTATATCTGGCTCATCGATTCGCAACATAGGCCGATTAGTTGGGATCTCCACAACATCAAGCTTATAAATCTTCCGAAACTCTGGTTCTTCTGTCATAGCCGTTCCAGTCATACCCGAGAGTTTGTTATACATCCGAAAGTAATTCTGGAAGGTAATCGTAGCTAATGTTTGGGATTCTTTTTCAATCTTAACGCCCTCTTTGGCCTCAATCGCTTGGTGTAATCCTTCACTATAACGACGCCCAAACATCAAGCGACCTGTAAATTCGTCGACAATAATAACTTCCCCGTCTTTCACGACGTAATCACGGTCTCGTTTAAAGAGGGTTTGCGCCTTTAACCCTTGATTAACGTGATGAGCCAATTCAGTATGAATATCTTCATAAAGGTTATCCACGCCGAGCATACTTTCTACCCGACCGACACCTTTCTCCGTAAGGGTTACAACACGCTCTTTTTCAATGACTTTATAATCCTCTTCGGGTTTTAAGCGCGGAATAATCATGGCAACCCTAAAATATAGTTCTGTGGGCTTGTCCGCCTCACCAGAAATAATCAGCGGAGTCCGTGCTTCGTCCACTAGAATCGAGTCCACTTCGTCCACGATCGAATAATTTAGTTTGCGTTGAACTAAAGCCTCAGGCCTTGTGACCATATTATCACGCAAATAATCGAAGCCAAATTCGTTATTTGTACCATAAGTAATGTCTGAGGCATAACTGTTCCTACGTTCCTCATAGTTTAAGCCGTGAACTATAAGACCTACGGAAAGACCGAGGTACTGGTGAATCCGACCCATCCATTCACTATCCCGACGAGCCAAGTAATCATTGACCGTTACAACATGGACCCCTTTACCTGTCAAGGCATTCAAATAGGACGGCAAAGTCGCCACCAGGGTTTTTCCTTCCCCAGTCCGCATCTCAGCTATCCGGCCATCATGAAGCACCATGCCCCCAATTAACTGTACATCATAGTGACGCTGATTAATCACCCTTCGGCTAGCCTCACGTACCACCGCAAATGCCTCAGGCAAAAGACTGTCTAAACTTTCTCCCTGTTCCAAACGTCCTCGGAATTCAGCGGTCTTGCCACGTAATTCATCATCTCCCAGAGCTTGGATCGTCGGTTCTAAGTTATTAATCACTACAACGCGCTTTTGGTATTTCCGAATTTCTCGCGCGTTATCATCGAACAAATCAAAAAACCCCATTATGTCCACCTTTCTTAATCCTTATGTTGACTAATTTTAACATCCTTGAGAACCGACTGCAACCAAACCGAGAGATTTACTCATGGGACATTTTACCTTCTCAAGCAAAACCTTATTAATACTCAGTTTTCCCCTCATTATACTTAGTATTTTTCTCAGAGTGTGACGAAAGGCCCGCCAATGCGGACCTTTCGCTTGTAAAATGCAACTTTTCCAACCGATCCCAAGTTACTTACCCTGCTTGAGGTTAATTAAAATTTAAGTCTGAGGTTGAAGCAACCCATAGTCTCCATTATTACGAAGGTAGACCACATTCATTTCTTGACTTTCTGAATTGGTAAACACAAAGAAAGTATGACCAATCAGATTCATCTGCATTATCGCTTCTTCTACCGACATGGGCTTGGCAGGGAACTTTTTATTTCGAACAACTTCTTCACGAGGCTCATCATTCACTGCTGATTGCTTAGGTTCATGGTCTTTAAGTACTTTTGACCGCATTCGTTTATTAATACGTGTCCGATATTTATCAATTTGACGTTCTAACTTTTCAACGACCATGTCGATTGAAGAATACATATCTTCTGTTTCTTCTTCGCCGCGCAAAATCATACCATGGAGTGGGGCTGTTACCTCCACACGATGTCGATCGCGCTCGACAAGCAAGGTGACTTGAACGTCCACAAACTCATCCGAGTATTTGGCTAATTTACCTACTCGTTTCATAACATACTCTTTAAGGGCGTCTGTTAGTTCGATATGTTTACCGCGAATATTAATGTTCATTAATTTCAACCCCCTTCTATGTTGCTATATTAGTAATATTCCCGCTTTACACAAAAAATCCTGCAAATTTATAATGTTTACCGCTTATATTTTTTTGCTAACATCCAAAAGAGAGAACCGTTCTTATCTTTTAACGATCCTCTCTTTTGGCAGATTCTTTAATAACTCTATTAACGAACCATCACATTCGAAGCTTGTTCACCTCTTGGGCCTTGAATAACATCGAATTCAACAGACTGTCCTTCTTCAAGCGTCCGAAATCCATCTCCAATAACCGATTGAAAGTGCACAAAAATATCTTGCCCACTTTCTTGTTCAATGAATCCGAAACCCTTCTGTTTACTAAACCATTTGACTTTACCTACCACTTAAAAAAACCCTCCTTGAAATGTTAAAATTCTTAGCTCAAAGCTTAATGCTTAATGCTTAAGGCATACAACCCAAGCTTAAGAATTACCTCATACTTTATGAGGATACCCAGCATTGATAAAGTTTAAACGTTAATTAAAACGATGATCAATATTCGGTGTTCCGGCGTTCGATACAAGAGGTTTAACAGCTCAGCTCGCTACCCGTCCAGCCCGTCAGCGGCGTAACGTGCAGACGCGTGCAGAAAAGCGCTCCTCGGACCTAACAAGCCTAACCCCAGTAGCGCCTTTCTATACAGCGACCACATCCACTTCTCCAAAGCTCCACCCCAAAGGAGCGCTTTTCTGCTAAGCGGATGCTTCAGTGAAGCCGCTTCTCCAAACGAGCGCCGACGGTTCGCGCCCCCGTAGCGCGCCGCAGGTTCACATGCAGATTCCCCAGAGGTTCGGACGCGCTCGCGAACCGTCCAGCCTCGTCAAGCGGCGTAACGTGCAGACGCGTGCAGAAAAGCGCTCCTCCTCCGTAGCCAAGCCCGAGAAGCGCCTTTCTACAAAGCGACCACATCCACTTTCCCTAGACCCCACCCCAAAGGAGCGCTTTTCTGCTAAGCGGATGCTTCAGTGAAGCCGCTTCTCCAAACGAGCGCCGACGGTTCGCCCCCCGTCAGCGCGCCGCAGGTTCACATGCAGATTGCCCAGAGGTTCGGACGCGCTCGCGAACCGTCCAGCTCGTCCAGCGGCGTAACGTGCAGACGCGTGCAGAAAAGCGCTCCTCGGGCCTATCCTATCCCAGCCCCAAAAGCGCCTTTCTATAAAGCGACCACATTCACTCCCCATAGCTCCACCCCAAAGGAGCGCTTTTCTGCTAAGCGGATGCTTCAGTGAAGCCGCTTCTCCAAACGAGCGCCGACGGTTCGCCCCCCGTCAGCGCGCCGCAGGTTCACATGCAGATTGCCCAGAGGTTCGGACGCGCTCGCGAACCGTCCAGCTCGTCCAGCGGCGTAACGTGCAGACGCGTGCAGAAAAGCGCTCCTCGGGCCTATCCTATCCCAGCCCCAAAAGCGCCTTTCTATAAAGCGACCACATTCACTCCCCATAGCTCCACCCCAAAGGAGCGCTTTTCTGCTAAGCGGATGCTTCAGTGAAGCCGCTTCTCCAAACGAGCGCCGACGGTTCGCCCCCCGTCAGCGCGCCGCAGGTTCACATGCAGATTGCCCAGAGGTTCGGACGCGCTCGCGAACCGTCCAGCTCGTCCAGCGGCGTAACGTGCAGACGCGTGCAGAAAAGCGCTCCTCGGGCCTATCCTATCCCAGCCCCAAAAGCGCCTTTCTATAAAGCGACCACATTCACTCCCCATAGCTCCACCCCAAAGGAGCGCTTTTCTGCTAAGCGGATGCTTCAGTGAAGCCGCTTCTCCAAACGAGCGCCGACGGTTCGCCCCCCGTCAGCGCGCCGCAGGTTCACATGCAGATTGCCCAGAGGTTCGGACGCGCTCGCGAACCGTCCAGCTCGTCCAGCGGCGTAACGTGCAGACGCGTGCAGAAAAGCGCTCCTCGGGCCTAACCCCAAGAAAGCGCTTTATACAAAAAGCTTACAATATTTTACTCAAAAACGCCTGCGTCCTTGGATTCTTGGGATGCTCAAACACCTCGTTCGGCTCTCCCTCTTCCATAATTATCCCTTCATCCATAAAAATTACCCGATCTCCGACTTCGCGGGCAAATCCCATCTCGTGAGTCACAACGACCATTGTCATCCCTTCACGAGCTAAATCTTTCATAACCGCAAGAACCTCTCCCACCATTTCAGGATCGAGAGCGGACGTGGTTTCATCAAAAAGCATAATCTTCGGCTTCATTGCTAAGGCTCGGGCGATTGCAACCCTTTGTTGTTGCCCACCTGAAAGGCGATCTGGATATTCATCGGCTTTATCAGATAAGCCAACCTTTTCTAAAAGTTCCAACCCGATCTTGCGTGCTTCTGCCTTACTTGTTTTGCGTACAACCTCTTGAGCTAGTATTATATTTTGGATTGCTGTCATATGCGGGAAGAGGTTAAAACGTTGGAAAACCATGCCTACTTCTCGCCGTATTGCATTAACATTCACCTCAGAGTTAAGAGGAATTCCGTCAACAATAATCTCTCCGCTGGTTGGCTCTTCAAGTTTATTGAGACAGCGCAAGAAGGTGCTTTTTCCTGAACCACTGGGGCCAATGACAACTACAACTTCCTTTTCCCGAATATGACAATCTATTCCTTTAAGAACTTCCAGTTTGCCAAAGTATTTATGCAAATTCTTAACGAAGATCATTCTTACCCAGCCTCCTCTCCATATAGGCAACCCATTGGGTAATTAATTGGGTCATGACGAGGTAATACAAGGCAGCAGCTATATACATGGGAATAGGTTGATAGGTTCGCCCAGCGATAATCTTGGCGCTGTAGAAAAGTTCTTGGATCGCAATAATCGATAATAGAGAAGAATCTTTAAGTAAGGCAATAAACTCATTGCCCAAGGGTGGTATAACCCGTTTAAACGCTTGGGGTAGAATCACATACCGTAAGGACTGACTATGAGTCATTCCCAACGACCGAGCCGCTTCTGATTGCCCACGGTCAATTGACTGAATTCCGGCCCTAAATATTTCGGCAATATACGCACCGGAATTTAGGCCCATCGCCAGGACTCCAGCAATATATTGATAGTCATCAGGCAAGGTTTCCCAATTAAGGAGTTTAGGCACTAAAAAATAGACTAGAAAAATTTGGACTAGTAATGGGGTTCCTCTAAAAAAATCTATATAGCCGATTGCCCCTATGCGTAGCAACCTGTTCTTGGACAAACGCGCCAACGCCATAAAAAGTCCAATAACAAGTCCAATCATGACTGCACCGGCTGTCAGCTCCAAAGTAAGTAATGCGGCTTTATTTAGAATGGGGATGCTATCTATGGCTGCTTTCCAGTTTTGACCCACAAAAAATCCTCCTTCTTCATAATAATGAGTATGCAAGATGTCTAAAGGTTATTTATCTGCATAAAATTATACATTTTACTGTAAACTTATACAAGTAAAAAACGCTTCCCTAGTATTGTCTTGTTTATACACAACAAGCTCTAATTATAACATGAGGATTGGCTAATTCAAGCCCCAATTTCTCCCTTAGACCTCTAATTCCAGCTTTCTATATCTCCTGAAATTTGCGAGTAGGCCCAAAAAATAAAGGAAGGCACAACATCAAGTGCCTTCCTTATTTTTTTCATTACAAGTATTTAGCCTAACAAAATGAATTACTTAGAATTTTGGTGCATCCACTTTAAACCATTTCTTATAAATTTCATTATACTTCCCGTTTTCTCTGAGTTTCTTTAAGGAAGCATTCATTTTATCGCCTAATTCTTTGTTATCTAACTTCATAGCAATTCCATAGAATTCTTCTTCAACATCTGCTTCTACGGAGACAATATTAGCTTTTTCATTTTGTGCTTGGAACCAAAGTACAACCGGTCCATCAGCCACAACGGCTTCTACTCCACCGTTCAGAAGATCGTTCATTGCATCCGGTGTTGTATCAAATTTTCTTGGCTCAATTCCGGCTTTCTCAACGACCTCTTGTCCTGTCGTACTGAGTTGAACCCCAACCTTTTTACCTTTTAAGTCGGCCAAATTCTTAAAGTTGGCCCCTTTTTTCATGGCTATATACTGAATGGCTCTAAAATACTTATCACTAAATTGGACACTCTGAGCACGCTTTTCTGTGATTGTCATGGCCGAAATCACGCAATCATATTTTCCTGCTTGCAAGGCAGGAAGCAAGCCGTCAAAAGCAGCTGTCTCAATATTCACCTTGGTGTATCCCATATCTGCCCCAAGAGCCTTAATAAGCTCAATATCGAAGCCCGTCGCTTGTTGCTTTTCATCCATAAACTCAAACGGTGCATAAGCGATATCCGATCCGACCTTCAGGACCTTCTCAACGGGAGCTGGGGCAGGAGTAGGAGTAGGAGCAGGTGCAGGTGCACTGCCACATCCGGCTAGTGTCAAGAGGCTTAAACTAAGTAATCCAGCTATTACAAGACGAAATTTAGGTTTAAACATTTTTATTCCCCTCTCTTTTGGATGTGTTCCGCAATAACTTACTAACAAAATTTTGCGTTATGCGTTTGTCATCCTTGTCTATTCAGATTATACATACTAACGAATATCTATACAACACTTTTAATGTCTGTTTAGTTATTTTTTCAAACGCGCGTAAAAAATATCCCTAATCCATCCCAAAAAAATTTAAACCTAATACGGTCAGAGAAATAGCAATACCGGGAAATTAAACTAAGTAGGCTGAAACCAAGCCTAATACTGTTCTAGTAGTAAGGGAGCTGCCAACAGCAATGACTCCGGCCATTATTATCATTCTGTCGATTTTATCCCCAAAAGTTACACACAGGAGAGTGTGTATAATGTGGATAAGTACAAGAAATACCCTATTTTACAAGAATTGATTGTGGATAACCCTGTTGGTAACCCTTTATAGAGATGAATATTCAGGAAAAAAGGGAACACGTTTAGCTAGCGCTGAACTTCGTGACTTCGAAACGAAAGCTTTCGGCGAAGATAATTCCATACGATAGTCTCCGTGGAGAGTATCGCCGAAGCCACTACTTGCGCAAGGAACAATCTGTGGCGAAAGATCACTAATGCCGAAGGCTAACTTCAAAAGAACTCCCACATATAAGAGCTGCTTAAGGCACACAAAAAAGCACTGGCCGACGAGACGCCGACCAGTGCTTATCAATTTCAATAATATGCTAATTCAAGTTGCTTGAATTAATATTGCTCACGAGCCGGACGATGGTGCTGGTAGCACTCACGGCAGTATACTGGACGATCAGAAGTCGGTTGGAATGGAACTTGTGTTTCTACTCCACAGTCCGCACAAACGACAGAAAACATTTCACGTGATCTTCCTTCTTGGGAATTGCGATTGGATTTGCGTACGTTACGGCATTCACGGCAACGTTGTGGCTCATTTTCGAAACCTTTTTCAGCGTAGAATTCTTGCTCCCCGACGGTAAAAATAAAAGTTACTCCGCAGTCTTTACATACTAGATCTTTGTCTTCAAAGGCCATGAAAGATATTCCCCTTACGTAAAAAAATGTAATAGGCTGTGCCCATCCAGAATTATTATAACTCTATTCACTCGTAGGCACAAGTCTTTTTTCGCGACCAGCAGCTAGGCACAAGCCATAAATCGCCTGAATTCCACTACCACGAAGTACTTCCGCCACTGCCTCGAGAGTTGCTCCTGTTGTTGTTACATCGTCCACTAACCATACACTTCGTCCTAAATAATACTCTGGATTACGCACTGCAAAGGCTCCTTCCAAGTTATGCAAGCGTTCTTTACGAGAAAGTAGAACTTGAGATGCCCTCGTCTCAATTCGTTCGACTCCTTGGAAAATCGGCAACCCCAGTTCCCAATGTAAGGCAGATGCAATAACCTCCGCTTGATTAAATCCACGTTCTCCTAGTTTTGTTGCATGCATCGGAACTGCCACTATACCGTCAACAGCCGGAAGCTGACTTACAGTCCATTCGGCAAAAGGGCCAATGATCTGCCTTATGCGTTTTGGATGGGCATTAAATTTTACGCTCTGAATGAATTCCTTTAATCCACCGTAATAATGCCCCCAAGCTACTACCTTATCAAGCTGTTTCGGGCCACGACCCGCCTCACAATCTTGACACTGTTGTTTCTCAAGCGGAATTAATTTTCCGCACCCTCGGCAACGAGCTAGCTCAGGATGTAGATAGTTCTCCGTACATGTCGAGCAGATTGGCCCGTGTCCTTCACTACATAAAACACAACGGCTTTCATCTCTGTACCAAAGCGAACGGATGACATCAGTTGTGGCTCCCCTAAGATCCTTCATTGCTGCCCCCCTTTTGCCCTGTATCAAGGAGTCCTAATTCCATTGCACGTCTATTTTGGGCCTCGATCCACTGAATTGCTGTCTTAATCGCTGGAGAACTATGCTTAGATATAAAGACGACCCCTCCTCCGGGACATTCTGGAGTTCGCCCCACTCTGCCAGCCATTTGAACCAAGGCTCGCTCATCAAAAATCGGATGATCTGCCCCGAGCACAACCACTTGTATCTCAGATAACGTGATACCACGTTCCAAGATAGTTGTGCTCACAAATAGATCAAATTCACCTTGAATCAAACGTTTTATTTTGGGGGCACGTTCTGGATCCGAACTATAGCTGCCGTCAATCAGCCAATCCGGAAAACTTTTTCTGAACTCTTGAATCCAAGAACTAACCCAAGAAATCTTAGGCACAAATACCAATATCGGACCCTCTCTCCTTAATGCTCTAATTGGTAATGTCCATTCATTGCTTCTCCCGTCTTCGTTGGGCTCAATTGCGTGACGAGCTTGATGCCATACCGGAATCGGCAGTGGGTTGCGATGGTGCCGTGCTGGCAGCTGAATGAGTCGCATCTTGCCTCTCTTTATCAAATTTAAACCTTCAGGAGATGGAGTTGCCGTCAAGTATAGAATCTTACCTCTTTGGCCCAAGGCGTGCTTCAATCCCCAGGCCAATGCCTTGCTCCCCTGATATGGAAAGGCATCCATCTCATCCATAAAAATAACATCAAAGGCTTGCCAAAATCTTAAAACTTGATGTGTTGTGGCCAGTACCAACCCTCCACCTTGAAATTTAATTGAGGATTTTCCTGTTAACACTTGCAATGGATAACCGGGGAAATCCCTCTGCAACCTTGGGAGAATATCATAGATGACATCTTGTCTCGGTGCAGCAAAAAGTACAGACTTCCCTTGCTTTAGTGCCCATGCTGCAGACGGGAAACACACTTCAGTTTTTCCTGCTCCACATGCCGCCCAGAGAAGTGCCCTTTTTTCTGGGGCTTCTTGAATAAATTGCAAAGCTTGTTTGCTGGCTAATCGTTGAGCCTCTGTTAAGTCCCAATGTGGCTGAAAATTGACCTCTCGAGGGCTTTCTATGAGTGAACGTTGATCTCGATAAAGTACTTCCATAGAGGTGCTTACTCCGATGCTTTCGCAACTTCGACAGGTTGCTGCCATCCCATAAAGACTAGGCCACTCTTCCACGTCCTCTTGTCCACATCGTTGACACTGCCACCCTCTACCTTGTTGCTTGACGGAAGAAACCCACTGTGCCTTCCCTTGTAACACATTCCTATGGGCAAGTTCAGTGACCTTCTCCTCTTGAATCTTAAGCTCTCGAGCAAGACCCCGAAGATCACGATTAGAGAGTTGCCGCCCTAAGACAAGTTGATTAAACCTAACCCCTCTCTCATCCTTAGTTTCTTCCTCTAACAGATCTTGAAGGGGCGAGGCAATAGGGTCAATTTCCTCCCAATTAAAATCCAACGAATTCCCACATATAGTGTTTAGCCGTTTGATAATTTCTTGCTTAAGATTCGTGCTTTTACCAAAATTCCAAAGATCAAGCGGCTTTGGCCGCAATACTTGATTCTTAATCTCTTCGATAACTGCTAATGGAAGTGGGGTACTGAGATAGCTAGCCCCAAAATCCTGCTTGTCCCACTCTCGAAGCGGAGATGAACTGACGTTACCGTTCTTCTTTAACGTCAGGTAAAAGAGCATAACTACCCCGTTGCCAAAACTTTATAAAAGTCTATTAAAGCTTTGTTTACTTCCCTATTCATCGTGTCCGATTTTGTCCGAAGACTACTTTCGTTTGATGTAACACTCCAAGGGCTTAAATTCCGATGCAACGAATCGTACACATTAGTAGTGTCTTTTAGGTGACTAGACTACTAATTTGTATCTCGAAAGATTAATGGATGCATTGAAATCTCGATCTATCACTAAACCACAATCACATTTGTACACTCTATCTGACAATTTCAAGTCTTGCTTTATAGCCCCACAACTGGAACACAGCTTACTCGATGGAAACCAAATGTCTGCCTCAACGAGTTCAATGCCCTGTATGTCACATTTGTATTGAAGCTTTGACTTGAAGTCGTACAATTTTTGTTTGGCTATAGCTTTAGATAGATGTCGATTTTTCATCATACCCTTGATATTCAAGGTTTCCATAACCACTTTGCAAGGTTTGGTTTTCACAATTGCCTTAGTGGCTTGATGGATATGATTGTTTCTGATCCCATTCAACGTTCGATGTAGCACACGGATTTGCTTTTCAACGTTTATAATGTTGCAGGTTTTGACGAAACGGTTTCCCTCCTTATTCATTTCATATTTACGAGAAACTTTACGTTGCAACCTACGAAGTCGTTTCTCTAGCTTTTTGACACTTTGGGACTTATTGATGTTTTTGAATGTCATGCCATTAGAACATACTGCAAGTTCCTTTACACCGACATCAATACCTATTACTTCACTTGTCAGTTGTTCTACGATTTGTTCCTGTTCGATTCCTACAGACAGATACCAATACTTTCCGTCAAATGAAACTCTGGGATTAGTGTATTTTACACCTATCGGAATCTGCTCAGATGTTTGCATCCAACCTACCTTTTCGACAAGAACCGATAACTTCCTCACTTTTAACTTTACGTTATCATTGTAAAAGGATGGTTTTGACCTTTTCCTGCTCTTAAATCTGGGCTTGTCTGCAAGTTTATTAAAGAATTTTTTGTAGGCTTCACAGGCATCCTTAACGGCTTGTTTCGTGATATTGTTGGAAATATCATAAAGCCAAGAGAACTCTTCCGTTTGCTTTAATTGAGTTAGTTCTTTTCTTAGATCATTGTCTGAGAGGAACTTCCCACCACTTGCATAGTTCTTCTCTTGTCTGTCTAATGCCCAATTATAAGCCCACCTTGAGGTTCCTGCCGATTTCCACAACTGGTGTTCCTGCTCTTCGGTGGGCTTGAGTCTAACTTTCTTCCCCAATATCATTCTCAAGCAACTCCTTGATCATCTTCTTAGCCTTATGAGCCCTTTTTCCCTGCAACCTACCACTAAACACAGTGACGATCTGAACTAAATCCTCTACCCATTCTTGTTCTTCCGTCTTATCGGTTGAATCAATGATCTCAATGGTCGTTCCGTATTTTGTGCATAGGTTTTCAATTAGCTCAAAACCGAATCTCAGTAACCTATCTTTATATAGAACGACTATTCTATCAACTTCCGAATGGGTTATTAAATCAATGAGGTGGTTTAGTCCTTTTTTATTGTAATTAATTCCACTCCCTATATCCGTAACGATCTCAAACTGATAACCCTTAGCAAGCATATAGGTCTTTACATTATCTTCTTGCCTAATGAGATCGTCTTTCTGCTTGTGGGAAGAAACTCTACAATAACCGATAACTTTCCTGTTTAGTTGTAAGGTGTTTTTAATGCCTAAGAAATGATTCAGTTGTTCTTGAGAGTAATAAC
The DNA here is from genome assembly GCF_054657535.1 of Desulfosporosinus burensis. Taxonomy (NCBI): domain Bacteria; kingdom Bacillati; phylum Bacillota; class Clostridia; order Eubacteriales; family Desulfitobacteriaceae; genus Desulfosporosinus; species Desulfosporosinus burensis. The sequence continues at coordinate 230,464 of NZ_BAAHYN010000005.1, forward strand.
GGTAGCCACTGGGGGCAATATGATGGGGTTTAAACATATCGTTTTTATCCCAGTTTCTTAATGTTTGTTCTGTCTTACCAATAAGTTTGGAAAATTCACCAATTGAATAATAGTTCAATTCACTACACCTCTATTGGTAATAATACACCAATAGCATATAAATTATCAAAATATTCTTATAAACTCTTATATAGTTCTAGTTACAGTTATAACCCCTCTCTTTCTTTCATTTCCGTTCGACTCTGTAGTCCTTCCCTCATCTCCGCTTCTGCTATCAACGAAACAAGGTGCCTGTCCCCGCGTTTATCCATCTTTACTCCCGCTATCACCGAAACAGTGCACCTGTCCCAGTGTTCCGCTGCATTTTCGCTGCCTAGTGGACTTTCATATAGACTTATTTCTGGGAAGCGACGCTGAAGACAGGATATGTAAATCTTATTCTGTTCAGGTGAGAAATTGGGATAGACGCATACCTCGGCCCTTATCGGAGCCATATATTTCTTTCTTAACCGAGGGTAGGCCCTCTTAAGCTGCCACAAATGTTTCTCCAGCTCCGTATTTTCTGGATCCACGTCCCAATCATAATTTATGATATGGGTCGGACTGGAGAGTCCTTCTTTCCATGCCCTAATTTTAGCCTGCCATTTCTGGGGAATATCCCATTCCCAACTTGAATCTACTCTCCATAATAGAACCCCTAAGATCAAGATCACGCCCATCAATAACGTCATAATCTCCCCTCCTCCCCACAACTTATGTTATGAAAAGGGGTTGTGTGAGTTGTCTTTGCCGAGCATACTCTGCGAGGAGCATAATATGTGGGGATGGTAAAAACTCTGGATGCCCCTTCCAAAGCAAACGTTCTCTTGACGACAGACCCTGAACTTTCTCTTCTATAGTTTTAGGAACTCCTTCTACCCATCGATAGAGCCTATTCGCCGTTTCTGGGCGGGTGTGCCGCTGCACCTCTGCAGCGTCCCAGATAACTGACTGAGCCCATTCATACGCTTCTATGTTATAGGGCTGCCATTTGAGTACTTCTTCCACTGCCTCTAGTCCAGGTAAGCTATTTCCTTGCCGAAGTAAATGCTCAGCCTGCTTTTGCCTCGTGTTGCTTTGAGTTTGATCCCAGTTCAAACTTTTATCCCAGAGTGCAATACTCTTGTCTGGGTCCTGTTCACTCCAATGTTCCGCAAGAGCATTCCAAGTTCGTTCTTTCTCTATGAGTGCAGGATTTAAGAGTATACTTACACTGACCAAGCACAAGATGACACTCATGAGCAACATTACATTGTTACTCATGTTGACCGCCGTATTCCGTTTTGAATAGAAAGAACGGTGGTAACTCTCGGCCTTTTGAATGCTTCCTAAAAGTAACCAGAATAAAACTCCCAGGGAGCCAAAGGAAAAATCGGCATCCACCAAACTATGCAACACCAAAAAGAGCAAGGCTGCCCATACTCGAACCAGAGCCTTAGTTTCTTGGGATTCAGCGCCTGTTTTATGCAACATGCGCTTCTTTCTCCAAGTCCTCCAAGTTTGAGCCAAGGTTAAACAACCCCAAATCCCTACACTTAATATACCGAGAACTCCTTGATTTAAGAGGATATGTATAAAACTCGAATGAGGATCAGCCGTCCAATATGGAAATTGCTGAACAGTCGGAAAGGCCAACCACCCTCCTGCTTGGGGAAGGCCCCCCGCCTTCCAGGCCAACCTTATCCCGTCTTTAAAATAGGCCAGACGCTCCTGCCAACTTGAAGAGGAAAAGCTCCAAGTCGTTAAATTTTCCCAGGCAGCTCCATTAATGAGCATTGTGAGAACTACCCCAGAAATACTTAATACGATAACCCACAGTCCGCTGAGATAATTGGCTGATCCTAAAAGTCTTTTCAGCCTAGGCACCGCTTGTCTCGATTTAGAGTAGGGTGAAATGTTCTGTGACCTAGCCCCTATTAAAAACAGTCGACCAATAAAAATAACAACAAATAATCCTACCCCTGCACGGGAACCCGTGGCTAATAGGGACGTTCCTAGTAGAATCCGGACTAATTTCCTGCGTGGATTAAGCAAAAGAACAGCTCCCAAGAATGCAGCCATAGTATTGGGATAACCGAAGACAGAACTCAATCTTCCCGCTACTTGGCTCACCCATGGTAGCCAACCAATGGTAGCAACCACTATTGCCAACCATTCTATATAACTTAGCAACTTATTTTTAGCTGTTTCATCCGATGAAATACGCATTCCCAACCGATAGACGAGCCAAAAGATTCCCCATTGCAACGCTTCCTGTAAGCCGTTCGCTGCCTTGACTGGATGTAGTACTCCTAGCACTGAAAAAACAAGCATTCCCAACAGCAAAGAATCTGTTAGACCAAGGGCCAAATACGTAGCTGTTCCTACCTTAAACCTGCCGAACAGATGAGAAATCATTACATAAACGGATATGGCAAAAGTAAAAATAAGCCATTCCTCAGAATAGTAAAGCCCATGGCTAAGAACACTAAAGGCTAAAAAAAGAGCTAGGAAGCGTGCTGTGTTGCTCCTAACTCTGCTGTCTTGCTGTAACGATAAACCGATCACTGAGCAGGTTTCTTCCGCTCTAAAAAGAATTTAAGAGTCCCTTCTGCTGCCAACTCTTCTCCGACATACGCCCTACCTTTAGCGATACCGAATGATTTTCTCAGCTTGATAAGCTCTACTTCTAGGCGAAGCTGATCTCCTGGAATGACTTGCTTCTTAAACTTTACTTCATCCAAACCTGCAAATAACCCTAAGTAACCAGCATATTCTGGCATCTTAAGAATAGCCACGGTTCCGACTTGGGCCAGTGCTTCAATGATTAGAACTCCTGGCATAATGGGGTGTCCTGGGAAATGCCCCTGAAAGAACGAATCATTAATGGAAACGTTTTTTATTCCCACTGCTCTTTTTCCTTCGTCTAATTCTATGATACGATCGACTAGAAGAAAGGGATAACGATGAGGAATAATATCTTGGATCTCTTGACTCTGTAGCAATGAAATTCCTCCTTAAATCGATACAAATTCGAGGTCGATGTTCGTATTATTAGTTCGAAAGCAGAATTAGGTGACGGTGCATAGTCAGTAGTCCGAACTTCGAATACCAAATATCGAATAACGATTATAGTATCGCTTGCAGATATGTACCTTTTTGCCTATGATTAGTAGAACTGATGTATTTACCTACTAGCAAACAGTATAACCAAGTTTGTGCTTGAAGGGAAGATGGCAAGGTCATGAAAAAAACTTACAAAATTCTACATATTATCGGAGGTGGGGAAGTCGGCGGGGCCGAGCAACATGTCTTATCCCTCATCAAGGGTGTCGACCGGACCCGTTTTGACCTATATCTTGTCTGCTTAACCCAAGGACCCTTCTCCGACTTGGCTATAGAAAATAACATCCCAACGCAAACTTTTCCTATGCGCTTCCCCCTTGACCTTTCTCCCCTTCCCGCTCTAGTTCGCTGGGTTAAACACCTGGGGATACACCTTGTTCACACCCACGGTTCACGGGCCAATCTTCTAGGCCGCTTAGGGGCTAAATGGTTGGGAATCCCTACTTTAACCACCGTTCATAGCTCCCTAGCCCACGATTATCTTTCCCCTTGGTCTGCCCGAATAGCTTTAGCGCTTGATCGCCTCACCCTCCCCCTGACATCCGGAATTATCACTGTATCCGAATATTTAGCCAAAGAGGTTGCCTTAAGAGGTGGTCGGAATCTGGAAACTATCTATAACGGCCAAGCAGCTATTTCCTTTGCTGACCCGTCTTCTTCTCGAGAACAGTTCCGCAAAGAATGGGGGATCCCGACAGAGGCACTGGTTATCGGTACTATAGGTCGCCTTCATCCTACTAAAGGTCAGATTTATTTAATTAAAACTGCGACTGAACTACGCTTGAAGTTTCCAAAACTTCACCTTTTATTCATAGGAGATGGACCCCTACGTGCAAACCTAGAATCCGAGCTTAACCGAAATGCCATTCCCTATACCATGACCGGCTACCTTCCCTTAGCCCATCAAGCGCTGCCTGCCATGGACCTTTTCGTCTTGCCTTCAGTTAGTGAAGGTATGGGACTAGTCCTTCTTGAAGCTATGCAAGCAGGGGTTCCTATTGTGGCAAGTACTGTTGGCGGTATTCCAGAAGTTATTCGCGCAGGCCAAGACGGACTACTTTTTCCTCCAGGCCATGTCGCTGAGTTTACTAAAGCGTGTACTTCTATCCTCGATAATCCTACTTTGGCCAAGTCTCTTGCCCACTCAGGCCAAAAACGCTGGCCCATCTTTTCTATTAATAGTATGGTCAGAGAAACCGAGCAAGTATACACTCGCTTAATTGAGTAGTACACTTGCCCGGCAAATTACACTATGATGCAATTATCTACTGACTCACTGTTGATGGTCAACCTCCGCTTTGTTATGAACTGACCTATTTCTCTCTCGCTAACTTGCTCATCTATTATTTTCTTTTCCTTTATTTTTATCGTTTTGAATATCTTTTTCATTCTCATTGGCTAAATCTTTAGCATTATTTTTCCCGTTATCATTATTTTTTTTGTCATTTTCGTCATTATTTTTGTCGTTACTTTTGTCGTTATCATTGGTGTTTCTACTCTCTTTTACCGTTGGCTGTCCCTTCTCAGACTCTGGTTCTCTATCTTTTTTGGTGATAGAATTTGGTTTATCGACAGAGGAGGGGGACGCATTCGGTTTCTGGTTTCCTGGAGTCTTTTCAAATGGGTTCCCTAAAGTCCTTGGACTTTCCGTCGCTGTTCCAGGCTTTATCGGTAAACCATTCTTAATTCCCTTCTTCTCAGCTTTAACCAACGCTTGAACCTGCGGATTTTCAAGTATGCGCACCCGTTCTGAAGTCTCTTTAAGTTTCTGTGGTTGAGTCGTTACTCCCGCCTTTTGAGCTGTCTGCCAAAGAGCAAACTCGCCTATGGTCAAATCTTCCTTTTGGGCAAGTTCCCCATCTTCGGGACTTAGAGTGAAGACAGCAACCTGAGGAGTCAATCCGTTTTTTTCAATGGCCTCAGTGATCCAATCACTGATTTGAATCTCATTAAGTTCCTTGGGCATTTTTTCTGTGCTTTTGTTAGTCAGAGGAGAATATCCAACCACAATCCACTGTTGCTCCGGGTTAATATAGTTCTGATTATAGGCCAGAGTAACTATTCTCTCTAATACTTCGTCAATCGGTTTACCTTTGAGATCATTCTCACCCAGCATTTGTCGAGCATCCTCATTCTGTGTTTTAAATTTCAATAACCGCCCTTGAGAATCCAACGTAAATTGCAAACTAGGATTAATGTCGACCGAGACTAAGGCTACTGCCGTTGGCGCTTGATAGAGATTCCACCCTACAAGGGAAGTTAATACCATAAGGAAAAGTGCGACTATCCCCGCCCAGGCACTTAACCCCCTAACCCCATCTCTTCCTACATCCAGTTCAATCTCTTCGCCCACCTCAGCATTAAGTCGTCTCTTAACCTGACGAAAGGTGCCGTCCATACCTAGAACCCTGTAATGTGTTCCTGACTTTTCTAATACCACGGCTTTCATTTTGCTCATCCCTTCGCCTCCTCTTCCCGCTGAAGAACATATTCTCTTAAATATACATAGTCATGTTGGTTTGCGATCAGTAAGGCAACCGCCAAAATATATTTTCGTCCCCGTTCTAATACTTTAAGACTAATCTGGGTTTTAAAAGCTAACGCTTGCATAGGGACTTTCCCCTTCCGTTCGACCTGGAGCCACAACTCAGTATCCAATGCTAATTCCCGGGCCGCTCTGAGTAGAGTTTCACGGGAATCCCGGTGTTTTGGAGAAACTGCGACTAAATCTTGAAACGTTAGCTGAAACTCTGACAAAGCCTTGGAATACTGTTGGATTTCTGCAGCCCTCTCACCGCTCTGTTCCCGCGCGTAATACTCATCTAAACCAAGGTGAATATCGATCCCTCGCCCAATGTCCTCTTGATCGAGAGAAATTGCTTGCCGCAGACGCTGCCTACGATAATAATCAATCAAGCTGCGTTTCATCAAAACTCTTGCATAGGCTAAAAAAGGGACTCCTTTATCTTCTACAAACAAATCTATCGCATTATTAAAAGCAATTAAGGCTTCAGATAATTCGTCATCTCGTCCCCATTCCAGAGTGCGAAAACACACTTGGCTAGATACATGACGAATAAACGTTTGAGATTCTGCTAAGAAATCCTCTCGGGCTTCTGAGTCCTCTTTCAAACGCTGCCACTGCCATTGTTTTTCACATTCCGGCATCTTTTTCCTTCCTCCTAATTTCCTATACGAAATGATTTTTCTCTTTTAAGGGGTCTTGGAGCGCATTCCCTGTAATAACACTTTTATTACAAAGCGTGGTAGAACGGTTTGGCGTTTCCAACGCCAGGGCTCTTTCCACAAGCGATACAGCCACTCTAGATGAAGTTCTCGGAGACGTTTAGGCGCACGGATCACGATCCCTGCCAGTGCATCGAAACTTCCGCCTACCCCTATACTTACCGTTGCTAATCCAGGATGTTCAGCAAGCCAATATTCCTGACGGGGTGCACCCAATCCTACGAGTAAGACATCTGGTTGAAACCTTAGGATCTCTTCTAATACACGAGTTTCTTCAGCCAAATTAAAGTATCCGTGATGCCCTTCTACAACCATTCCGGGGTATTTTGGAACTACCTGTTTTATCGCTTTTTCGACCACGCCGGGTTTCCCTCCTAAAAAGAAGAGCCGCCATCCCTGGTCATTGGCCACAGGGAATATCGACTGGACTAAATCAATCCCGGTCACTCTTTCCTGAACTGGAGTTCCTAATCGCCGGGCGGCCCAAACCACACCAATCCCATCAGCCGTCACAACATCTGCAGAATTAATCAGTCTCTTCAGCCGTTGATTGTAGCCAGATGCATAGATCATTTCAGGATTGGCTGTCACCACTCGAATCTTAACCTGATTTTCAACCGACTGTCGAATTTTCTCCACAGTCTCTGGCATAGAATATGTATCTACGGAAATTCCGAGAATATCAACTCTCATGAGACCTTTCCTTTCTGAGGAAGTTTCTTAACGTCCTATCCTCTGCGCTTAAGACAATTCTTCTCACATGCTCTCTAAGTTAGATTTCCTCTTCCTTGGGGCTACTGAGAATGATAAAGTCCAAGGTAAGAAGACCTTACCCGAATACGATTTCTCATTTCGGATCCAGCCACTAGCCTCGGACCATTTCGGGATATTTTTACGTTAATTAAACCTGTTTTTTGATCTAAAACTTTCCGTTTAATAATTTGCCAGTGCCTAAGGCCACGCATGAAATCGGATCCTCAGCAATACTCACAGGCAATCCTGTCTCACGGGCCAAACGGATATCGAAGCCGTACATTAAGGACCCTCCTCCAGTCATGATAATCCCTTTATCAAGAATATCCGACGATAATTCAGGTGGGGTCCGCTCCAATACTTCTTTAACCCCAGCAACAATCGCATCAATGGATTCCTCAAGGGCCACATAACACTCTCGAGAATTGACTTTAATCGTCTTGGGTAAACCCGTAATTAAATCGCGACCTCGCACATCAATGTCCACGCATGGGCGGCCTTCTGAAATGGCTGAGCCGACTGCAATCTTAATTTCTTCAGCCGTACGCTCTCCTATCATGAGATTATGCTCACGTCGGATATAGCGGCTAATTGCCTCATCAAATTTATCTCCACCGACCCGAAGGCTGCGTTTCGCCACTATACCGTTGAGCGAAAGTACTGCAATATCGGTTGTTCCTCCCCCAATATCTACGACCATACTTCCTGTAGGTCCAGAAATATCCAGTCCTGCTCCCAGGGCTGCCGCATAGGGTTCTTCAACTACTTTAACATCTTTAGCACCAGCCTGGTAGGCTGCTTGTTTTACTGCTCTTTGTTCTACTTCTGTTACCCCAGAAGGAATACAAACAACAACCCGCGTTCTGTAAAATGGCCAGCGCTTCGCGCCTGCTTTTTCGAGAAAGTATTTTAACATTAGTTCGGTAGTCTGATAATCTGCAATTACTCCATCACGCATTGGACGAACAGCCACAATATTTCCAGGTGTTCGACCGATCATTAATCTCGCTTCTTCACCAACGGCTATTCGCTTATTATTATTACGGTCGATTGCAATCACCGAAGGCTCGTGTAAGACAATTCCTTTTCCTTTGGCATACACTAAAACACTGGCTGTCCCCAAATCTATTCCTAAATCTATCCCAAAATCCATTCCAAACATGAGTAGAGATACCCCTTTCGTCCTCTGTAGCTTGTCCATCTGAATAGACTATAAACAAATAGCATAATCTCCCTCTCGGGAGATTCGCTATTATAAGTTAGTACTACTAAAATTATTCGTGATTAATTTGATAATCCCTTTAGTTATGGCAAGTTTTTTTAAATTCTTCATGATCCATTTTACTTCACATTATGCATATAAGCTAGTTTTCTTGATATTTTTTTCTTGTAGCCTCGCCTCCTCGAATATGTCGTTCGGCTTTGTTGGTCTCCAGAATGTGCTTTACTTCCATAGATAACTTTTCGTTTACCAAGGGTAATCTTTCTGTAACATCTTTATGAACCGTAGATTTGCTGACACCAAAAACGTCAGCCGTTTGCCGAACGGTTGCACTCGATTCTAATATGTAAGTTCCAATATCGAGCACCCGTTTGCGTATATATTCTTGCACGCAGAGCCCTCCTTCGTCCACAAGTGTAGTACATTTATATGCGTGCTCAATCAAAAAAGACATCCGTAAAAGGATGTCCTCTGTTGGTAAATACTGTGATGTTTTTTAAGGCACTGACCTTTGCACTTCATCTCCATACCATACATCGTAGTGAAGTTGCGGTTGATCGCTTTCTCTCAGCGGCAGCAAAGAACCCGACCTGACCGAGCATCCTGAGCCTCTACTGTTGTTAAAACTGAGAAAGACAAACTAATTAGAGTAATTTTGTTTAAGGACGTTCTTTGACTGAGTATCGAGATCCTGATAGCATAGATTCATTTATACCTGTTTAACTTCGAATGTTTCTTCGCCAAAAATCTCTGGCAAACCTAAAATATCCAATACTTCAAAAACCTCCGGTAAAATATTATTTATCTTTATAGTAACTTTATTTTTCTGGCACTCCCTGATTACGCTTGCAATACCACCCACACCAGTTGAGTCAACGAACTTAATGTTATCGAAATCGTAGATAACTTTATTTATCTCACCCAAATGATTAATACTGTTCTGTAATAATTCGACTGTAGAAATATCAAGAACTCCACTCATTTTTAGAATCATCATATCTTTTTCCATTCTACGTTCAATTTCCAACGGCATTTTTACCACTCCTTGTAAATTATTTTTCTTCCAAGCAACTCATTCCTCAACCTTTAAAACTGCCAGAGTTATGTCATCAGTCTGGTGATAGTCGCCAATGAATTGTCCTAAATTTACAACCAAACGATCGATTATTTGAGAAGCATCATACAGGGCATTACTGTTCAATAATTCAGCTACTTTTTCAATTCCTAACTGCTTTTGCGCCGAATTCAAAGCTTCTGTTAAGCCGTCAGTGTAAAAGAGCACTATGTCCCCTTTCTGTAACCGGACTCCACTAATTTGGTAGATCTTATTTTCCACGCCACCAATATAAGCTCCCTTTAGTTGTAAAGGTTCAACTTTTCGAGTCTTGCTTCGATATAACAGAGGCGGTAGGTGTCCGGCATTGGAAAATAAAAGTGTTTTGTTGTAAGGATCGTATAAAGCATAGAGTAATGTGACGAAAATACCTTGGCGTGATAAATCAGGAAAGAGCACTGAATTTACTTGACTTACCGCGAAATGTGGTTGGGTATCGTCTTTAGCCGCTGTTCGCATCGCTACCTTGGTCATGGCCATCCATAAAGCAGCAGGAATGCCTTTACCCATCACATCACCAATTGCAATGCCAAGATGTTTACTATTAGTCAAAAACATATCCAAATAATCCCCGCCCACTTCATTAGCCGGAATCGTTCGAACTCCTAAAGAGGTCCCTTGTAAAACAGGCAGTTCTTTTGGCATCAAATCCAATTGGATGCGACGGGCGGTTTCTAACTCTTTCGCTATCCTTTTATGGTCGGCTTGAGAATATTGCTTATAGTTATAGAGTCCGTTTGTCAGTTCGCTGCCCACTTTTTGGACCAGCGAAACAAGATCTTCTCTTTCCTGGTGTGTGCGTTTATTGCAATTATCCCAAATACAAAACACACCTATAAGCTGAAGTTTGTTCTTTAAAGGGTAAGCAGTCACCCAAAGATCATTCCGTCTTGCCTCATGAAAATTCCCATCGTTATGAATATTATGTAAAACCAGGCCGTTTCCCTGTTCAATGACTAAAGCCGCGGCTTGGTAATCTAAATTCGGCAAGGAATAACCTAGCTTTTCCCCAGCTTGAAAAAATGCCAGTCTCTGCTGCCCTATCCCGCCTTGGTGTGTGGCTAACCAAATACTTGAACCTATAACTCCTAACTCTTGACATAAAAGAGCAGCGATTTGGTTAAATACTTCGTGATTATCCTGCTGAGCCTTGATAAGGAGGGAACAAACTCGATACAAAAGTTGAGTTTGCCTAAATTCATTCAACAATTAGCTTAACCCTCCTCTATTACCCGGGTAATAAAGTAATTTGAACTGTAGACCAAATTAAATTCATAAGGAGGAGTCATCAGCTTGCCATCCCTGTCGATGAAAACTCGTACTTCCGGACGGGTGGGATGTTTCCTAGTTGTTTGAATCACGACCGCCTTTTCCCCGGTATTTAGTAAGACAGTCGTACCCACAGGAAATAGCGCAATAATATTCATAAAATGCTCGACAACCTCCGGATCAAGGAATATCCCTCGATTCGCCATGATGATCTCTAGTGCTTGAAAAGGCATGCAACGTGGACGTCCGACGATACTCGTAGTCATTTTATCATAAATATCGGCCACTGTGACAATTCGGGCAAATTCACTAATTTCTTCACCTTTTAACTGCCGGGGATAACCGGTACCATCATATCTTTCATGATGTTGAAGGGCAACATGAGCAGCCGCTAGACTAAATCCCTTAATATTTTTTAAAATCTCAAAACCGGCAATCGTATGTCCTTGGAAAAGTTGCTCTTCCTCCTCATTTAAAGGATCGACTTTGTTAAGTAAGTGCTCGGGGATCTTACTTTTGCCAATGTCATGTAACAAAGCACCTGCTGCCAGCTTGCTCAACTTTGTGTAGTCGTACCCCATGGCAATACCGGTAATGATCGAAAGAATTGCTACATTGACACTGTGACCAAAAGTATAATCATTCATAGCTCGAATGTCCAGAACATTAACCACTATATCTTTATTTGCCAATAGTTCATTGATAATGTTATCGACTACGTCATTCACCATTTGGATATCAAAACTGCTGGAATTTAATTTGATATTACTCATCATTTCTTTGGTGACCTTTAGGGCCTCGAGCCTAGTTTTTTCCGACACCACATCATCGACTTCAATGTCGCCGATGGCCTCAACACGAATATATATCGCTGCTATACCCAACTCTTTTAGCCGGTTAATAAATTTCGACGTTAATTCGACACCTGCGGCAAGTAAGATTGCACCGTTTGCACCGTGAACCGTTCTGCCGATTTCCATTCCCGGTTCTAAGTTCTCGACAGATATTAGACGCATATTCATAACCTCATTTTAAGTTTATTTAACACTATCGTTTGATTATTTTACGTTTACGGTAAACATTTATTTGCTTCCTCCCAGCCAGGAAGAGGTTTGGTTCCTCATATTCGTTCAAAATTCATTTGCATTTTCAACGATTAAATGTCCTTTACTTACTTGCGCCCGTAAGTATCTTCGGTGTTCTTGCACTACTTTTATATCCATTGCATGACGGATCACAATGCCCGGATAAGCAATAGCTGCTTCCAAAACACAATTGTCCAGCAAACTGATATTAACCTCGCCATCCTTGTTTGAGCCCAATTCCATAACTTTAATTCCCTCCCGTGCGCTGAGGTGCCCACCCCTGACTACCCCATTGTTAATTACTATCTTTCCTTCGGCATGTAACTGAGAAATAATACTTGCTTTTCCGGTAATAATGATATCACCGCTTGCCTGTGCTACACTGTTTTGCAGATAACTAACGGCAATATTTGCTGCATTCACGACTAACCCATCTACAATATTTAGAGAATACTGTAATTCTTGTATGAGTAATTCTATTTCATTTTGATGCTGTATGCGCAATGGTCCGAGATTACATAACTTTTGACTTAAGTGCTGAGTTATTTGCAAAAGATCAACTATAAGGCCTTGATTTTCTTCCTTCAGGACAATTTGGATTAACTCATAAATCGAGTGTGGAATATCCCTAAATTTATAGTCAATTAATAACTTGACAAGTTGACCCTCACCGTTTTCCTTGAGGTCACCTGTCGTAAAAGCACGCTGAGCTTTTAGCAACTCCATGGCCGCAAGTAAATTCTCAAGCCGGTTTAATAACTGGGTAAGCATCTCATAAATCCATTTGTAGGGAACGGCCAAACCACCTGCTTGTAGTCGGGACGAAATGGCATTTTTATTGACGACAATATCTCCATTGGCATACAAAGAAGCATGCAGGACATCGCCTAAAACCCGAATACTCCCACCCGCTTCGATTGAGAATCCGTCGTATACACTACCTTTTACAATAACATCGCCTTTAAATTTAATGTTTCCCACCGTGAGGTTCACATCACCCTCCACAATATAAACAGGACGTACAGATAAGTACTTTTTGCCGTATCCCTCCAGCACAGGCTTACCACTTCTTGTTGCAATGGCGACCGTACCCTCATTAATGAGTTCGACTCCATCTTTAATTAATATGGGAACATCTTTCGGCATTTTCGCTAATACCGGATTTTCTGTAACATCGATTCCTGGCTTGCCTGGGACAGGCGGTCTCTTAATTGCTACAATTTCTCCAAGAGAAACCGAATGTATTTTACCATTCCCATAGGGATTTCTTGCTGATACGCTCCAGTCTTCATCCTGAAAATTATACATAATCGAAGCATCTACGCTTTCAACAGGAGAAAGACCGGTTGCGATTTCTACAGTAAATTCTCCAGCTGTGTCTTGAACTGCTTTCATTATAGCGTCTTCCTGAATTCCAAAAACCACACCCTTGTTTTGTAATGCTTCCATGACATCTTCATATCGAATCGGAGCCGGTTCTTCTTCTATTACACATCCAGCTAAAACCTTAACTATCTGCATTGGCTTACAATCAATAAGGGCATACTTTTTACCAAACTTTTTCTTAACCACTAAAAAAGCTTTCATTTTATCTTCTATTATATTAATTTCCAGATCCACTGAGGGTGCAGTATCAAGAGTTTTGATCTCAACAGTATCATGATCGTTAATAAAGGAAGGAGTTTCTATTTTCTTTCCGTTGAGATAAATTTCGACATTGTCTCCGCCCATGATCAGAGGGAACCTACCTAATCCCCGCGGTGGGGTAAAAAGTAACTTACCGTTTCTGATCTCAATGGAACCATCGAAAACGTAGTCGGGAATTACTTCTTTTTTTTCCTGAATCCCCCGGTATAACTTTGTACGATGATGTTCTGATTTATCGTCAACAGTTTGTTTATTTCTAAAAGCCATGATTTAACCTCCGTCATATTTTATTACAAAAAACGCTAAATCATCTTTACTTTCCACGTTATCAATATGTCTGTTAACGTCTTCTAAGACTTTTTCCGCCAGCTCGCTAATATCAAGCTTCTTGCCATTATCACATATCAAATTCACCATGACCGGTTTTGATAAGTTTTCAAAAATCTCCAAATAATTGTTCTTTTCGCAGTTCAACAAGTAACCCGGCCTTCTGGAGTCTTCTTGCGCTCTTTTATAATTATCGTTCATATGCTCTTCCTTTATCACTTTCGATTTGATCAAACTTTGAACAGTCTTACAACAAATATCCTTGTACAACCGGAAAGTGGTTTTGCAATCAAATATTTTTGTCGCTAGATTCATGAATCCATAAGGTTCAGAAAATCCATAGCCAAAGAAGTTCCCCGCTCAGATGTTGAAAGATATATCTTATCTGCAAACCTATAAATAATACTAAACCCATAGCCCATGGAAACTGTGGTGGAAAACCCCTGCAGAAAAATCATATTGGGCAGTTTATCAAAGTCCATCCCCGGACCTTGATCAGCAACGCTGACCCGGACACCATGATCGAGCGCGCGAATTTGCATAATCCCGTACCCTGCGTGTTTAATGACATTGGTTACCGTTTCGGAAATACTTAGGACAATATGAGCCAAATGTTGCTGAGAACACCCCCGTTTTTCCAGATAAGCCGCAATCAATTCCCGGGCGGCATTCACATCTGTCACGGCGGCGATTATGACTTCCTCTTGAAACACTCCTTCACGTTTTAAAAGCTCAAACTCTCCCTCATTCAATAGATTAAACTTTCCTTGAGTTACCGCGTAAATGACATCGCGGTACACATGGAAAATCTTTTCCCTTTGCATCCTGGTATTTTGCAGGTCCCGTTCAATCATCTGCTGATAATTCGTCATCATGTCATTTGCTGCGTTTAGGGTATCCCCCAGGATTTCGAACTCATCTCCGGTTTTAATATAGATCCTGTGCTCGTAGTTTCCCATCCTAATTCTGTTTACGCCTGCCGTCATTTGTTCAAGCGGCTGGGGAAAACTTTTAACCTGCTTACTGGTTGTGTAAAATGTTAAGCCCAGAGAAAAAACAAAAATGGCCAGCTCCCAGAGTGCCAGTTTCCGTTCCTGGTGAAAAATATTTTCAGCAGCAATATGAAGACCAACAATGCCTACGGTTTGACCGTTGCTATTTTTGATTGGCGCATAACCGTACAAACCAGCACCCCACTGGCCGATCATTAATCTTTTATCGGCAATTGCACCAGCATAGGCCTGTTTTATAGCGTCTTGTCCGGTTGCATCGTAAACATCGCCGATATGGGAAGGAGCCTTCGTTTTCACATCAACGACAAATTCCCACTTTTCCCCCTCGCCTATCATGCGCATCGTATAAATATTCGTTATATCCGGGTTTACTTTTTGGATATTTTGGAGAACTTTCTGAATCTCCCGGTATTCCGCACAATCCTCGTCCGCCCTGGTCCGTAACCGGTCATGTGCCTGACCGTCCATTAGAATAGCAGCAGTTGAGGCTAAGCTGGTAACTCTTAGCTCATAGCGATTCTTTAATTCAAAGTAAAAAATAAAAAAATACGTACCGAGAGTCAACAACAAAATAAGGGTAAGCGAAAAGACTGAACTTAACATTATCCTTCGTCTCAGAGTCCCTTTCATTAGCCTTTTTCCCATACCCGCTGACCTCTTTCTTTTCCCTAAATACTGTCAAGTTCTAAATACCCACCCTTTCTAATCCTATCTCCGAAGATAACGGCTGGGCTAATTATTTGACCAAATATCCTCATACTTACTCTTTAGCAATCAAGTTGTCAAGCCTTTCGGAGATTCAAACACATCTCTGCCGCAAATTTCCGGCACACCTAAAATATCAAGCTTTCGTATATGAAAATCGGGATATTCTTAATAAATACATTAATTTTAAGTTTGCGAAGCGCCTGCACCGATTCAATAATCCCGGCAATACCTGTCGAATCAACAAATCTAACTCCTCCGAGATCAATGTTTAATTGGTCTAGGCCCTTAAAATAGTCCAAGCTTAATCGAAGAGCCTCGACGGTAGAGATATCTAAAACACCGGATAAGCTTAACAGTCTTTTGCCATCGATAATCTTGCTTTCTGTTTTTAATACCACTGTAAACCCTCCTCTCCAATTAAACGAATCAAACCCCGTTTATCCTCATATCTTGGGTAAGATGAGCGACGCTAAAATCAACGGCATTTATCGAAAGACTTAAATCCTGGAGCAAATCCACGATTTTTTCCTTTTTCACGGGATGACCTTTCCAGTCTAAGATTATCCGTACAACCGGGCGTGTGGGAAGACCAAGGGGAATAGCAATCACAGTGCCTGTTTCTCCCGTATTTAGAGTGACTCTGGAATTTTCGGGATAAAGGTTTAAGCTACTTCGGAAAGCTTTAACGATATCTAAAGAGAAATTTTTATTGACTCTAGACAAAATCATTTCTAACGCATGATAGGGGGGGATCCCCGCCCTGTAGGGACGATCTGCCGTTAATGCATCAAAGACATCCGCCACAGCGACAATTTGAGCTCCATGGTAAATCGCTTCTCCGCTCAAACAGTCTGGATATCCTTGTCCATTCCAACGTTCATGATGTTGCCGGACGATTTTTAAAACTCCCTCTGAGAGAATTACAGACCTTAGCATTTGTTCGCCGCGGCCAGGATGTTGTTTGATGATTTCAAATTCCCCCGCAGTTAAACCAGATGGTTTATCGAGTATTTTACAGGGAATCATTAACTTTCCCCAATCGTGAAGAAGGGCACCAAGGGCCAAATTAATGAGCATCAACGACCCATAACCCATTTGTAAGCCAATGATTGTAGCTAGTAAAGCGACATTCACAGAATGGACATAGCTATAATAGTCATATGACTCTAATTCGCGAAGGTCAACGAGCAGTCCGGGGTTTTCCTTCGATTTACGAATCAACTTTGCCACAATTGTCGTTGCAGTATGTAAATAATCCTGGCGTATAAAATTAGGTTCGTAATAAAAGCGTTTCAATAAATTTAGATGGTGTTGATGCCCGGTAAACAACAGGGGGTCGGAATGGTTCTTATTGATCCATTCATAAGTAACTACATAAACTTCCCGCATTTGATCGCACTCTATAATGTCCTTCGTCACGGTTTTACCCTTTTCTAAAAGCAAACACCCTTGAGCATCGAACAAATCCAATTCCGTAGGCACTCCCAGGGAAAGACAATTGACAGATAATGGCCGTATATTAAGTTTCAGAAAAACCACCCCCAAAAATATAAACGCCACTCCTAAAAGGAATGGCGACATAAACCCTGTTCGGAAACCCGGCGATCATCACCCTTACGTGGAAGACCCGTAGCTTTGCGTCCCTACCTTTCGTTAGGTTTGCCTTTGTCGCAGCCCTGAAAGATGCAGTTTTCCGTATACATTAATTATCATAATTATGGTTATATATCGCAAAAGCCAATAGTTCATCTAATTAATCCTGTGCAGATTCGACCAGATCAATCTCAAATCTCAAATAAAATCCATGGCCAAGGAAGTACCCGCATTTGAAGGGGATAAGTAAATTTTTTCGGCATACTTATACATGATGGAATATAAAAACCGTTTATGCTGAATCTCGATCGGGTAGGAAGACACTTCAACCCGGCGGATTTCTATCCCTAATAATGGTTATAAGAGGACGTGCCGGATGCTTATAGGTCACGCTAACCACTTGACCCACTTCCCCTGAATTGAGCTTGACCAGAGTGTCTTTGGGATAAAGGGTGAACATTTAGCCCTTTTGCGATGACCCATGGCTTTGCGTCCCACCCTTTCGGATGGTTTGCCTTTATCCATTAATTTTTCAAAAGCAAAAAGACCAAGTTAAAACTAACTGGTACTTCAATGTTGTGCCAGTCTATAAAAACTTAGTCTCTTAAATATTTTTATATGAAGAATATTAATGAGTAACCGTAAAATAGATATGCAACCCTTTGCAAACGATCCGAGAATAATTTGTTTCCAATATTTGGGGGTAATTACATATATTACCCCCCCCCCCCCCCCCCCCGAACATCTGTTCTATATTTTTTCCGCATTCACTCGTTTTCATCTCTGATCAATCCTTTCGCGTTATGAACGTCACAATACATCCCTGCAAACACGACTTTTTAAGCATATCCGAAAGCATAACTTTCATCGGGATACATAAGTGCAACCTCGGCTTCCGCCTCGCCAACGCAAGCCGGGTTTTATTTAGGCTATTCAGAATAGCATAAATCTCTCGGCGCACAAGTGAAAACTTAGGCTTCCGCCGATCCGCCGGCGCCTAAAATGCTTGGCGCAAGCCAAGTTTTCTTTGTATCTAGGTGTATTCTACTTCATTCTCCAAGAATTTGCTTTTTCCTGCTATTATCTGCAATATGGTAGAAATAGTTTTTCCGGAAAGGGGACTCTCTGCATATTATGAAAGGATTCCACCAACCAACGACAGATCCCTCTGGGTAACCTGGCAATCGTCAGCCGAACTGGACGACCCATAGCTTTGCGTCCCTTACTTTCGCCAGGTTTGCCGTTGTCATTGCTTGCATATTCTTTTTTGTTTTTCCACAAAACGACAATACACACTACTGTTTGCTATGCTATATTCTTTGTAATCTCAGGAAATCCTTCCTTGTTTTTTGTTTGTTTGTTTTTTTGAATAGTTGCTATAGTTTATATATATTCTCATCCAAAAGAGAAGGCCTCAAAATGCCTTCCCCAAAATAAATTCTATACTTCTAGGGGTATTTCAACAAGGCCGAAGGCTGGTATACTTTCACTGAACACAAAAAACAGGAGCATTCTAACCTCACTTTTTTAACGATTAATAAGGAATATTTTTTGCCTTAGCAGGGATAACAAATCGTGTAACCACTGTGTATTTTTTTAATTGAGATCTGGCCTTTGAATTTCATTCCCATGCCAAAGTTCATAATGAAGTTGTGGTTGATCACTAACCCCCTCCGCTCCAGGATACAATCCCACTTGACCTAGCGCTTCTTGAGCCTCTACCGTTTCCCCTACTTTAACTCGAAGGTTATCTAGTCCGCCGAATGTGACTAACCAACCTTCTCCGCAGTCTAAAGTTACTTTTTGACCTAGCAGAGGATCCGACCCTGAAAAGGTGACCTTTCCTCCTTGCGTAGCCCGGATCACGGTTCCTTCCGATACTGCGTAATCAACACCAGCATGAAAGAGATAATTCCCTAAAGACTCAGAGTAATAATTACCAATTCTTCGCAAGGGGCTCCCATATACCGGACATTGAAAATCACTTAGTTCAAGAATTTTTTCATTGAGATTATTCTTCCCGAGTACAATCATAAGTTCTTGCTGTGTTTCTTGATCTTCTTTCGTGCTCTTTGAGCGGTCTTCCGTCTGAGTATGCAAAATTTCGTTTGCTCCACCGGTCCTTGTATCCAGAACTGTATTGACTGACACGGCTTGAGCTCCCTCATTGGTTATTGGCGATCTATTCTGGACAGATTCTGACAGTGTACTTCGATATCCTATGTAGACAATTAGGCTCCCTATAAGAATGAAAAAGCTCCAAACTAAAACCCCGCTTGTGGAAAATTTACCACTGTTCAATTGACTCACCTCTATACTAGCCTTGCCCAATAATATTTTTTTAGACAAACCAGTATCCCCAATACTATTGTAGTTAGAAAGTTTACTGCATATAACCTAACTTCATTAGCTTTGTTCCTGGGTAATAATGAGCCAGTATTTCCTCCACATTTCTATTGTTTTTGGCTAAATCGTTGGCTCCCCACTGTGACATTCCCACTGCATGTCCGTTACCATACGTCGTGACTGTCAGGCGATCTGGTTGTACAACCCATTCTAAATCTGTTGACGAGAGTCCCAGTAAGGTACGGAGTTGAGTCGTTTGATAGACTCTTCCCAACACTCGTACATTTTTTACTCTTCCGGCCGCCGTTCGACCAATAGTTTGAAAATCCCCTGAAGTAAAGGCTCTTGGTAAATCTTTAATTCCCAGTTTCTTATAAAGTTCTTGAGGTGTCCAGGTCACTATTTTGACATAACGTTGTGGATCTTCTTCCCCCGAACTAACATTTTGCAAATATTCACGGGATGAACTCCATACTTCTTCCGACCGTTCAGTGGGCTTTCTTCCGCTACTACTATGGTAAAGAGCATCGATATATTCCCCTTTTGATACGAGAACCAGCGCGCGCGTAGCCGCTACAACCTTTTCCAATTTACTCCGATACCGCCAGTAGTTGAGCCATCCCCACTGATTCTTCATTTGAGTATCAGATAACCATACCTGTGTTAATACCGTCGTGTCTACGTCATGGTTCGCATCGATTAGTTTATTTTGGCTTAACTTTTTTGCAGCATAGGTCCGAGCTGCAATTGCTTGAGCTTTTAAGGCTTCGACCTCAAATTCGGCAGGCATTTCTGCAGCAACCACGCCTATGAGATAATCCTCAAGTGGGAGTGCTTCAACCCCTCCATTGGGCATCAAAACCCGTATTTTCACATCATTCTCTAATTCCTGCTCTGTTTGCCAGCGTACAACACTCCAGGGTATTATAAAAATAATACATAGTGATAGTGCAATGAGCCAGACCCATTCTTTTTTCATAATAGCCCTCCTGCGGTACAAGCATTTTGCTTAAATCTATGCAGAAGGATTATGGAATATGGCACACCGAGAATACAAAAAGAACAAGAGTAGAATAATCTATTCTTGTTCTTTCATTTTACCCCTAATCCGCGCGTGTAATATTGGCTCCCAGGCGCGAGAGTTTCTCTTCCACTTTCTCGTAACCTCGATCAATGTGATGAATCCCTCGAATATCTGTCGTCCCATCCGCGGTTAAGGCTGCCAGGATTAAGGCGGCTCCTGCCCGTAAATCTGTTGCGGTGACAGGTGCTGCATTTATTCGCTGAATCCCTTGAACAATGGCACTCCGACCCTCAATCTTGATATCCGCTCCCATACGTTTTAACTCATCGACATGCATAAAGCGGTTTTCAAAAACAGTTTCCGTGATTAATCCTGTGCCCCTTGCTCTAGTCAGAAACGCCATAAACGGCGCCTGAAGATCTGTGGGAAAACCGGGGTGAACCTGAGTTTTAATATCGACTGAATTGTATATTCCATCTCCCCTGATCCGTATTCCGTCTCCTTCTTCCATCATACGAATTCCTGCTTCCTCCATTTTGGCAATCAGTGGCTTAAGATGATCCGCAATCACATTTTGAACTAAGACGTCTCCGCCAGTTGCCGCTGCTAGGAGCAGAAAACTTCCTGCCTCGATACGATCAGGAATGACTGTATGACTAGTACCATGGAATTCACGAACCCCTTCTATATGGATAATACTAGTACCTGCACCGCGCACCTTTCCACCCATCTCGTTTAGAAACGTTGCCAAATCGACAATCTCAGGCTCCTGTGCTGCATTCTCAATCAAAGTTGTTCCTTGGGCCATAGAAGCTGCCATCATTATGTTTTGAGTAGCTCCAACGCTAGGGTAATCCAGATATATACGAGTACCTTTTAAACCCTTAGTAGAAACATCTAAGAACCCATGATCCATTTTGACCTCTGCCCCTAAAGCCTCTAAACCTTTCAAATGCCAATTTATTGGGCGGGATCCAATGGCACAGCCCCCTGGATGCGAAATACGAACATGGCCTTTACGGGCAAGTAGCGGTCCCATAGTAACAATAGACGCTCTCATTTGAGATACAAGGTCGTAGGGTGCCTCAATACAATCTATCTCTTGGGCTTGGATGTAAAGAGTTGAGCCTTTCCGCTCTACCTTTGCACCTAATGCCGATATAACTCGATTCATTATGTTAACATCTAACAAATCTGGAGCGTCATCCAGTTGAATGGGTTCGGCACAGAGTAAACTTGCCGCTATAATTGGAAGGACAGCATTCTTGGCCCCACTCACTGTGATTGTTCCTTCAAGCGGTTTGCCGCCTGTAATTGTGAGCTTACTCAAATTCTGAAGACACCCCCTGTTCAGTACTAGTCAGAAAGTATAACTTTAGTGCAACTTGGCAGGCGCTGACCGAGACTCGAATTGGATGTTCGAATCTAGAACACAGCTCTGACTCGAACAAGGATGTTCGAGTTTGGAGCGCCGTGATGGCGATTTTAGGAACCATCGCCAAGAGTGGCAAGGTGCCGTTGGCGAGATGGGATCCCCTTCGCGAAGGCTTGACGCCAGCCAAGTTTCTTATTTTATTATTTCCTCTTATGATTATATTTCCGACTTGTTAATATTCTCTTTGCTAGGCCATTTTTCCTGCTTAATTTCGACTTTTTTCTCCAGCTGGTTCTAGAATTCTTTTAGGAGTGCCGGAATCGCTAAAACAGTCTGTCCATCAGTATTTTGCCCTCGGCTAAGAAGTTGAATATTTATCCTGTCTTGTCCAGCCATGACGCTCGTACCTATATTGCTCTGGTACCCTGCGATCGAAACCATATTATCTAGAAGGAACCATTGAGATGGAAGGATATTAGATTGACATAAATAGGCTGAGATATCGATCGCCTCAGGAATCCGTTCATCCAAATAGACTTTTACACCTTCCTTTGCAAGAATCGGAGAGATCGTAGTATACCAAGTATATAACATTCTTTCTTCAGTTTTATCTATAACCCGATGTCCAGTTAGCGTCGCCGCGCTATTCCCACGTTTTGTCTGCTGTTCTTCATGAGACCATATCCAATCTGGCATCGGACGTTGTGTCCATAGTTCAAGGGGTATAGTTCCATCTTCAGACCAGACTATGATACTAACTTCGGCTTCCTGTGACTGCACCTTTCCGTTATTAAGTAACAAGGGTGCTGCTGTGGTTAATGATTGTACTGGCTGATTGCTTTGCAAGACTCCCTCAATAACCCAAGACTTAAATCCGATCAGCATAAGGCAACCTATTACTATTAATAATACACCTTTTCTGGCTAAATGGAATTGCGGCAGTGTTAAACCCATAAACATCTGAGACCTCTTTCTCATACTATAAGCTTAACTTTAGTTTTACCAAATAGTGAGAAAGCTAACATACCCTGAGCTTATTTTTTTCTTTAGTGATAGCCTGAGTTTAATAGCTAAGATTTTGCTGGTGCCAAGCTTTAGCAAGACCCCTGGCATAAACAAGAAAAGGGCCCAAATTAGGGACCCTTTTCTTGTTATGCAGTTACGCAACTAAAGAGATCTAGTAAAAAATCTACTTCAGCGTACTTTGTTTATTTATTGTCACTAGAGGCACTAATTCGGGCAGCGGCTCGACGCAAAGCATACTCCGCGCGACGTAGGTCGATTTCATTGTTCCGTGCCGCCAAACGCTTCATAGCACGTTCTTTGGCCTCTACAGCACGAGTAAGATCAATCGCTTCAGCCAGCTCGGCCGTATCCGCAAGAACTGTCGCTGTGTTATCAACGACTTCAACAAAACCGCCCGTAATTGCAGCACGTTTGATGTCACCGTTTTTTGTGTAGCGTATGACGCCGACATCCAGTCCCGCGATTAAAGGGGAGTGATTTGGTAAAATCCCTAATTCACCTAACCCGCCGGGAAGAACAACAAACTCAACATCTTCTTTCAAGACGTTCCCTTCAGGAGAGACTATTTGGAGTGAGAATGTTCCTGCCATGGATTATTCCCCCAATGTCTTGGCTTTTTCGATCACTTCTTCGATGGGTCCAACCATAAGGAAGGCGGCCTCAGACAAGTGATCGTATTTTCCATCCGCAATTTCTTTAAAGCCGCGAATCGTTTCTTTCAAGGGCACATATTTTCCAGGCGAACCCGTGAATGCTTCAGCAACGTGGAACGGTTGGGACAAGAAACGTTGAATTTTACGAGCCCGGAAAACAATCAGTTTTTCCTCTTCAGATAGTTCATCCATACCTAGAATTGCAATAATATCTTGCAACTCTTTATATTTTTGGAGGATTTGCTGTACACGTCTCGCCACAGAATAATGTTCTTCTCCTAACACCAACGGTGAAAGAATCCGTGATGAAGAATCCAAGGGGTCCACAGCTGGGTAAATCCCAATTTCAGCAATTGAACGGGATAAAACCGTCGTGGCGTCCAAATGCGCAAACGCTGTAGCCGGAGCGGGGTCTGTCAAGTCATCCGCTGGCACATAGATTGCTTGTACAGAAGTGATCGATCCTTTGCGAGTGGAGGTAATCCGCTCTTGGAGTTGACCCATTTCCGTTGCCAAGGTCGGCTGATATCCAACCGCCGATGGCATCCGACCGAGCAAGGCTGAAACCTCAGAGCCTGCTTGTGTGAATCGGAAAATGTTGTCAATAAAAAGTAGCACGTCTTGGCCTTGCTCATCGCGGAAGTACTCCGCCATGGTTAGTCCCGTTAAGCCTACACGAAGACGAGCACCCGGAGGCTCGTTCATTTGACCGAACACCATCGCCGTTTTGTCAATAACGCCGGACTCTTTCATTTCGTTCCAAAGGTCGTTTCCTTCACGAGTACGTTCACCAACACCAGCAAAGACGGAAAGCCCACCATGTTCTTTAGCAATATTATTGATCAATTCCATGATGAGTACTGTCTTGCCTACTCCGGCACCCCCGAAGAGTCCGATTTTTCCACCCTTAGAGTACGGAGCGAGTAAGTCAATGACCTTAATTCCAGTTTCCAAAATCCGTGTCGAAGGCTCTTGATCCGCAAAGGCTGGAGCGGGTCGATGAATCGGATAATGGGTGTCGGAGGTGACTTCTCCTCCGTTGTCAATAGGCAAACCTAAGACACTAACCATGCGCCCAAGCGTTGATGGGCCCACAGGTACCGTAATGGGTGCCCCAGTGTCGACTGCATCAATACCCCGTTGCAACCCATCCGTAGAGGACATTGCAACAGTACGTACCGTATTATTTCCAAGATGTTGAGCTACCTCTAAGGTTATGTTAAGGTTCTGCTCAGGAACCTTAATCTGAATGGCGCTATATATTGCCGGCAGTTGGTCGGGCTTAAACTCAACGTCAACTACCGCTCCCAAAACTTGCAAAACCTTGCCGATATTCACAGGCGCGAAACCTCCTTTTTGGGTATTTCCGGCAGCTTATTCTAAGGAAGCTGCTCCCGAGACGATTTCGGATATTTCTGTCGTGATCGCTGCTTGTCGGGCTCTGTTCATTGCCAGCGACAGCTTATCAATCATAGTCTTGGCATTATCCGTAGCCGAACTCATTGCCGTCATTCGAGCCCCTTGCTCGCTCGCTTTTCCTTCTAAGATCGTCCGAAAGATCTGCGTTTCAATATACTTCGGCAACAGACTGTTTAGAATGTCTTCAGCAGACGGTTCAAAAATGTACTGTTTACCTTGTTTCCCTTCAGGTTGTTCGATCGGAAGGATTTTGATTTGCGAGGGCCTCTGGGTCATCGCTGAGACGAATTCGGTATATAGGATATACACCTCATCTGCTTCGCCCTGATCATAAAGGCGAACCACTTCCTGGGCAATCTCTTTGGCTTGGTTATAACTCGGGTTGTCCCCGAGTTTCGTATACTCAGCCAAAAACTCAATTTTACCGCGTCGGAAGAAATCTCGACCTTTGCGGCCTACAGTCACCAACTTAACCGGCTGCTGTGATTCAGAAATCAGCCCACTAGTCTTGCGAATGAGGTTCGCATTGTACCCTCCGCAAAGACCACCGTCCGATGTTATTAGCACATAAACTACCTTTTGCACTGGCCTTTTTTTCAAGAGCGGATGAAGAACATCCACTGGAGCCTGTGCAAGGCGTTCTAAGACCCCTTGCAATTGGCGAGCATAGGGGCGGGCAGCGTTAAGTTTTAGTTGGGCTTTTCTGAGTTTGGCCGCGGAAACCATTTTCATCGCCTTTGTGATCTGCTGCATATTGCGAACACTGCGAATCCGACGACGAATATCTTGTGTTCCTGCCACCTCATTCACCTACTCCTTTTTATTCTAGGCTAAAAATCCCTGCTTGAACTCATTAATCGCTTTTTCAAGCTCGGCGATCATTTCCTTAGAGAGCGCCTTTTCAGTACGAATCTTCTCTAACAGGTCAGCCTTCACGGAGCGCATGAAGCGCAGGTATTCTTCTTCAAATTTCCCAATCTTGTCCACATCAATTTCGTCGATAAATCCTTTAACTGCCGCGTAGATAACTATAACTTCTTCTTCAACAGGCGAAGGTGAATACTGGCCCTGCTTGAGAATTTCCAGTGTCCTCTGACCACGCGTAAGTCGCATTTGAGTAACTTTATCCAAGTCAGATCCAAACTGAGCAAAAGCTGCCAACTCACGATATGAAGCGAGGTCCAAACGAAGTTGTCCTGCGACTTGCTTCATCGCTTTAATTTGAGCGGAACCTCCTACCCTTGAAACGGAAATACCAACGTTAATTGCAGGTCGGAAGCCAGCGTTGAAGAGGTCAGCTTCGAGAAAGATCTGACCGTCTGTGATGGAAATCACATTCGTAGGAATATAGGCAGACATATCACCTGCTTGAGTCTCGATCACTGGTAGCGCAGTCATCGACCCACCACCAAGTTCATCCGACAACTTTGCTGCTCGCTCCAATAAGCGAGAGTGCAGATAGAATACGTCTCCAGGATATGCTTCACGACCGGGAGGGCGTTTGAGAAGCAATGAGAGTTCACGATAGGCTACCGCTTGTTTGGAAAGGTCATCGTAAACAATCAAGACATGCTGTCCATTATACATGAACTCCTCGCCCATTGCACAGCCAGCATAAGGTGCGATAAAGAGCATCGGTGCAGGTTCTGAAGCAGTAGCCGCTACGACAATGCTAAATTTCATAGCATCGTGGTCTTCTAACGTTTTAACAACACTGGCAACGGTAGAAGCCTTTTGTCCGACTGCAACATAAATACAAATAATGTCTTGCCCTTTTTGGTTAATAATCGTATCGATGGCCACTGCCGTTTTACCAGTTTGACGGTCACCAATGATCAACTCACGCTGACCGCGACCAATGGGTACCATGGCATCAATGGATTTAAGACCTGTTTGCAAAGGTTCATGAACGGATTTCCGAGATACCACGCCTGAGGCTATGGATTCAATTGGACGAAATTTATTCGTTACAATTTCTCCTTTGCCATCAATAGGTTGTCCTAAAGCATTAACAACTCGACCAATCAAAGCCTCGCCCACTGGGACTTCCACGATTCGACCAGTTCTCTTGACTTGGTCTCCCTCTTTAATTCCTAAGAAAGATCCAAGAATAACGCAACCAATATTGTCTTCTTCAAGGTTCATCGCCATACCGTAAACATTGTTTGGAAACTCTAAAAGTTCACCGGCCATGGCCTTTTCTAAGCCGTAAACACGGGCAATTCCGTCCCCAACCTGGATAACGGTTCCTACATCGACGATATCGACGGACGTCTCATAGTTCTCGATTTGTTGTTTGATAATAGAACTTATTTCTTCTGGACGCAAGTTCATCCTGTTATTTCACCCCTACTTCCTGAGGTTTCTCTGAGTTTCTACGCAACTCCACACGCATTCGGTTCAAAGCATGGGCGATGGTTCCATCCATTACGCGATCTCCGACCTGGACAAGAACCCCCCCAATGAGTTCAGCTCGAACTTCGCTGATTATGCGGACGTCTTTCCCTGTCATTCGCTTAATGGACTTCTTAAGATCGTCAAGCTGAGTAGCATTCAGTTCTATGGCACTGGCTACTTTCGCTTCTACGACTTGACGCGCTTCATCCGCCAGTCGACTAAACTCACGTTGAATGAGCGGCAAGAGGTTTTCCCTTTTGCGGTCAATCAACAGGTAAAAGAAACGACGTGTTACTTCACCAAACTCTTCTCCCAGCAACTTTTCCATGATCGATTTCTTGACGCTGAGAGAAATATGCGGATGAAGTAATACCCCTTTAACCTCTGCGTTTTCTTCCACCAACTTTGTCAGTTCTCGCAGATCGCTATCAATCGAATCAAGGGACGTCTCGGAGGCGATTTCAAACAAGGCCTGGGAATACCTTCGAGCAAGTGATCCATTTATCATTGCATTTCCCCTACTTCTTGAATGAATTGTTCAATGAGCTCTCCTTGACCCTTCATGTCAAGCTTCTGGCGAATGATTTTCTCAGCCACTAAGACGGACATATCGGCGACTTGTGCTTTAACCTCAGAGATCGCCCGGTCACGTTCGCGTTCGATTTCCACAAGGGCAGATTTCTTGATCTTTTCAGCTTCTTCATGAGAAGCAGTTAAAATTTCTTTCGCACGGTCTTCGCTAACCTTTGTTGCCTTAGCGATCACTTCCTGAGCTTCCTGGCGAGCTTTACGCATTTCTTCTTGGTACTCGCGTTTTATTTTCTCAGCCTGTTGACGTTCATTTTCTGCCGAAGCAAGCATGTTTTCAATGTTTGTCCGCCGTTCTTCCATCATTTTCATCAGCGGTTTCCATGCTAATTTACTAAGGAAATAAACGAGCAACAGGAAAGATAAGACCGTAGCCACTACCGTATAGTCAAATTGAATAGGATTCCCACCCAATGGTCTACCCCCCTCTCGAGTCTGTTGACGTCGGGATGATTTTTTTCAAGGGGGAACTCTCGTTCCCCCTTGAATTAAGTTGGGCCTTATTCCTAAGCCCAGCACACGAACTTACTTTGTGAACATGAGCAGCAGGGCAACAACCCAGGTAAGGAGTGGCAAAGCCTCGATCAAACCGACACCAATAAACATCGTAGCTTGTAAGGTTGCTTTAGCCTCTGGTTGGCGAGCAATGCCCTCAACCGTTTTACTAATAACATTACCATTACCAATTGATGCACCAAGGGCTGCTAATCCAGCAGCAATCCCTGCACCAAGTGCAGCAGCAGCAGATACGTCCATGGGATTTCCTCCTTTCTTGTTTCCAAAAATTAATAAGTATTATTCCCTCAGTGAGTGTCAAGCATCACTGAAAACTAACACGGAGCAATGTGTTTAATGGGATTCTGTGACAGCCTGTGAAACGTAAGCCGTCGTCAGTACAACAAACACATAAGATTGAATAGCTCCCACGAAAATACTAAAGGCTAGCCAAATCGTCGTAGGTAAAATCCCAGGCAGAACCCAAATCCCAGGGAGCATAAGAATAACCCCTAGTAGAATTTCACCAGCAAAGATATTCCCGAAAAGACGGAAGGCCAGTGTCATCGGCTTGGAGAGTAAGTCAATCGCATGAATGATCGCGAATACTGGATGCGGCTCTACAAAATGGTGAAAATAATGGAGTCCTTTTGTCTTGATACCCAAATAAACAACCAAGAAAATGGTTAACAAAGCTAAAGCCATTGTAGTGTTGATATCTGCGGTAGGCGACATCATGGATGGACTTGCAAAAATATGACCTAACTGTGCAAAGTGAACATCGTTAAATAGACCAAACGTGAAGTTGGGAATAAGGCCAAGCATATTGGAAAAGAAAACAAACATGATCAACGTCACCAAATAGCTTAGCAGTGGACGTCCCTTCTCATAGTCCATATTGTCAGATACAATGCTACGAACAAAATCTACAATATATTCCAAGACGTTTTGCATTTTACCAGGTTTACCACTCGTTAAATTGCGGACTCCCATGTAGCAAAACGCTATAACAAGGGCCATCGATATCCAGGTCATGATCAGGGTTTTTCCATGAAAGGTCATACTTCCCAAATGCCACAAAACTGTTTCATGCACTTCTTTTATCACCCCTTTCTTCATTAATTTTATTTATTGCCACAATGATAAAGGATATTGTCACCCCTGTAACAATTCCTATTGCTAGGCTGAAAAGCCAGTCCCTCTGAAAACGAGCAACTGCTACAACAACCAGAGTAACCATCCCTAAGCGAGCGATTAGATTGCTGCGCATCCGCCTAAGTGCTAGACGGATTTCTAAGTCTGAGATGCGTAATGTTTCATGATGAAACCATAAAGTATAGCCGAATCCAACCCAATATCCCAGCAGACTGCCTAGAAAAGACTGCTGACCTGTTACGGCTATCACAAGCAATACGCAAGTGGTACCACTAAATAATGCTATAAAGCTACTCTTTATCATCTGACGCTCCAAACCTTTTTAAAATGACAACCAGGTAGCTCCCTCCAAGTATAAGTCCTAACAACATTAATAGGATCATTAACCACGGCTCAGTTCCCCAGCGGGTATCTAGATAACGACCTAGGAAAAATCCTCCAATTACCAAACCAGCCAGGGACGTTGATATATTTGAACCCACTGCAACCGCTTTCTGCCATGTTTTTGGGTTTTTTGCCATATTCACTTCGATCCTAACTTAATGAATGTAAAGCAAGCGTTACACATTTTTACAATTCACGCTACATTTTATATATTAGCATACTCTGGTAATACTTTGTGCTTTTTTTTACAGCATTGAAGAATTTTATGTCCACCCTCAATGTTCTTCAATAATTTTAGCAATTCTGCTTGCTGCATACCCGTCACCATAGGGATTACTCGCCAATGCCATCCTCTGATAAGCTGCTTGGTCACTCAGAAGACGCTTCAGCTCTAAATCGACACTTTCGTACTCCGTACCCACGAGGGATACTGTTCCCGCTTCCACTGCTTCAGGTCGTTCTGTTGTGTCTCGAACCACGAGCACTGGGATGCCCAGCGACGGGGCTTCCTCTTGAATTCCTCCCGAGTCTGTTAGAATTAAGTGTGATCGTGCCATCAGGTTTACAAAGGGCTCATAATCCATGGGTTCTACAAGATTAACTCGTGGATGAGAACCCAAAACCTCCGTTACTACCTTCCGCACTAGGGGGTTTCTATGGACGGGAAAAAGCACATGGGTATCGGGAAATAAATTCAGTGTACTCTTTAAAGCGTGATAAATTTGCCGCATAGGCTCACCAAGATTTTCCCGGCGATGGGTTGTGACAAGAATAATCCGTGTTTTTTCCTGTTTCAGGAGCACTTCAATGATAGGGTCAAGAAAATTGTACTTCGGTTTCACAGTCGCTAGCAACGCGTCAATAACAGTATTTCCGGTTACAAAAACCTTTCCAGGCGCTATTCCTTCGAGTAGAAGATTTTTTTCTGCTGTTTTTGTAGGGGCGAAATGATAATCTGCCAGAACGCTTGCCAGTTTTCGATTCATCTCCTCTGGAAACGGTGAATACTTATTTCCTGTCCGTAGACCGGCTTCAACATGACCCACTGGGATCTGTGCATAAAAAGCAGCAAGGGCCGCCACAAAAGTAGTGGTTGTGTCTCCATGTACCAGCACAAGATCTGGGAGTTCGCGCTCAAAAACCTCTTTAAGACCAATAAGAGCTCGGGTTGTGATTTCTGTTAATGTTTGCCCCTGCCTCATGAGGTCCAGATCAAAATCAGGGACGATTTTAAACAATTGAAGAACCTGATCTAACATCTCACGGTGCTGAGCAGTCACAATAACCTGACAGAAAATTTTATCCTTCTGCCGAAGCGCTTGGATCACTGGGGCCATTTTTATGGCTTCTGGGCGTGTTCCAAACACAACCATCACTTTTTTCCGCTTAATCACTCTTATGCTCCCTTCGAATATCTTCCCCATATTTAACCAATGTCAGTCCTGCTTCTTCGGCCATTTTGACAGCAAGCTGATCAGGATAAGCATGAGTATAGATTACTCGCTTTATCCCAGCATTAATTAATAATTTTGTGCACAGCACGCAAGGCTGATGAGTGGTATAGAGATCTGCTCCAGTAATAGCGACCCCATGCTTTGCTGCTTGTACCAAAGCATTTTGTTCGGCATGCACCGCACGGCAGATCTCATGGCGCTCCCCCGAAGGAACGCCTAAGCTCTGCCGTAAACAACCGACTTCATCACAATGTTGGAGTCCCGAAGGACTCCCATTGTAACCTGTACTTAAAATTTGTTTATCCTTAACCATGACAGCACCTACTTGGCGGCGCAAGCAAGTTGAGCGCCCAGCTACCACTAAGGCCATCTGCATAAAATAGCTATCCCAGCTAGGACGCTTTCCTTGTGTCATCATTTCGTGCCAAATAGCCGGTCCCCAGCATCCCCGAGACCCGGAACAATATATCCATGGTCATTCAACCGTTCATCCACTGCTGCGACAAAAATATCTACATCAGCATGGGCATTTTGCACAGCACGAATTCCTTCTGGAGCTGCGATCAGACACATTAATTTTATATTCTTTGCGCCACGATCTTTTAAAAACGTGATTGCTGCAGCCGCTGAGCCACCCGTTGCCAACATAGGATCAATCACGATAAGATCACGTTCTGCAATGTCAGGGGGTAACTTGCAATAGTATTCCACAGGCATAAGAGTCTCAGGATCTCGATAGAGACCGACATGCCCAACCTTTGCTGCTGGAATTAAACGGAGCATTCCATCGACCATCCCTAACCCGGCACGCAGGATTGGAACCAGTCCGACTTTTCGACCAGCCAGCACTTTGCTTTTTGCGATTGAGACAGGTGTCTTTACCTCTATTTCCTGAAGTGGGAAATCACGGGTAACCTCATAGGCCATTAACATCGCGACTTCTTCTACCAGTTCTCTAAACTCCTTCGAACCTGTTTTCTCGTCACGAATAAGGGACAGTTTATGTTGAATCAGGGGATGATCAAGTACTTGAAGCTTTGCCATCATTTCGGCTCTCCTAATCTAAATTAGTATATAAGGGAAACTCAGCGCATAGAGAACTGACGATTTCCCGTGCTTTTTTCAGTTTATCAGGTTCATGGTGAGAGGTCAAGGCAAGGTCCATGGCTTCTGCTATCCGCACCATCGCGTCCTTATTCATACCGCGCGTTGTGACCGCAGGGGTTCCAAGCCGAATTCCACTAGTGACAAAAGGACTCGCGGTGTCAAAAGGAATCGTGTTTTTGTTGACAGTAATACCTACTTCATGAAGGATATTTTCTGCTTCCTTACCGGTTAACTGTTTGGTCCGTACATCAACGAGCATCACATGGTTATCTGTTCCTCCAGAAACAAGGCGGAATCCTCGATCTGTTAGTGCTTGAGCCAATGCGTTAGCATTATCTACAATATTCTTTTGGTAGGTTTTGAACTCTGGCTGAAGAGCTTCCCCAAAAGCTACTGCCTTAGCCGCAATGACATGCATCAACGGCCCACCCTGAATGCCTGGGAAAATTGCCTTATCAATGGCTTGGGCATACTCAGCCTTACAGAGAATCAAGCCACCACGCGGTCCTCTCAACGTCTTATGAGTAGTTGAAGTCACAAAATCAGCATAGGGCACAGGTGATGGATGTAATCCTGCAGCCACAAGCCCAGCAAAGTGCGCCATATCCACCATTAAATAAGCGCCTACTTCATCCGCAATTTCACGCATTACGCCAAAGTCTATGATCCTCGGATAAGCGCTTGCTCCAGCAACAATCATCTTCGGTTTATGTTCATGAGCTAATTTCCGAACCTCATCATAATCAATTCGTTCTGTTTCTGGGTCAACTCCGTAAGGAACAAAATTAAAATAAACTCCTGAAATATTGACCGGACTACCATGGGTTAAGTGTCCACCATGAGATAAGTTCATACCCAGTACCGTATCTCCTGGTTTTAAATAGGCAAAATAGACTGCCATATTGGCCTGGGATCCAGAATGAGGCTGTACATTAGCATGTTCAGCACCGAAAATTTCCTTAACCCGTTCACGGGCTAAGTTTTCGACGACATCAACATACTCACATCCACCATAATACCGTTTTCCTGGATATCCTTCGGCATACTTGTTCGTTAGAACAGATCCCTGGGTAGCCATCACTGCCCGGCTAACGAAGTTCTCGGAGGCTATTAACTCGATTGTATTGGTTTGACGTTTCTCTTCTTGCGAAATTACTTCTGCAATCTCGGGGTCTTGAGATTCCAGCCACTGATGAATATAATCCATTTTGTTCACTCCTACGTATTATTTGCTTTCATCATATATAGCCCGGGGTCCACCGATGAGGCGGGGGCGGGTGCGTGCTAGGGTCAAATGCGCTTGGCCTAGTTCTTTTACGTGTATGCGAATGGGTATTACCACGGGTCGTAAGTGCATGCCGATAAATGTATCTCCTACGTCAATTCCAGCATGCCCCTGGATTCGTTCGATCATCACCGGAGACGAAAATTTTTCCCAAGCCTTGACTGTCATTGCTCCTCCAGCATTCAGGGAGGGAAGCACTGTTACCTCTTCTAATCCATAGTGATTTACGCAGGCTTCTTCTACAACTAGGGCCCGGTTGAGATGTTCACATCCCTGAACCGCTAGAAAAATTCCCTGCTGGTTAACTCGTTCCAGCAAAGGGGGAAGCAATACTTCAGCAATTTCCAAACTGCTTCCCTGTCCAATTCGGTGACCCATTACTTCACTGGTGCTACACCCTATAACAAGAATTTGCTGTGAACGCAAATTTACTTTTTGGAAAAAGGCATCCAGTATGCTTTCCCATACTTTAGCTAATTCTTCTGACAAACCAGCAACGAAATTATCCATGTGAAAAGATTCCTCCCCCCTAGGCCGTCAGATTATTTCTCCCCGTTCAATGTCACAAATTAAATCCACTCGGTTAGCATGTCTGCCGCCAGAAAACTCTGTTTTCAAAAAAATATCCACAATGTCCAGGGCGAGTCCGACGCCGATTACTCTGGCACCCATTGCTAGGATATTGGCATTATTATGTTCTCTAACCATTCGAGCGGAATATGTCTCTGAGCAGACAGCTGAACGAATTCCTGGAATTTTATTTGCGGCCATAGAAATCCCCTGCCCCGTGCCGCAGATTAAAATCCCTAGGTCTGCCTCCCCTTTTGTGATAGCATAGCCTACTGCACACCCATACTTTGGATAATCTACGGACTCGGTCGAGTAGGTTCCAAAATCGTGTACTTCTAATCCTTGATTTTTCAAATGCTTGCTTATGGCTTCCTTAAGTTCGTAACCGCCATGATCTGCTCCCAGCGCAACTCTCACACTCATTCCCCCTCTTTGTCCTATTTCTCATTTCTACATATAGTTGCAAAATCCCTGCAATATAACTTAATAAAGCGACGTATCACGCCGCTAGTGTAGACATTTTTCGACAAACTTATGCTATTTTCTGAGGAATCAGCCCTCTAACCTCAACTTCTCTTTTAGTACACTCAGTAATTCACTAATTTCCTTTGCCGTCTGACGATAAACATTAAGCGAGCCCATCCAAGGATCCAAAATATCCTTTTGGGAATCTCCCCAATTACCTAAGCACCGGGTCTTAGTCTCATATTGAGGAAAAAGACGCTTTAAACTTTCCTCTTGGGCTTGGGTCATTGGAATAACCCAGTCTGCATCCGCCATTAGCTCCTCAGAAATTCGTCTTGCGCGGTGCTGTGAAAGGTCTTGATTCCGTTCTTTAAGAATCTCTAGGGCATGGGCATTGATTTCTTCCCCTTCCCAGGCTGACATTCCTGCCGAACTTATTTGAACCATGTCTCCAAACATATCTCGTGCTAATCCCTCAGCCATTGGGCTTCTGCAGGTATTTCCTGTACAAATGAATAAAAGTTTAATACCCATTAGACCATCCCCCACTCCCTTAGAAGAACAATTTGACTCCGATCAGCAATAATGCCAACCCGCCGAGCAATTCCGCCTGATCTCCTAGGCGTGTTCCTATCATTCGCCCCAAAACTAAGCCCATTCCAGTCATTAACCCCGCAATCAAACCCATTATTATAACAGTTATATAAATGTCCGTTCTAATTGTTCCTAGCGAAACCCCTACGCTAAGGGCATCTAAACTTACACTGGTAGCTAATACATAGATACCCCATCCACTTAAGGAACCGTTGCTGGATAACTTGGTATAAAAAAGAGCCTTCCTGGCTTCCCCAAATGAAAAATGCTCCTCACTCGGACGGTAAACCTTATAAATCATTCTCCCACCCAATCCAATCAGGACTATTGCGCCCATCAGATTAGCATAACGACCAAGAATAGTTCCTAACGCTTGGCCAAGGATCATCCCACAAAGAGGCATAAAGACATGGAAAAAAGCGACCACTAACGACAAGTGGACGATCATACGTTTCCGAATTCCCGCCAGACCAATCGCTAAAGACAATGAAAACGCGTCTGCTCCCAGGGCAATTGCTACTGCCACAACCCATGTTAAATTCATACCCTTCCCTCCGTTCCCTCTATGTATATGCAAGGGAAAGGGTTTTATTAGATGAATGGTGTTTAGATATATTCAATCCGATGGCCAGATGCCTTTTGTAAACGGTTCATAATAGCCGTTCCAAGGCCTCCCTCTTCGATTCCTTCAGCTAAGATTATGTCCACTCCTCTTTCATCACATAATCTTAATCCCTCAAACAAGTTACTGGCAACTTCTTCCGATCGATATTTAGATCCCAACACAAACAAAAGATCCGGTAAACGGCTATGCAAAAATGGTGCACTTTCAAGAGTGCAAAGAACTCCTACCCTTTTTAAGCGAGCATGTCCTTTTTGAATTTCTTGCCCCATCCGCTGTATGACACGCTCTTGAAGGCCGACCATCACAATCATATCTCCTTGGGGAGCATAGTGCCTATATTTCATACCCGGTGCTTTAGGAACCCGATTATCCGTCAGAGTATTCATTCGAACCTCACCTAAGATCTCTTCCAACACTTCCCTGGAAATACCACCTGGACGTAGGATGGTGGGTACTCCTCCAGTGACATCTAGTACCGTTGATTCAACCCCTACTTGACAGGCTCCAGCGTCTAGAATCAGCGGTATTTTGCCTTTCATATCGCGCCAGACGTGGCTGCCGCTCGTCGGACTAGGCTTGCCTGAAAGGTTAGCGCTTGGCGCTGCGATGGGAAGGCCGGTTTCTTCGATTAGGCCAAGGGCAACCGGGTGGCTGGGCATACGGACCGCTACGTTCGCCAACCCAGCAGTGACAACATCGGGAACCAAAGCGGTTTTGGGCATAACTAAAGTTAGTGGACCCGGCCAAAAATGTTGAACGCATAATTCAGCTTCTGGTGCCCATCTTTCAACCAGCTTGTTTGCCATAGCACGATTGCTAACATGCACAATCAAAGGGTTATCCTGGGGCCGTCCTTTTACCCTGAAAATCTTTTCGCAGGCTAGTTCATCCAGCGCATTGGCCCCTAACCCATAGACCGTTTCAGTAGGAAAAGCTACCAGCTCTCCCGAACGCAGCCATTCTGACCCTTCTCTTAACAATTCGACTTCTGGGTGGATTCTATCTATATAACTCCGTTTTGTTAGCATCTTTGTCACCTCGCTATGATCACCCGGTCTCTCCCTGCCAGATCCGGGAAAACCTGTGTTTCAAAACCCCTCATCTGGAAAAGCATACAAACCGCCTCCGCTTGATCACAACCAATTTCCATTAGCAGCTTCCCCTTAGGATTTAGTATAGATCGCACACTTTCTGCCAGACGGCGATAATAATCTAAACCGTCTTGTCCTCCTAAAAAGGCCATGGAGGGTTCTCTGAAAATCTCCGGATCACACTGCTTATACTCCTCCTTAGAAACATAGGGAGGATTCGTAATAATATAATCCCAAAGTTGACCTAAAATAGGTTCCAAAAAGTCCCCCTGACGCCATTGCACCGAGACACCCAAACTCTGAGCATTCTGTCGTGCCACTTCCAGTGCGTCAGACGAAAGATCAGTTCCAACCACTTCCGCCTTAGGATAATAATGCGCCATTGAAATAGCAAGAGCCCCGCTTCCAGTACAAAGATCCGCAACCTTGATCTTTCTTTCTTGCCGCTCGTCTTCTTGTCTTACAACCTCGAGCCACTTCTCGACTAAAATCTCACTGTCCGCACGCGGGATTAGCACCCGTTCGTCGACGTAGAAAGAAAGTCCCATAAACTCCTGCCGCTTTAAGATGTATTGGAGAGGTTCGTTCCCGGCGCGACGGAAAATCCCCCCCCGAAAATCTGCCTCCTCTAACTCAGACAAATTTCGGTCCCCGTCCAGATAGAGTTGGGGTCGGGAAACATTTAAAACCCAAGCCAACAACATGTCTGCATCAAAGCGAGCATTTGTAATCCCTTTTTCTGTGAGCCGCGCTTCGCCCCAACGCAGACTGTCAATTACCTTCAAAACTACAAAGCCCCCTACTCGATGTTCGATGTTCGATGTTCGTAGTTCGAATCTCGATTATTGGATTTCGGCCTTTAACCGTTCTGCTTGATCCGATGAATTCAAGGCTTGGATAATTTCATCCAGATCACCTGTTAAGATTGTCTCCAAGCGATGTAAGGTAAGGCCTATGCGATGGTCTGTAACCCGTCCTTGTGGGAAGTTAAACGTTCTGATCCGCTCGCTCCGATCTCCTGTGCCTACTTGGCTTCGGCGTTCAGAAGCCTGTTCACCACTCGCCTCTTCTTGAGCTTTCTCTAATATTCTAGCCCGTAAGACGCGTAACGCTTTCTCTTTGTTCTTAAGTTGGGATTTTTCATCTTGGCAAGACGCAATAATCCCTGTAGGCAGATGGGTAACTCGTACTGCTGATTGGGTGGTATTCACGCACTGTCCACCCGGTCCACTAGAACAATAAACATCGATGCGCAGGTCATTGGGATTAATGGATACTTCCACTTCTTCTGCTTCAGGAAGAACTGCAACCGTCGCCGTAGAGGTATGAATCCTGCCTTGCGACTCCGTTGCAGGGATCCGTTGAACGCGGTGCACGCCACTCTCAAACTTTAATTTGCTATAGGCACCATGCCCTTCCATAAGCACAATGATTTCCTTATAACCACCCGCATCTGAATAGCTAGCACTTAGAACTTCCGTTTTCCAGCCCTGTGCTTCTGCATATCGAGTATACATTCTATAGAGATCTCCGGCAAACAAGGCTGCTTCATCCCCTCCTGCCCCTGCTCTAATTTCCATGATGACGTTCTTCTCATCTAAGGGATCTTTGGGTAAAAGCAGGACACGGATCTGTTCTTCTAGTTCCTGTATTTGGATCTGCAATTGACCTCTCTCTTGCTCCGCCATATCTCGCATTTCAGAGTCTAATTTTTCCTGAAGTATAGTTTCCGTTTCCTCAAGCTCACGCTTTACTCCCTGGTATTCCCTAAAGGCTGTGACAAGATTTGTCATGCCGGCCTGTGCCTTAGCATATTTTTGCCACTCACTCTGATTCTTGATAATTTCCGGATCACTAAGAAGTTCCGTCAATTCATCGTATTTTCGTTCAATCTCATAAAGTTTTTCTAACATTTTTACACCTCAAAAATTACGTAAGTTCTTTAATCTGAATCTATTATATTTATATCGAGGCACGAGGCGCGAGGTGCGAGGCTCGAAGGTTTAATTCGAGGCTCTAGGCACGATGCACGAGGGCTATATCTGGCTCGCGCCTCGCGCATCGAACATCGAGCTTCGCAATTGACATTTACGCAAAAAGCAGAGCTTGCGCTCTGCTTTTCCACCAGCAACGACCGCAGGCCGTTGTTTACATCCCATATTTCTTTTTAAACCGATCAACCCGTCCGCCTGCATCGACAAACCGCTGTACCCCGGTATAGAAGGGATGGCACTTCGAACAGATTTCCACTTTTATGTTCATTCTTGTGCTGCCTGTAGGAATGACTTCTCCGCAAGCACATGTCACCGTGGTTTGTTCGTATTTCGGGTGAATTTTTTCTTTCATGTCTTCACCTCTTTCCCGTTTAGATCAAGGCGCAGCTTTCTTGACCACGCCTGCTCATGACAAAATTCCAGTCAACTCTTACTATTCTAGCACAAATAGTATCCGCTGGTCAAGGATCTTGTTGGTGGCCTATTTAACAGCCCTTCATAGCATAATCTGGCTTCTTGTCAAAGCAGTGACGTGCTTCAATAAAGCGAACTGTCCCCGTTTTCCCTCGAATGACAACAGTGTGAGTCAATGCACCTTTAGAGGTATAGGTTACAGCACGTAGTAAGGGGCCTTCTGTAATCCCAGTCGCTGCAAAGAAGACATCATCCGTACTTACCAAGTCATCCATCGTTAATAATTTTTGGACGTCCTCAATCCCTAAGGCTTTAGCTCTGGCGACGTCTTCTTCGTTTTCCGGCCACAGGCGGCCTTGCATTTCCCCGCCCATACAACGCAGGGCTGCGGCTGCTAGGACCCCTTCAGGCGCTCCGCCAACTCCCATCATCATATCGACTCCCGTATCTTCAAACGCACAGGCCACAGCCGGAGAAACATCCCCATCGGTAATAAGCCGAACCCGCGCTCCGCAATCACGCACATCTTGAATCAATTTCTGATGACGTGGACGATCCAAAATGACGACCGTTATGTCTTTCATAGCTTTCCCCAACGCTTTAGCTACATTCGAGACGTTTTCACGCACTGTGGCATCTAAACTTATCTTCCCAACAGCAGCAGGACCTACCGCGATCTTATCCATATACATATCTGGAGCGTGAAGTAAGCAGCCCCTCTTGGCAATCGCCACAACGGCAATCGCCCCTGCCACTCCTTTCGCACAACTATTGGTGCCCTCTAGTGGATCAACTGCAACATCCAATTCCGGACTGTCTCCATTTCCGACACGTTCCCCAATGTAAAGCATCGGGGCCTCGTCCATTTCCCCTTCGCCGATTACCACTGTACCATCCATGTGAATTGTGTTAAAAACTGCCCGCATTGCTTCAACAGCAGCATTATCAGCGGCTATCTTATCTCCTAACCCTACCCAACGGGCCGAAGCTAGCGCCGCAGCCTCTGTCACTCTAGCAAATTCCATCGTTAGTTCTCTTTCCATTTTCGATTCCTCCTTAAATTAACCAATAGTATTACCCTTTATTTCTACTTAGCTGACTTAAACAAACGAGTTGCTTCTATGTAAGTAATCCTTAATTATGTTATCACATTGATCGCCTATACTATTATTGTGACATACTTTAAAAGAGTTTTCAACCACCTTAATGGTCTAGAATCCTTTTGATATAGATAGAAACATTGGCATCTATCTATCTGGTTTCAGACAAGCAGATGCCAATGTTTGATGTCGTTTATAACCTTAACCTTACTAGCAGTATTAATCGAACAGTATAGTTATCTTTTATTCCAGTCTGCTAAAAACTTTTCGATCCCAGCTTCTGTTAAAGGATGACGAAATAGCTGTCTTAAAACTCCAAAGGGAATCGTTGCAAAATCAGCTCCGATTTTCGCGGATTCCGTTACATGGACTGGGTTCCGAATACTAGCCGCAATAGTTTTTGTTTCGATACCATGTACTTGGTAAATATCACATATATCAGCCAACAGGTTGAGTCCATTTTCACCGATGTCGTCTAGTCGGCCTAGAAAAGGACTTACATAGGTTGCACCTGCCCGTGCTGCTAGTAACGCTTGATTCGCTGTAAATACGAGTGTGACATTCGTTTTGATTTGCTCAGACGCTAATACTTTAACAGTTTTAAGACCATCTTCCGTCATCGGAACCTT
The DNA here is from genome assembly GCF_054657535.1 of Desulfosporosinus burensis. Lineage (NCBI taxonomy): Bacteria > Bacillati > Bacillota > Clostridia > Eubacteriales > Desulfitobacteriaceae > Desulfosporosinus > Desulfosporosinus burensis. The sequence continues at coordinate 271,775 of NZ_BAAHYN010000005.1, forward strand.
AATCACAATGTTTGGGTGAATCCCCGCTAACACATGTGCTTCCTGTAACATCCCTTCATGATCAAGGGCTATCACTTCTGCACTGATCGGGCCGTCCACAATCCCAATGATCGTGTTTAGAAGCTCGTGGAAGTCCTGTCCTTCTTTAGCAACTAAACTGGGGTTTGTCGTAAGGCCTGCGATAACTCCCATATCCCAAGCTTGCTTTATTTCTCCGATATTTGCAGAGTCTAAAAAAAACTGCATTCTATTGCCTTCTTTCTTTTATGCTTTCCCGTTGCTTCCAAAAATTCGAATTTTCTCGCGGATTATTTTGGTTGCAGCTTCTCGAGCAGGACCCAACATTTTGCGCGGGTCAATTTCTTTGGCGTCCCCTTCAAGGACTTGGCGAGCAGCCCATACAAACGCTTCGCGGATATTTGTGTCAATGTTTACTTTGCAGACACCCCGTGAAATCGCTTCACGCAGTGCATCATCTGGAACTCCGGAGGAACCATGCAATACAAGGGGCGTTGAAACTCTTTCTCTAATTTTTGTTAGCCGTTCAAAGTCGAGTTTCGGAATCCCTTTATATTGACCATGAGCTGTCCCGATAGCTATTGCTAAGGCATCTACCTTTGTCGCTTGAACAAAGTACTCTGCTTCAGCCGGGTCCGTAAATAACGCCTCTCGCTCGTCTACGGTAATATCATCTTCCGTTCCACCTATTTTACCCAATTCTGCCTCTACTGAAACCCCTAAAAGTCGAACTGCCTCGATTACTTTGTTGGTCAAAGCAATGTTGTCTTCTAACGCGAGTTTGGAACCATCGATCATCACGGAAGAAAATCCGTTTCGCGCACACTGCATAACCTGTGCGAAACTCGTTCCATGATCAAGATGCAGAGCTATAGGTACGCTTGCCTTTTCTGCCGCCAGTTTTGTTAACGCGGTAATATATTCAATTCCAGCATACTTAATCGCGCCTTGACTTGCTTGAATAATAACGGGAGCCTTTTCAGCCTCAGCAGCAGCCACGATAGCCTGGACAATCTCCATATTGTTGCAATTAAATGCCCCTACTGCATAACGTTCTTTTTGAGCCCTGTCTAATAATTCAATCATCGATACTAACGCCATTTTTTTTCCTCCTCAATTTTTCTTGAAATATGTTGTCCCCGTAACGGACTGTTAATAAGCCAAGTTTTATTCTCCTTCAAATATAAGGAATTTATACCTTCAAATTGACGAACATTATCTGAGCTGTCCGCATAGACCACTCCTACTGCTTCACAGCATTCACAATAAAGTTCTATGCGATCCGGCAACAATTCAAAGGTTAACTGATGGTTTCCACAGGCACATCCTAAATCTCCTTGCTTTGCGAGACGATGAAGATGATCTAAAATCCAAAGCATCACTTCCGGATTTTCAAACTCTTCCTCATAACCTAGCTCTACTGCCAATTCCATGGATTTTTCACGTTCATGACAAGCGTGGTTAACCTTCTGCTTTGGCCCTATATATCCGACCGAAGCGCCTACGTCGGGGCAAGTGAGCGGCAAAGCGTCTCTCCCCCAAATGGCATGTCGGTTTAATCTTAAATAATGGGTCTCCCCACAGTAGGCACAATCATAAGCAACATTGAACTGCTGACTGTTACGACTGGTTACCGACATAGACTGAAAACCACAACTGCAATGCAGATTCTTACGTCCTGGTCGAGAAAATGCAAAGAGAGAGAGGGCATGAAATTCTAGCTCTCCACATTGGGAGCACTGCATAGCAATTGTTGAGTTTGTTGTTAGAATCATAATTCCCACCTCTTCCTACTGCATATACTTCGTCATGCATAAAGAATTTCCTGCCTTTTGATTAACAAAAAAAGCGAGCAGTAAGCGGCGAAACTATTGTCGTAAAGCTACGAAGTTTGTAATATTTCCTTTACCCGTTTTCTAAGGTCAAATATATCAAAGGGTTTACTCATATAATAGAGAATCCCAAGATCCTTAGCTTGTTCCATATTCTGTGCATCACCGTAGGCGGTCATCATAATCACGCCAACTTGACGGTCTATTGCACGAATTTGTCCTAATGTTTCTAGCCCGTTCATTCCTGGCATTTTCATGTCCATTAAGATGAGGTCAGGCTTAAAGGTCTTAAGTAACTGAACAGCCTCCGTACCATTGGCAGCCATTTCAACCTCATGTTGATCTTCCCTGAAGGTCTCAAAGAGTAGACGACGCACACCCAATTGGTCGTCTACGATAAGAACTTTTGCCACCCCTTAACCCCCTCTTATGATAACGCAAGTTTCTTATTCTCTAAGAAATGAATATTCTTTATGTTCTACTGAAATTCCTTCTTCTAAAATTCTCTCTGACAATATTTGTCCATCTTGTCTGTATTTCCTAAGAATACGTGGATTTGCTACGGTTCTACGCAGGGGAATCCTCACATCATCCCCCAACGAGCATTCCTGCATCCCCACATCAATTACCGTAAGCTGCATTCCGATTTTTCCAGCAACTTGAACCGTCCGACCTTGGAGCTCTACCCTTTCCTGACCGAGATAAATACCAAACAAAGCAACAAAATTCTTGAAAATAATTTTACTAAAATCTATCCAGCCTTGGGGGACAAAATGTGGAGCTACCCCAAATCCATCTGCATATCCCACAGGGATCACCGCCAGCTGTGTAGCTTTCTTCGTCCGATAAATACTTTGATATCCCACATAGGTTCCTTTAGTGACTTTGCGCAGATGAACAATCCGGCTTTTAGCAAGCCAAGGATCACGCAAGGTTAATTTTCCCGAAAAACCTGGCCCTGGATAATGCCCGATCAAAAGAGTCCCGATGCGCACAAAATCATGATGCCATTCAGGATAGTCGAGAAACGCAGCGCTGTTACAGACGTGCTTCCAAGTAGGATGAATTCCTAGTTCCTCTAAACGGGCCGTGAAAGACTTAAAGCGTTCATACTGCTCTAGAGTATAGCGTTTATCCCTTTGGGCAGCCCTGGAAAAATGAGTATATACTCCCACAACCTGAATATGATTGGATTTAGACAAGACAATACAAAGCTCTTCAAGTTCAGAGAACCGGAACCCAGTTCTCCCCAATCCAGTCTCTACCTTCAGATGAATCTGGATTGGCTGATCAAGCTGCAATTCCAATTTCGAACCCGTTTCATTTAACTCCGCAATCCAGGCTAGTTCAGTCATTGTTAGCTGTAACTTTGCCGCGATAGCCATGGGCCATTCTTCCTTCAGGGTGGGTCCCAAAACTAGAATGAGTCCCTCAATTCCGTGCTCACGTAAGATTAGCCCTTCTTCTACTCTCGTGACCGCAAATGCATCACATCCGGCACGTTGTAAGGAATGCGCAACTTCAATCGCCCCCAAGCCATAAGCATCAGATTTTACAACTGCCATACATCTTGAGCCGGGACGAAGATGCTTAATGACTTCTTGATAATTTCCGACTAAGGAATCTAGGTCCACTTCAATCCAAGTCCCAGCCATTGCGTTATCCCCTCCGCACTCGCCGAAGTTTAGCGATTAATCCCTTTAACAGATCAGAATAGATAGGCTCTAGATGGTTCCAAAGAAAATAAACCATGGGGCGATACACTAGGTCCCACTCTCCAATGAACTCTGTATACTCTCCGTTAAATCCCTTCTTAAATCGATAAAGCCCATACAGCGGATTATCTTCCGTTAAATGTCCGGGCACCCCCCGAAAATCATAGAGAGTACAGCCCAGGGATTTTGCCCACCGAATCATTTCCCACTGAATTAAATAGTTCGGCATGACATTGCGGTGAGCGTTTGAGGAAGCCCCGTATATGTACCAAGCCTTATCCCCTATGACAAATGCCAAGGTTCCGGCTACAATATTCCCTTCATATTCGGCAATAAATAATTCTCCTAAGCCCGCTGGGACCAAGGAATCATAAAGGTCTTCAAAATAAGAATAAGCCCGCACCAAAAAGCGGTCACGCTCTGTCGTTTCTTTCAATACTCTATAAAATTCCGGCAAATCTTCTCGTTTTCCTCGCCTGATCTGAACCCCCTTTTTCTGGGCAAGACGGATGTTATAGCGTGTTTTCTGTTGCATATTTGCGAGCAGGGTTGCTTCATCTGGAGAAATATCTAGCCGAAACACATACTTTGGTTGAACCCCCTCGAAGCCCTTGCCGCTCTCAGCAGATCTGAATCCTCTCGAAAGCAAATACTGCTCCAGTTCTTTTTCTGAAGAAGATACATCCGGATCAATTTTTAAGAAAATAGCCCCTCGAGCCTTAGCTAACTTTTTAATTTCCTTTAAAATTAAGTCTAATAATGCACTATTTTTTAAGTTGAGTATCGGCCCTCGTGAAGCGTAAAAAATAGGAATCCCTACAACCGGTATTTTTCGTTCAAGAATAGAGACCGCAGCAACGATCTCATTGTTTTCTTCCACTATCAAACGCCAGGGTACCCAGCCAGTCCTGCTCTTAATCTCTCCCCATTCCCACGATTGGAGCACGTGTCCTTTAGGGTCTTTAGCTAAAAAAGCGTTAAATCTCATATGTTCATTTTTATTGATCCATCTTGCAACATAGGGCATCCGCTTCAGTCCCCCTTCCTCTCTCCATTCTTGCCATGGTCTTGCTCCCTTAATCAGTAACTCGCTATTATACAGGAAGAGTTCATGCCAGACCTTTAATCCAGGTTTAGCAGAACTCTTCTAGGTCAAATTCCATGATTTCCACATATATGTACATCGAGATGTCAAGGTTTGCACCTTTCTCCCGTTCCAAGCAACCCCAGAGACGGACGCAGTATTTTACAAGTGTGAAATCAAACCCGGAAATACCAGAACAGTCCCCAACTTGCGTCCGGATTCTAACTATCTCCAAAGCAGACCAAACCGTTCCAAGCCCGGGACGCAGTGTGACAGAGCGCGACGTCTTTACGAAAGCAGACTAGCAAACTTCCGTGTAAGCGACCCCAGATACGGGGCTGAGCACAGGACGTGCGAAGCCGCCAACTGAGCCAAGGATGGCGAATTTGGCGGGAACCCCGTTCTTACTTTAGGAGCTTACACGGTTAGTTTGCTCTGCGTCGTATGACTGAGCGCTGTGTCACACAAGTCCCCCTAGCGTAGCACGTATAAATTCTCTGAAAAGTGGATGTGCTCGGTTCGGCCGAGACTTGAATTCGGGATGGAACTGGGAGGCAACAAACCAGGGATGATCTGGGAACTCAGCAATTTCTACCAGACGTCCATCTAAGGATGTGCCCGAGAACCTCAAACCGGCTTCCTCAAGTTGAGTTCGGAATTGATTATTGACCTCATAGCGATGACGATGGCGTTCGTAAATAACTTGATCCTGATATGCATCGTATGCAATACTTCCCTCAACTAATTTCGCAGGAGAAATACCTAAGCGCATGGTGCCGCCTTTTTCTTCGATGTCCTTCTGCTCTGGGAGAATATCAATGACCGGGAAAGGTGTGTCTGCATCAAATTCTGTACTATTTGCACGTTCCATACCACAGAGATTGCGCGCAACTTCTATGATGGCTGTTTGCATCCCAAGGCAAATCCCTAGAAATGGAGTCTTTTGTTCTCTAGCATACCGGATTGCTTCGATTTTCCCTTCAATGCCCCGGTTACCAAATCCTCCGGGGACAAGGATTCCATCAACGCCTTCTAAGTACTTTTCGGCCGATTCTTCCTCAATATTTTCCGAATTAATCCAGCGAACTTTTACTTTAGCGCCGTGCTCAGTCCCTGCTGACCGTAAAGCCTCTGCCACACTTAGGTAGGCATCAGGGAGTTCCACGTATTTGCCAACAATCGCAATCTCGATTTCCCTCGTCGGAGATTTAATTCTCTCCACCATTACCTTCCACTCGGCCATATCTGCCGGAGGGGCTTCTAGACCTGCGCAGCGCAGGACAATATCGTCAAGCCCTTCTGCTTGGAGTTTAAGGGGGACTTCATAAATAGTCGATGCATCCAAACATTGAACAACCGCTTCTAAGTCTACATCACATAGTAAAGCTAACTTTTCCTTCATGTCCTTGGCTAGGGCTTTCTCTGTACGACAAACGATGATCGATGGTTGAATGCCGATTCCCCGTAATTCCTTAACCGAGTGCTGTGTCGGTTTTGTTTTTAATTCACCAGACATCGCTAAATAAGGGACTAGGGTCACATGAATATAAACGACATTCTCCCGCCCAATATCATTCTTCATCTGCCGGATTGCTTCAAGAAAAGGTAGGGATTCAATGTCCCCCACCGTTCCGCCGATCTCAGTGATCACGAAGTCTGGATGGCTTTCTCGCGCTACACGGTAGATCCGCTCTTTGATTTCATTCGTAATATGAGGTATGACTTGAACAGTCCCGCCTAGATAATCACCCTTACGTTCCTTTCGGATGACCGACCAGTAGACCTTACCGGTGGTAACATTGCTGTTTTTTGAAACTGGAACATCAATAAAGCGCTCATAGTGACCCAAATCCAGATCTGTTTCCGCTCCATCATCCGTAACAAACACTTCACCGTGTTGATATGGGCTCATTGTTCCAGGGTCAATATTAATATAGGGATCAAATTTTTGTATTGCCACTTTGAAACCCCTATTTTTAAGAAGGCAACCCAGGGATGCCGCTGTAATTCCCTTTCCTAGGGAAGACACAACGCCGCCCGTTACGAAAATAAATTTTGTCATGCGCTTTACCATTTCCTTTCAGACCTTTAAATGTAAACGGAGTTCCTCTATTTCTCAAGCAGTAGACTATCTTACAAGACTATCTTCTGCAACAAAACACATAAATAAAGCTAGTCCGAGAACCGCACTAGCTTTTATTTTTCCTGTCAGAAAGACTATGTTTTGGTGTATAGGTACAACTCGGGCAACGATTCAATAGGTGTCTCGCTATTTTTCTTTATCTCACTGTTCTATTTTAGCTAGACTTGTCAAGGATGTCAAGGTAAACGCATTCAAACGGCTAGCTCAATTATTATCCAATCTAATTTCCTAGACTCTTCTGTACTTGGCTTTAGCGCTCTCGTAATAATTATTCCCCTGACTATCAACAATAACGACAACTGGGAAATCTTTAATTTCAAATAGCTTCCACTATCTTTTTGTGTGCCGCATCCCTTCCCGTGTAGATAGTTCCGCTTATTAACACAGAATCACCGGCCTTTAAACCTGCAACCTTGTCCTTGGTCAAGGGAGTCTGAATAATCTGATTCCCCTCAGTTACTATGGTCTCTCTGCCACTCATTTCAATATACTTATGGCGTGCCGCATGACAGTTTATATTCACAGCAACCGGCATACCGGCAATATGAGTGGGATAGGTTTCAATAAATACTGCCATTGCTGTTTGAGTTCCACCTAAACCCTGGGGGCCAATTCCAAGTTTATTTACTCGTTCAAGAATTTCGTCTTCGACTTATCTACATAATATCGGAATATATCTCTCCCTAAATTCGCCGAGGTTCTTGGCCCTCTTTGCCAAAGATCAACGAGAATTAATGCTCAAAATAAAAAACACCAGCTTTTCTCCGGAAAATAAGAAAACAAAAAGCAAGTGTTATAAAAATGTATGAAGAGATTTCATATTTAGGGTATAATTTTTTTAGTTTAGGCTGCCACTTTTTTTGATATATTCATCATAATTAACTCGAACTACGCGCCTCAACCTTTGATTTCTAACCTCTGCTTCTGACCTCAGGCTTCTGTTTTGCCCTCACGCTTTTCTTTCATAGCGCGCCAGACTTTTTCATAAGTGAGTGGCAAACTATTGATTCTCACACCCATCGCATCAAAGATGGCGTTCGAGAAACAACCCATGGTCGGATTGGTTGCTCCTTCACCGACTTCCTTTACCCCCCATGGTCCAGCCGGCTCATAGCTGTCGACTAATTCGGAATGAATCTGAGGCATGTCGAGTGCGGTAGGTAATCTATATTCGCCGAGATTGGGGTTAAGAATTCGTCCCTGATCATCAAACAAGACCTGTTCCCAGATCGACTCTCCCATGCCCATATACAGGGCTCCATGTACCTGCCCGTGCAGAAGCATAGGGTTGATCACCTTCCCACAATCATGGACATCCCACACTTCACGAACATCGATTTCACCCGTTTCCTCGTCGATTTGAACCTCGCTAATCTGAGCACAATAGCTATAAGCTGGCGAGGTACCTACTGCGGCTCCTTTGAATGTCCCCCCTAAGCGGGGAACAGAGTAGACTCCACGGCCTAAGAGAAGACCCCGTAGGACAAAGAAACGACGGGCCACTTCCTCAAAGGTTAGCGTGTTAGCCTTAGGACGAGATATCGAGAAAATAATCCCTTCTCGACATTCTAGGTCTTCAGGCGGTAAGTTCATCAACGTGGAGGCCATGTCCAGAACCTGTTTTTTGATTTCCTCGCCTGCCCTCTTAACAGCCGTACCCGACATTAAGGTCTGACGGCTGGCATAGGCGCCAAAATCATGGGGCGTTGTTTCAGTATCAGCCGCAATGATCTTCATGTTTTCGTAGCGGTATCCCATCGCCTCTGCCGCCATCTGACAGAGGACTGTATCTGACCCTTGGCCAATATCTGTCGCACCGGTATAGAGTGTCGCCGCACTACCGTCCTCATTGACCTTGATCATGGCAGAAGCTTGCGGTAGGTCGGTCCGGTAAATGGGATAACCAGCACCCGAGACAAAACTTCCCGTGGCAATCCCAATACCTCTTCCCTGAGGTAGATTCCCTTTTTTCTCACGCCACCCTGAGATTTCACCCGCTTTTTCCAGACACGCTTTTAACTCACAAGAATTAATGATGAACTCATTCGGGGTCACCGTGTTGGGCCGACGGGCGTTACGAAGTCGAATATCCAAAGGATCTATGCCTATAGCCTTGGCAATGTTATCTAAATGACTTTCAAAGGCATACTTAGGTTGGGGTGCTCCATGACCCCGTTGGGCCCCGCAGGCTGGCAGGTTCGTATAAACCCTATGCAAATCCCATTTGTAATTCTCAAATTCATACGTAAGGGTCAGCAGGGCACCGGCATAGTAAGCACTGGCGATCCCCAAGCTAGTATAAGCCCCTCCGTCCATCACGAAGTTGGCATACACGCCGAGCAGTTTACCGTCTTTGTCAACCCCAGAGGTCATTTCCATGTACTCCCTATGACGGCCGCGATTATGGGCAAACATTTCATGCCTGTCATAGAAGGTTTTGACCGGACGACCGGTTAGTTTGGAGAGCACAGCCCCGGCAAACTCCAGGCCGGTCGGTTCTAGTTTCCCGCCGAAGCCTCCCCCGACGTAAGTCTTTATAATCCGGACATCCCCCATTTTTAGCCCGAACTCCCGGGCAATGTAGTGTTGGAAATAATGGGGCGACTGAGTGCTGGAGTAAATCGTCAGCTTGTTATCCTTCCAACTAGAAATGGCCGAATGCGGCTCAATGGGCGACTGGTAGGTGCGCTGTCCTACAAAGTAATCGGTTCGGACATAGTACGCCTCAGCAAACGCTTTCTCTACGTCACCGAAATTTTGATGAATTTCAGTATTGATATTGCGGGGATACTCTTCGTGAACCTGCGGAGCTCCTTCGTCCATCGCATGCAGTGGATCAAGCACGGCGGGTAGGACCTCGTACTCAACTTTAATTAGTTTCAAGGCCTTATAGCAGGTTTCCTCATCAATGCATGCGACAGCTGCCACTTTGTCACCGACAAAACGGACCTTGTCACTGCAAAAGATGTTTTCATCCCAACGAGCTGGACTAATCCCATATTTAAGGGTGGGTACGTCCTTATGCGTAATAACGGCTTTTACACCCGGCAGTTTTTCAGCCTCCGCCGTATCAATACTTAAGATCTTGGCATGAGCATAAGGACTGCCTAAAATTTTCCCAAACAACATATTCGGAAATTTTAAGTCACCCGTATATTTTGCGGCTCCAGTGACTTTTTCCCGACCATCTATTTTAGGCACGCTTTTGCCGATGACTGCATAATCATCAATCATGGCTTATCACCTCATTTTCATTCGATTCTTCTGAGGCTTTGAGAACCGCCTTCACAATGTTCACAAAGCCAGTACATCGGCAAAGGTTACCAGCAATCGCTTCACGGACTTCATGCTCGTTGGGATGGGGATTTCTAGTTAACAAAGCCTTGGCCGAAAGCACCATTCCTGGGGTACAATATCCACACTGGATTGCTCCATTATTAATAAACGATTCCTGAACTTTATCTAACTCAGAACTCTCAGAGATTCCTTCAATCGTCGTAATGGTTCGTCCGTCTGCCTCGATGGCCAAAATCAGGCATGAATTAACGGGTTTGCCATCGAGGAGAACCGTGCATGAACCACAATTGCCAAGTTCACAGCCTTTTTTGGTCCCAGTAAGATCGAGTTCATCTCGCAAGACATTAACCAGCATCGTGTTCGCTTTAACGACCCGTGTATAATCATCCCCGTTGACATTTAGGGTGATCATATAATGTTTTATACCCTCTTTATCCGTAATAACCTGTGACATTCTTTCCCCTCCTTCCTTATACATGCCCCTCATTGATTGCCTTACGCAACGCTCGCTTGGTAAAAACGCGGACTAGGTCACGACGATATTCCGCCGAACCCCGAAGATCAGAAATGGGTTTGCTTTCACTTGCCGCAATCACCCCTGCTTCGGCTAGTAGCTCATCACAAATGGTTTTTCCGCGCAGAAAGTTCTCCGTTTCTCGGGCACGCATGGGGATTGGTGCAGCAGCTCCAATAGCGATACGCACGTCTTGAAGCGTTTCTCCCGTTACGGTGACGGCCACGGCTAGGCCAACGACGGCTAAAGCCCCCGATCGACGCAACCCGAATTTAAGATACGTACTACCCGTGGTGGGTTGATCAGGAATCACGATTTCTGTTAAAATCTCATCCGGGGCGATCAACGTCTTAACCGGACCTAGGAAGAACTCTTCTAAGAGCATGGTTCGTTCGCCGTTGCTTCCAACGAGCTTAATGGTCGCCCCCAAAGCGATCAAAATTGGAGGTAGGTCAGCGGACGGCACTGCATTACAAAGATTTCCACCGACGGTGCCGATATTTCGGATTTGGTTGGCTGCCATATGATGCGCAGCCTCCGAAATGGAAAGGTATTTTTCATTTAAAAGGCTAGAATTAACGAGGTCATTGTGAGTGGCTCTTGCCCCAATGACGACCCCTTTTCCTGCAACAAACTCAATTTTTGTCAGCTCGTCTAATTTCTTTAGGGAAACCAGAATTTCAGGGCTGAGCAGTCCACTTTTCATTTTTGAAATAATGTCCGTCCCTCCGGATAAGACCTTGGCATTGGAACCAAAACGAGCGAGCGCTTCGCAGGCCTCTGCTAGACTATCCGGCATATAATAATCAAAATCAGGTAGGTACATTCAAATCCCTCCTTAAAATTAAGAAATTAGGTTTCGTTCATAACTCAATAAAAAACGTTAAATTGTTGTCTTGTTTCCCATAGGAAACAGTCGTTCTCTCCTTTATACTATTTTAACATGCAGGCAAAACAAATACTATATCTTATAACGAACAGTCGAATTTCCCCTGTGAATAGTTCGATTTTTCTTCCCAAAAGTCGAAATCAACCATTCATATAGAAATCAGACCTCGAATTTACCAATAAGCAGCTTTTGCTTCTCAACTGTTTCAGTAATTTTATACAATAACTAGTTATTGTTTGAGCTAAAAAACAATAGAAATAACCCCGCCTGAAAAGACGGGGTTATTTCTATTGTCTTTATAAATTCTAAAGCTCAATATCTAGCTAACCAATTATGCGGGTTATTTGTTTAGCGGATTCCATGGCAGCCACTGCAGCTTGTTGCATCTTGTCCTTCGTAAAGGAATTACTGAATCCTACAATCCATATCGCGCCTAATAATGTGCCACGGATATCAACTAACGGCACGCTAACAGCATTAACGCCATGAATATATTCTTCAAAATCAGTGGCATAGCCCTGTTTTCGTACTTGCTTAAGATCAGCCAGATAGTCTTCAATATTATTTATCGTTTTATTGGTGAACTTTGGTAGTACCTTTTCTGTGATTATCCTTCTCTGAATCGTTTCATCTAAATTTGCTAAAAAGGATTTTGCAGCTGATCCAGAAAAGAAAGGAAGTCTAGTCCCTACAGGAGCCGATATCTTTAAATCTTCCGGGCTATCAACCTTTTCAATAATTGTTATCCCATACTCATCAAAACAGCCCAAGAATACCGTCCCAGCGAAATCCTGGGCTAATTTCATCATAAAAGAACGTGCAATATCCTTTAAACTGACCGAAGCTAACGACTGATTACTGAGCTGTATCAAAGCAGGTCCCAGCCTAAATTTCTTAGTTGATTCATCCTGACGTAATACACCTAAATCGAGAAAGGCCTGAGTAACACCGTAAACAGTGCTTTTATTAAAATTTAATTGTCTCGAAATATCGCTAACACCTAAAGTCCCTTGAGCTTTAGCAACTTCTTTTAAAATCGCAAACGATTTATAGACCATTGGAGCACTGTAACTCTTACTCTCTTTTGGAGACATGTTCATCACCAGTAGACCTTTCCATTAGATATACTATGACTACCATTTTTCCCCGCGTTGCCCCTCATCCGCTTCATCAAATATTTCGTCTGTGTCAGATCCATCTTCGTCCAAGGAATCCTCTTCTAGTTCTTCTGAGTCTGTCTTGTCTTCTTCATCGACTGATGCTTTGTTTATCAAGGTTACCGAAGGCGACCGACGGTTAACCTTCGAAGGTTCCCAGACTTTTAGACCCCATTCCCCTCTCCCGAGAAACGTAAAGCGTGTGTCAAGATTAATCTGGGTAAGTGCCGCCGCAATCCGTATTGCCTCTTGGGAAATCCCTAAGCGTTGCAGTACTACTTCAATTAAATTTTGATAATGCATGGGGTTACCTTGAGCCTTCAGTACTTCATAAGCTATATCTGCTTCGGTTGGTTTGTCTTTTTTGCTCAAAGAGTGGGTCAAAACTCCACCGCCCTTCGTCGTTTTGAATATCACTATATTCGGCCCACCCCTAAATATTTCCTGCTTATCGTTTGTTTAAACATTATTTAAACCTAATTTACATTCTTTCAGGTGCTGATACGCCTAAAACGTCCAATACATTACTCACAATTTGTTTTACCGCCCGTACTAAGCTTAAACGAGCCCTTCTAAGTCCTTCATCCTCAACAAGGACTCTCTGGCTGTTATAGAACGTATGGAAAAGACCCGCCAAGTCAAGTACATACCGTGCTAAACGATGGGGTTCCATTAAACGTGCCGCTATGATGACCTCGCTCGGTAAGTCAGCCATCTTCTTGAGTAGATCCCGCTCTTCTGTGCTGTCTAAGCTTTGTAATTCCTCTTCAGAGGCAGGGGTTGTAGTATCACCCAGTTCTTCAGCTTGCCGCAGAATACTACATAATCTAGCATGTGCATATTGCACATAGTAAACTGGGTTATCCGACGACTGCGCTCTTGCTAGATCCATATCAAAATCCACGGTAGAGTCTGGGTCTCGTAGATTAAAGAAAAAACGCGCTGCATCCTTGCCAACTTCGTCCATTAACTCGCGTAACGTAATATACTGGCCAGAGCGTTTGGACATTTTCACAACTTCGCCATTTTGGATCAAGCGCACAAGTTGCATTAAAATGACTTGCAGATTATCTGCGTCATGGCCTAAGGCGGTCATCGCTCCTTTCATCCGAGCAACATGTCCATGATGATCCGCTCCCCAAATATTGATGACTCGATTAAATCCTCGCTCGAACTTATTGCGGTGGTACGCAATATCTGCAGCAAAATAGGTCGGTGCTCCATTGCTCCTAATGACCACTTCATCTTTTTCATCCCCAAATAATGTGGATTTAAGCCAGTGTGCACCTTCGCTTTCGTAAATATATCCTTTTTTCTCGAGTTCCTCCATAGTTAAACGAACGGCCCCTGAATCATGCAAGGATTGTTCGTTAAACCAAACATCATATTTGACCCCAAAATCCTCTAGCGTTTCCCGGATATTCCGCATTTTTTCATCTAAGGCATATCTCACTAAAAACTCACGTCTTAACCCCGATTCAACAGAAAGGTACTTATCCCCTACTTTGGCAATCAGGCCTTTTACTGTATCGATCAAATCCTCACCATGATATCCGCCTTCTGGGAAAGCCGCGTCTTGACCTAGTTGTTGTAAATATCTGGACTCTAGCGATAAGGCAAAATTATGTATTTGATTTCCCGCATCGTTAATATAAAATTCGCGGGAGACTTCATACCCAGCCATTGTTAGTAATGAGGCAAGGCTGTCTCCTAGTGCTGCCCCACGAGCATTGCCCATGTGAAGCAACCCTGTAGGGTTTGCGCTCACAAATTCCACTTGTATCTTTTGGCCTTTTCCAATATCCACTTGCCCATAGTTTTTACCGGCCTTTAATACCTCACCAATAACGCCCGTAAGCCAGAGCGGATTCAAGCGAAAGTTAATAAATCCTGCTCCAGCAATTTCAGACGCTTCTATCCATGTCTCCGTTTTGTCTATATGTTTAATAAGAGTATTAGCTATATCCCGCGGAGAACGTTTGGCTTGTTTAGCCAATACCATCGCCAGATTTGTCGCTAGATCACCGTGTTGTCTTTCTCTAGGTTCTTCTAAGACAAACGTGGGCAATTCTTCAAAGTTTAACTCCCCTGCGGCTTTCGCTGTATTAGATGCTTGTACCAAATTATCCATTATTTTTACTTTTATGTTCTCGTAGAGACTCATTCGGGGATGTCCTCCTTTATGTTTAGCAACAATTCATTATGGCTGACCAACTTATCATCGACAAAAAGGTCATAGTCTAGACTAATACGTCCCCCACGGACTGTCAAGTCATACTCCACGCAGTGCGGTAAAACACTCAGCAGAATCTTCCCGTAACAAGTAGTATAAACACTACGATTAAGGACACCCTTTCTATACTCTTGGGATAGCTCGACCGCGCCTTTACGATTTAAGGCAACTGCCCCTTCTTTAAGGGTTAATAAGGTGGTCACTTCTTCAAGTCCCATACTATTATTTCCTGATTCTTTATATAGCACATAGAATGCACCGTTTCGTTCATAAATAATACCTTCTGCACTCAATTCTTGCTGGTCTTCGTGTCCTTCGGGGTATTTTTGCTTTCCGTGAATATAAATGGTCGCTTTTTTGCGCATAGGTTGCTCCTTTCGGGAGAGGAAGTTTATTTGCACGTTCGCACATCCTACGCCGATAAGTATTTCTTTTGGGATCACGGCTTCGGCGATACTCTCCACCGGAGACTATCGTACAGGAGACTATCGTGATCCATTGCTATTCGCTTGGCGCCGAGACTAAAACGCAAAACCTCTGGGCTTTCTGAATGTGCGCCGCTCCTTGCCATCCTTGGCACCGCGGCATCAGTCCATCCATGGACAAGTCCCGTTGCGTTTCTTAACGCCTCGTCGCCTGCGCTCATTGACGCAATTCCACTAATCGTGCTCTCTAAGCAAAGAAACTTCCTCTAGCTTGGGTCGACGGGAGTTAGAACGACGTTCAGACACTCTGGGAGCTGTTTGCGTCTTTGACGCAAATTCGCTTGCTGGAAGGGCGCAGACAAATGCATGTTAGAATGCAAGTAAGAGTGCAAGTTAGGGACGGTTCTTGACTTGCATCCTTGACTTACATCTGAAGTATCTATAATTCCTTAAAGTAATCCGCAAGGATTGCTAGGCCGGCTTCTAGTTCACTGGTATTCCCTCCGAAGCCTAGGCGGAAGTGACCTTCTTCGCCGAAGAAAATTCCTGGTGCTACAAGGACCCCTCGCTTATGTAAGTCCCACGCTAATTGTTCAGAGGGAATTTTCTGAGAGTAGCCTATCCAAGCGACCACCCCTGCCTCTGGTTTTTGCCATCTAAGGTTAGGGTT
Source organism: Desulfosporosinus burensis (assembly GCF_054657535.1). Lineage (NCBI taxonomy): Bacteria > Bacillati > Bacillota > Clostridia > Eubacteriales > Desulfitobacteriaceae > Desulfosporosinus > Desulfosporosinus burensis. The sequence continues at coordinate 287,752 of NZ_BAAHYN010000005.1, forward strand.
ATTTTTAATCATGTTTTCCAGTAGCGTAATATTTTTCTGGCGCAGTTGTCGATTGCGTTCCCAAATCTTAGTGCGATGCTTTAGTGCTGTTAGGGCTAAGTGTTGTCCTATCACAGGTGAGCACAGCGACGTGTAATCACGCTTATCAGCGCAGCGCTCAATGATCTCTGGAGGTCCTACTATCCAGCCTACTCTAAGACCCGCTAAGCCATAGGCTTTGGACATGCTTCCGATGCTGACTGCTTGTGAAGAGTATTCCCACATTGCGGGCAGAAGTGTATCACTGAGTTCCCGATAGACTTCATCAGCAATGAGTAAAATTCCTCGTTCAGAACACAAATTGGCAATTCGCCTCATTTCACCTGGAGAGAATTCAAACCCGGTTGGATTATGAGGAGTATTCAACATGACAAGCGTTGGTTTTTGTTCTAAGAGAATTTCAAACTCTTGAAGTTCAAACCCCTTATCGTTGTGATGCAGCCAGAATAATGCGGTTGCCCCTAAGTCCATGCCGACTTGAGCCAGTTGTTGGTAAAATGGGGTTTGGACGATAAACCGATCGCCAGGTTTCAGTAAAGTACTTAGCAAGAGATAATTAGCTTCAATCGCCCCAATGGTCACGAAGATATTGTTCAGATCTGTAGGAACAGCATATAGACGTGAGATTTCCCGTCGCAAATCGGGTATTCCCTCAGGTTCAGTATATCCCAACCGTGTAGCAAACAGACTAAATTGCAAATCTGGATCATTGGCCATACTGAGAAACTCACGCAACGACCATGCCATGATTGCACTGGAAGCAAGATGATAACGCGCATTAAACTCGGTTTGCGAAAAGAATCTTTCTAGGGTAAATGGCGTAACTTTCATCCGACAACCCCCTACTCTTTGAACAGGATTATGTAATATAAGGTGCCTATTCTCGCTAACTTGAACAAACTCCTTTTTTATACTAGGCAGATATTAAAACTTTCTGGAAGGTTCATGGCGGTGTTCTAATCTCGAACGTCCTTTTTCGGGTCTGGCCAGCCCTTGGTACCAACCAAATCTTCTTTACTCTGATTATTCCCATAATCTCATATTCAAGAGCGAGAGGGACACTTCCCTCTCGCTTATTCCGTGCCTAACTGTAAGTATAGTACAGTTAGTACAGCATGTTTTAGTTTTTAGGAGCGCTCGTTACTTTTTACTTTTTAATTTTACTTTTTACTTAAGATATTCCCCACGCGGTGTCTTAATGATCCTTCGGATATTCTCTTCAACACCCGTTGCAGCATTTAGGTATAGGAGATATTCCTCGCCCTGATATCGACCTCGGAACTCATAACAATAAATCTCTTGATTTCCACTCTTAACAATGACCGCCAAGCGACTCTCGACGACCTGGAAATTCGGTCGCAACTTGCGCAGGATTTGATCCATGGTCAGTTTCTTGGGGAAGGTTCGGGAATGATGGAATGCGTAATAGGGTACTGTATCTAATCCAACTAGTTTACCGTTGTCTAAAGCGATCATCAGACGTACTTTATCAGGATAAATTCTTATGCCATTTTCTTCAACGACTGCGTCAAATTGAACATAAGAACCGAAATCCTCACTTGAAGTGATCACCAGTTGCCAACCTAAACTTTGTAAAGCAGCATTGGCCTTTTTGGCAGCCTCCTCGGCACTTATAGTTCTTGGTTCAATAGAGCGTTGATCGCGAAATAAGGTTATAACACCACCTTGGCGGCTTACTTCCATATAAGCTTCATTGATCTTCCACTTATACCCGCCAAGCTCACCCTGAGTCTCTCCATCAAATGCTGGCGTTGTATTGGCATAACCAATTTTGCTTAAAAAATCTCGTGCCTTAGCTAGAGCCTGATCGCGGGTTACTTCCCCAGCTGGGAGACCTAAGGGTTTTTCTACAACTCGTGTAGCGTATTCTCCAGTATACGAAAATGGCGGAAGCTTCTGCAAGCTCGCATCCAACTGATCCAATCCGGACCGTACTGATTTTGAAAGGGTTTCACTGCCATCTGCAGACGCTTCTGCAACTTGTGTTCCAAAACCGAGCCGTTGCCTTAGGGTTGGCTCTGGATCTGTCCAAACTAAATTTTCAGTATCTATTCTAGTGATCAAATCTTGTACTTTTTGATTGACTGGCATCAGCCGTTCATGCATGTCTCTTAAGGTCTTTTCTTCCTCTGCGGAAATCGTTCCCCCACCGGCAATCCTCTGTGCCAAATTCTTGGCAAAATCACCGGATTGTGTTAAAAACTGACCTACATAACTCAGCCCAGCCTGCTCGGCAGGAATTTGAGCAAAGTCTTTAAGGGCTGAATCACTTTTACTTGACACTTGACTTAAGTAGAGGATCTTTTGAGCTGGATTGCTGGCAACATCTCCTTTGGCCAGATCAGTCTCTAACTGGTCAAGGTGACTTGCAAAATCGGTCAATGCTCGTCGATTATTATTTTCGTCAGCAAGACGATATTTTTCTGCCTGACGGTATTCACTCACACCCCAGCCTAATGAAATTACAAAAGCTAGTGTTAAAGCACCGATCCAAAATTTCCTGTGCATGCCTGTCCCCCCCCTACTTCGTAAAAATGTGATTCCCAATTTGTTTAATCTGAGGCCTTGACCAAATGAATTTGTTTTTCGTCTTGGCAGGAGCAAAAAAGAAAAGTGCTCCTCCTGAAGGATCTGATCCATTTATCGCCTCTTGGGCAGCCCGAATTGCGGATGCCGAAGGGGGTAAGTTAATTTGTCCATCATCCACGCTTGAAAAAGCCCTAGGCTGATAAACAATGTCAGCAATTGTTTTAGGAAATGCGGGATCTGCAATTCGATTGAGAATCACCGCAGCTACCGCAACCTGACCTATATAAGGTTCCCCTCTTGCCTCTGCATTGACTGTACGAGCTAAAAGGTTAGTGTCAGTGTTTTTATAACCCACAGCCTTTCCAGAAGCATTTGTGCTCTGCCCGGTAAGGCGTTTCAATTCCTTAATAGTTTGTGTTCCTGCCAACCCATCTACTCTTAATCCGTGTTCCTTTTGGAAACGTCGAACTGCCGCCTCTGTTTTGGAGCCGAACTTTCCGTCAGCTTTCCCGAGAGTATAACCCAACTGTGTTAACTTCTTTTGCAGCTCAATTACTTCTGAGCCTTTGCTTCCCCTGCCAAGCAACCGATCCCCTAAAGCCGCATAGGCAAACCCGGACAGAGCAATGCTGGCAATTAGTCCGATGGCGATTACTAACGCCCAAGGTCTAACGTGAACTTTCATACCCTCACCTCACTTTGTTTAATGCATCCTTAGTGTGGCAAAAGTTCTTGGAAATTATCCAACATTATCCTCGATATACAAAAATAAATAGAAACCACAGGATTTATCCTGCGGTTTCTATCGTGACGCTTTGTGTTCAATAGGGTAATTACCTCCGGCTTAAAGCCTCTATAAGCGTGGTCCCCTGAAAGGTCGCATAGCTCTCGGCTTTCCTAAAATTTCTGCCCACATAACCCCTTGGACAAGTTCTCTTTTCGTCAGAGCAAGAGAAGCGCCACATAAACCTGTGGGATTCCTGGTCCATTCCTCACTGGGAGTCTCTTCAGCATTCTTATATGCCTTACTTCCAAGTATTCCTACGTAGTCACTGGTTCCCTCGACTCCTTGAGTTCCCTCGATTCCCTGGGTACCTTCTGTTTCTACATAATATTCCTTGTTTTCCTCAAAACCCATGGGTTTATTCGATTCCAAGGATCCCGCTTGGTAAGGGCCATTTTCCAAGGCCTGCTTGAGCTGCTCCCGCCATGATCCTTGGGAGGCTCCCTGAATAGCCTCTTTAATAGAACGACCATCCGGAAGTTTAAATGGGTCAGGAAAATTTCTTGGAGTTTGTTGCTTACCCTTCTTCATAAGGGAGACACCCACCTGGTAAATAACCCAAATGATAATTACAACCGTTAAGCCCGACATGATCCCACCTACTTCTTCGTTAGGCTATCAGTGCCTGAATCCGCTTTACCCGTCTGGGCAATGTTGCCTCTCATCTGAGTGTCCGAGATAATATTTTGCATGTTGTAATAATCCATAACGCCTAGCTTGCCTTCACGCAAAGCTTGAGCCATTGCTCTAGGTACTTCAGCTTCTGCTTCAACAACCTTGGCTCGCATCTCTTCAACCGATGCCTTCATTTCTTGTTCCTTCGCCACAGCCATAGCGCGGCGTTCCTCTGCCTTGGCTTGAGCAATGCGTTTATCTGCTTCGGCTTGGTCCATCTGAAGCTGCGCTCCAATGTTTTTACCGACATCGACATCCGCCATATCAATCGATAAGATTTCGAACGCAGTCCCCGCATCTAACCCTTTGGCTAACACCGTTTGAGAAATCAACTCCGGCTTTTCTAAGACGGCTTTATGGGACACTGAAGACCCGATACTCGTGACAATTCCTTCCCCAACACGGGCAATAACTGTTTCTTCGCCTGCACCACCGACAAGTCGATCAATATTGGCTCGTACAGTGACCTTAGCTTTAACCCTAAGCTCAATTCCATTTTGCGCTACGGCAGAAACAACCGGAGTTTCAATGACTTTAGGGTTAACCGACATTTGGACGGCTTGAAGAACATCTCGGCCTGCTAGATCAATAGCTGCAGCCCGTTCAAACTGAAGCGGAATAGCTGCTCGTTCAGCCGCAATTAAGGCATTGACAACCCTGTCGACATTTCCGCCTGCCAGATAGTGGGCTTCAAGTTGGTCTGTTGTAATCGGTAAACCTGCTTTATGTCCTTTAATCAAAGGATTTACGATTTTTGACGGAACCACCCGACGTAACCGCATACCAATCAGGTTGAAGATCCCGACGTTAACCCCTGCTGCTAATGCCGAAATCCAGAGCCCTACAGGAATAAACGAAAGAATCACACTTAAAAGTACAAACCCAAGAAAAAGTATTACTAACGGCACAATTAATGTTTCCATTCAATGCTCGGCGTAACCGAGCTTCACCTCCTTATAGTGTTTTTGTTTTTTCTTCCCTAACAATAATCCTAGTCCCTTCAACTGCGATTATTTTAATCCCAGTTCCATGTCCAATATACCCCCCTTCAGTAACAACATCTAAAAACTCACCATCAAAATCAGCCGTACCGGCTGGGCGCAACTGGGTAATCGCTATCCCAGTTCGCCCTAGATACGTTTCATATTGAACTTTAGGAGCAACATAACCTCCCTTTAAGGTTTGGCGTGTACTTAAAGAGAACTTCTGCCACAGTCGTCGAGTCCGAGGGGAACGAAAACTCCAGTAGGTGATGAGTCCTAAAACAATTAGCGCACCTCCCGTGTAGAGCAAGCCTTCTAGCAACGAGTTTGTCACCAAAAAGATTCCCGTAATTAAGGCTGCCATCCCCAGAATCCCGCTGACCCCAAATCCAGGGACAATGAACATTTCCAGCGCCAACAAAAAAACTCCGAGCAAAATCAGCGAAATAATTAAACTTTGCGGCACAACGATCTCCTCCTTCTTATCTAAATTTAATGGTCTAGATTATTTAACCACTGCTTAACTATCTGTTTATATAAATTGGCTCTCGCCAATAGATTTAGAATAACCAGCGTGATAGCTACTTTTTCCCGATCGGCCTCCGCTATTTCCTCTCCCGCTAGCGTTTCGTCGACTTCCTTCTCTAGATCCTGAAGAGACTTCTGCCAGTCTATTTGAGACCGATCAAAAATTTCACTATAGTAGCGATAAAGTTTAGTAGGATTAATTCGGTCATCCGAAGTATCTAAAAGGCTTTCGTTGACATAACCTAATAAATTGGATACCTCTTCCAATGAAACGATATCCCGTAAATCATTAATTAGAAAAATAGTTGCGACTTGTTCGCGATTATACTTTTTCTTCTTTGGATTAGGTAAGTATTTGCGCCTAACCCAATTCTGAATATGAGTAGGATTGATATCGTTTTGACTAACCCTTTGAGCGACTTCAACCACCTGCGCGAGCATCATAGAGTCTAACTCTAGATAAGGCAATGCTTTATGTTTAGGTTCCAAATGATTGAGCATATCACGAATCGCTTGCATATGCTTTGAATTCATACTCTCACCCACTTATTGTTATTATGCAAAAACTACTTAAAAAATAAAACAAATTAGCGAATCCCCATGAACTTATTATATGATTTTTATGATCACATGTCAACGTCAAGATTACTTTATTTTGGCGATGTTTGGCCCTTACTTTATTTTTCCTATTTTTGATTTTTTAAATTTAACGCGGTACCTTTCAACTACTCTCTCCCTTCGAATCCCTATCCGAGCTCCGAACCCTCCTCGAACTGCTAGACGTTAGCCACTGTGTTTTCAGAAGTAATCACGCCTCTAACTACCTGCCCCTCCGTGCCACGCTTCCTGATGACCGGACCAACCTTTTAAAAACCCTCGATAGTGTGATAGAGAACCAGGCGCTTGAACGACTTCGTCCAGACTATTGGAGAGGACTCTAGGAAAGTAGCGGACAATAAGAAAGAAGCAAAGATTGAGTTATCAATACTTTGCTTCTTTCTTATTGTCTAACACTATTTGAAGAATATCCTCGACAGCACGCTCCGTGGAATGACCGATTAAAGCGACGGATGCTTTTTGGCGCATTATTTCTAGTTCCTTAGGATTCCTTAAGAAATGGCTTAAGAACTGTCCTAATTCGAATTCGTTCTCTGCTACAAGTCCTGCGCCAATACTTTGTACAAAATGAGCATTTTCTTCTTCTTGCCCTGGAATAGGCTTGTAGATAAGCAAGGGCAAATGCTTCCTTAACGCCTCGGAAACAGTTAAGCCACCCGCTTTAGTAATAATCAGATGGGAAACTGACATCAATTCTTCAACATTATGAACATATTTTAACCGTATTATTGGATTACGAGCCTGAGCAATCACTGTTTCCAAAGAGCGATATAATTTCTCATTTTTCCCACAGACAACAATTACTTGGACTGGAATCAAAGAATCCGCGAGTTTCTTACAGATTCTTTTTGCACTTTTCAAAACTCCATATGATCCTCCCATCACTAAAAAAGTAGGGAGATCGTGCTTTAATCCTAACTTAACAAGAATGTGCCCTCGATCTAAATCCGCTTCGAAACTTAGGCTTACTGGTATTCCCGTCACACGAATACTATGTGCTTTAATTCCCCAGGACAACAAACTCTCTTTAACCTCTTCACAGGAGACAATGTAGCAATCGACGCCCGGATGAACCCAATGACTATGCACTGTATAGTCCGTGATTATAGTGACAATCGGAATTTGCAGCAAGTTTTCGGTCCTTAGTTGGGCTAGGATTGAGGAGACCGTTGGATAAGTACAGACAATAAAATCCGGTTTGAACTCGTTAATATACTCGAGGAAATTACTTCGCCCCAACCTGCTCAGCAGACGTTGACTCATCGATTTGGGTTGGACTTGAGCAGTTTTATAATAGAGTTTTCCCCAAAGTTTGGGAACATACTTGATTATCTCACTATATACACTTTTAATGATCGTGTTAATCGGTTTATTTAAGAAGTCCCCAAAATCTAAGTGAATAATTTTTGCGGAAGGATCTTTAATTAGGATACCTTCAATAACAGCTTCCGCTGCCCGCAAATGCCCATTTCCGAACGAAGCGGAGAACACGAGAACCCTCAATTGTTCCAAAACTGGCCCTCCCTCTCTTCGACATAAATTTCCTGACTACCCTTAGTTAATAACTGGCTTTACTTAATTATCCTGTAGGCTTTAACTTCTATTATAGGGATAACCGGATAAAAAGAAAAGCAAAGGAAAGAAGAACTTCCTACTCCCACAATTTTTAGTACTATCTTACGTCCATAACTTGAGTACTAATAGGTGGTACAGTTTTTTTCCCCTCGAACTTTTCTAAACTCAACATAAATAACGAGAAGATAAACGTTGAAACCCCGATTAACATCCAGCCAGTGTCTATATTAACATATGTGAGCGCATACCCCATACCTACTGGGCCTAGGGTATTCCCCAGGCCAAACATCATAGGGATGACGGAATTCATTCTCCCTCCATGCGAAACTGGCGTGAAATTGACAATAAAAGGCATTACACTAATCGCTAAAACTATTTCGCCGATTGTGAACGTAAAAACCCTCCCAGCATCCCAAAACCAAGGGCATAAAGCAATCCGCCGAGGACCATTCGACGCATACTTATCATCCCTTCAGTTATTTTTGTAACAATAGGGGTGAAAAGCATAACAACCAATCCGTTAAAGCCAGCCATATAACCAAAGTATTTCGCACCGTCACTAGAAAAGTTTTGCATTGTTTGCATCGGTAGCAAAAACGACCACTGGGCATACGCAAAGTTATAACCCAGCATGATGATGATGCTGATATAAATTAAAATAGGTCGTTTTTAACAAAACTGCAAAGATTGAGAGAAGAGAGTAACTATGGTTTTTCTGCCCTAAAAGAGTTATTATAGATCAAGTTTAGAAGAGGGGGATGATAAAATGTCTCTTAAAACAAACGCTGCTCGTATTCTTGATCAAAGCAAGATACCTTATGAATTAAAAGAATACCTCGTTGATGAATCCGACCTCTCTGCGATTAGTGTCGCCCAGAAGGTAGGTCTACCCATCGAGCAAGTTTATAAAACCTTAGTTGCTCGAGGGGATAAAACCGGAGTGATTGTCGCCTGTATCCCAGGAGACCATGAACTCCAACTCAAAGCCCTAGCCATACTTAGCAGAAATAAGAAAGTTGAAGTTGTCTCCCTTAAAGAGGTCCAACCGCTGACTGGGTATATACGAGGTGGAGTTTCCCCCATTGGAATGAAGAAACACTATCCTGTCTTTATAGACTCTGACATCACTAAGCATGAAAGAATCTCCCTCAGTGCCGGATTACGTGGACTCCAGCTCTTTCTGTGCCCTACCGATTTGATTGCAGTGACTATGGCACAATTAGGTGAAATTTCTAGTCGAGTTATCTAGAGATAAATTTGCTAAATAAAAAAGGGATTAGTCTGAGGACGGATAAAATTCCCCAAAGACTAATCCCTAAGATTTTCTTTATTTCGTTCTAATAAATACTCCTCGACTTATAATACGCGTCTCGCTCCAACATAAACGGATTTCCAGTAAGGTCCGATCGCATAGACCGTAACCCCTTTAGACGACGAAGCATTGATAAATTGTCCACCACCAAGATATATTCCGTCATGATCGACGACACCGTTCCCAGCAAATGAGAAAAACACTAAATCGCCCGGTTGGAGATTTTCAAAAGCCACCCCAGACCCTACTGTGTATTGATCACGCGAAATCCTCGGCAAAGTAATTCCATTCTGACTAAATACATAGGAAACAAATCCAGAGCAGTCAAAACCAGTTTGAGGGGTCGATCCTCCCCATTGATACTTTACACCAAGATATTGTTTCGAAGTGCTAAGGATATCTGAGATTTTTTTCTGACGCTGCTTTTCTAAAAAAACTGTATTAAGCGACTTTGCAGTCATGGGTCCAACAAGCCCATCCACAGTCAAACCATTATCCTTTTGAAATGTCATAACTCCCTGTTGGGTCATATTACCAAAAATACCATCCGCTTTGCCGACATTAAAACCCACGTAATTAAGTTTCGTCTGTAACTCTACAACATCCGGTCCGCTAGACCCTAACTTCAGCAGAACATCCCCCAGCGATGCTTGAGCAGAAGTAGCAACGAAAAGTGTCATAAAAGCCAAAAAAAGTACAAGAACTATTTTGTTTTTCAATCTTTCCTTCTTCCTTTCTTCCAATTGATTTTTCATCCCTATCTACAGATAGGGATACAATTATTTCTAGAACGACCTTATAGGTGCTAGCTACTTAATTATCGGCAAAACATGCACAAGTGTATATGCTTAATATATGTAATCGATTACACATATTACCAAATACAAAAGGGGTTGCACTATGTCTGAGACTTGCATCCCGCAGAACATTACTATAAATATAACTATATCCCACACTATCTCTTATATCATCTCCATATTATGGATATGTTCCATAATATACCTTAAGATCCATGTTTCATCATTCTTTTAGCGGCTTGACAGCCCTGCGCTATGTACTATAATAATGATAAAACTCGGACGCTTGTTATTTAAAATAGAAATTGAGTCAGAGTAGCTTCTAACTCATTGCTTTTAAGCGCCGGATAAAGGGGAGGAATTATATTGCGCAGTGATATCGTCAAAAAGGGTTCAACGAAAGCAGCTCATCGTGCCCTGTTATATGCTATGGGCTATACCCCTGAAGATCTGGAGAAGCCCCTGATTGGAATTGTCAATGGCTTTAACGAAATCATCCCTGGTCACGGGCATCTTAAGGATTTAGCCCAATCCGCCAAACTGGGAGTATCAGCTGGGGGCGGGACTCCCATGGAAGTTCCCGCTATTGGAATATGTGACGGTATCGCTATGGGGCATAAAGGTATGAATTTTTCTTTGCCTAGTCGCGAACTTATTGCAGATTCGATCGAAGCCGTTGCTCAAGCACATGCCTTAGATGGACTGGTCCTAATTCCCAACTGTGATAAAATTGTCCCTGGCATGCTCATGGCTGCTGCTCGTCTCAATATTCCCTGTATTGTCGTCAGTGGCGGTCCTATGCTTGCCGGACGATATCAAGGAAAGGAAATCAGTGTTAGTCAGATGTTTGAAGCGGCTGGTCTTTACGAGAGTGGCAAGATCAGTGCACAAGAACTCGACGTCATGGAACAATCGGCCTGCCCAGGCTATGGCTCCTGTGCTGGCCTATTTACCGCCAATACTATGAACTGCTTAACTGAGGTTCTTGGTCTCGCCTTACCTGGCAATGGAACCATTCCAGCAGCTAACTCTGGCGCGCGGAAAATGTTAGCTAAACGCTCTGGATCATTAATCGTCGACCTCGTGAAAAGAGATATTAAACCTCGGGACATCTTGACCCAAAAAGTCTTTGAAAACGCCATAACCCTTGATATGGGGATCGGTGGCTCTTCCAACACGGTGTTACATCTCACAGCGATTGCTCACGCTGCCGGCCTGGAACTCCCACTCAGCCTCTTTGATACCATCAGTGCTAAGACTCCCTATATCACCAAATTAAGCCCTGGAGGCACACACCATCTTCAGGATCTTAATGAAGCCGGCGGGATTAGTGCCGTTATGAAAGAACTTGACAAGGCCGGTATCCTGCATACCGAAGTGCTAACAGTTTCTGGTCCGCTCAGAGATCGTTTGGAAAATGCCCAGACGACTCGCCCAGATGTCATTCATTCGATTGATAACCCTTATCGTCAGACTGGAGGCATTGCTGTTCTAACCGGAAATCTAGCACCGGATACGGCGATCGTTAAAGAAAGTGCCGTAGAAAGTGATATGCTCGTGTTTGAAGGCCCAGCTCTCGTGTTTAACTCTGAAGAAGAGGTACTCGAAGCTCTATTAAACAAACAGGTTCATGACGGGGAAGTCTTGGTGATCCGCTATGAAGGCCCTAAAGGTGGGCCAGGTATGAAAGAGATGCTCAATCCGACCGCCATCATTACAGGCATGGGCTTAAAAGTTGCTTTGCTCACAGATGGTCGTTTCAGTGGCGCGACTCGAGGAGCATGTATCGGGCATATCTCTCCTGAAGCTATGGAAGGTGGCCCTATCGCCCTCGTAGAGCCTGGTGACCTCATCTCTATTAACATCCCCAACCGTTCTCTTCAGTTACTTGTTTCGGACGAAGAGCTGGAAAAACGCCGTCAGGCTTGGGTAAGACCCGAACCCAAGGTCAAATCTGGTTATCTGGCGAGGTATGCCAAGTTAGTGACTTCCGCAAATAAGGGCGCTGTTTTGATTTAAAGATACTTTACAAGTAGAGGCTGGGAATCCCGCCTCTACTTTTTTTGACCTTTAAGCAAAGTGAACTCGTTCAGCTAAAGCTGAACATCGAGACTACTTTAGATACGAAAGCCTCCGGTGGAGGGTTTCGCCGAAGCCGCGATCCCAAAAGGATACCTACCGGCGTAGGATGAGTATCGCCGAAGCCGCCTATCCCAATAGGAACACTTCGCGGCGAAGGATAGACTCTACTCTACCTTGAAATAGTTTTACTTTATTTTTCATATTTGGGCAAAATAAGCGAAACTTTATAAGGAGGACGACGGATGAACTTCCAAATGCCGAACTATAAGCAACCTGATTTTGACCAAGAGCCTTTTCTATCCGCACCGGATGCTCGCATTGTTACAGTAGAAATCGACGGGGTGGCACCAGAGCACTCCGGGGATCATTAGAAGTGACTACGTTAGTAACCAATGTTCAGGATTTTTTAGTTCATTTAAAGAATAATTTAGTGCAAGTTGGGGACGGTTCTTGACTTGCATTGACTTGCACTTGACTGCATATTTAGTAAAAAATAGAATACCCTAGCTTCATTGAGGCTAGGGTATTTTTGTAAAGCATTTTATTTCAGTAATTCAAAGGAACTCTTCAAAGACACAATCCTGTTAAAGACCAGCTGCTCTTGAGTTGAATTCAAAGGATCGACGTTAAAATAGCCATGTCTGAAGAATTGAAATTTTTCCTGGGGCTTTGAGCCTTTGATATTCGGCTCAACGAATCCATGAACGATCTCTAAAGAATTAGGATTAATGTGATCCATAAACGAGGTTTCATCTTCCTCGTCTTGATCTAAAATCAAAGGTTCGTATAAACGGAATTTAGTAGGCACAGCTTGGGAGGCTTCCACCCAGTGAATCGTCCCTTTGACTTTTCTTCCAGTAAAGCCTGACCCGCTCTTAGTTTCAGGATCATAGGTACAGTGAAGTTCAATGACCTTCCCGAACTCATCTTTTACAACTGCATTACATTTTATGAAATAGGCATTTTTCAGGCGAACTTCGTTTCCAGGGAAAAGCCTGTGATACTTAGCTGGAGGATTCTCCATAAAATCGTCTTGCTCAATATATACTTCGCGTGAAAAGGGAATTTGCCTGGTACCCATTTCTGGATTTTCCGGGTTGTTTTCAGCCTCTAACATTTCCACCTGGTCTTCTGGGTAATTCGTAATGACCACCTTTAGCGGCTCGAGTACAGCCATTGTTCTTGGAGCCTTTAGTTTCAAGTCTTCGCGAATAAAATGTTCGAGCATTTTGCTGTCTACAACACTATCTGCTTTAGCCACCCCGATTTCCCGCGCGAAGTTGCGCATCGCCTCTGCAGTATACCCTCTGCGCCGGAGTCCTGAGATGGTAGGCATCCGCGGATCATCCCACCCATCCACGACCTGCTCATCAACTAGTTGCTTGAGCTTCCGCTTACTCATAACCGTATTCGTGATATTTAAACGAGCAAACTCATATTGGTGAGGAACCTTCTCCATCTCACATTCCCGAATGACCCAATCATACAAAGGGCGATGGTCCTCGAATTCCAACGTGCAAAATGAGTGTGTGACCCCTTCGATAGCATCTTCCAACGGATGGGCAAAATCATACATCGGGTAGATACACCACTTGTCTCCGGTATTATGATGGGTCGCATGAGCAATCCTGTAAAGGACAGGATCCCGCATATTAATGTTGGGTGAAGCCATATCTATCTTAGCGCGTAAGACCTTTTGTCCGTCTTTGAATTCCCCTTGACGCATGCGCTCAAATAACGCCAGATTCTCTTCAACTGACCGATCGCGGTAAGGACTTGATTGTCCTGCTTCCGTTAAAGATCCGCGCATTTTCCGTATTTCCTCTGCCGTGGAATCACAGGCATACGCTTTACCCTTTTTAATCAGTAACACTGCTCGGCTGTACATTTCCTCAAAGTAATCTGAGGCAAAAAACAAGTTGTCCCATTCATATCCTAGCCACAATACGTCTTCCTTGATGGATTCCACATATTCCGTGTCCTCTTTGGTCGGATTCGTGTCATCAAAGCGCAGATGGGTCTTACCCTTAAATTCATCCGCCAATTCAAAGTTCAAAATGATGGATTTAGCGTGTCCAATATGTAAATAACCATTGGGCTCCGGTGGGAACCGTGTGATAATGTGATCGACCTTACCTAATTTTAAGTCCTCGTTAATTATATTCTTAAGAAAATTCGAGGAGGATTTGTGTTCCATTCGTTATCAACCTTTCTCTCTAAATGATCCTGCTTCTGCCAATTTTACCCTTGCTCTAAATAATACTGCATTCATGTCGAGAGTTCAACTTTACCCTTTAAAAATACTAATCTGCATAAGCCTTTTTCTTAGACTCCATTGATACGAATCATTCGAGAAATTCATCAGTGGTGCAGCGAAGCGGCATGGGGGTCTGATAGTATAAAAAAAATCCTCCCACTAAAAGTAGGAGGAAGTCTATTAATTTTCACCAGTATTACCTTATGCTTTGGCATTGGCCTGAGAAGGATTATTCGATTTCTTCAGGGATTGGACGGCGAAAGCCACTAAGACAATGGCTAAAATAAAGAGAATAACTGCCAAAATAGCGAGTGAAGCATGCCCTGCTTTAAAATTATTAATGCTGAATAGCGCTAAGGCAGTAAGAGTAACTGAAAAGATAAAGTACATGGGAATTTGGGTAAATAAGCTGCTCTTGCCGCTTTTAACTAGCCAGACAGACACTGCGAGTAGAGCCAAAGCAGCAAGCAATTGGTTAGCTGCGCCGAAAATTGGCCAAATAGTCATTCCTTGACCACTATAAGCAAGATAAGCACCCGGGATTATGGTAATTATCGTAGCAACATAACTATTTACGGAAGATTTAGTTTCGCCTTGAGGGTCTTTACTGCTGGCCATTTCAAAGAGTTCCTGGAAAATATAGCGTCCTAAGCGGGTGGCTGTATCCAATGAGGTAAGAGCGAAAGCAGAAACTACTAACGATGCGAAAACCTTGCCGGTAGCCAGAGGAATCCCCAGTGTGGCCAAGAAAGTAGCTGTACCGTTAGCAAAGACAGGAACAGCTCCGCCACCATTAGTCATAATTTCCTTATAAACATTCGGGGCCAACATTACGGCAGTTATTAATGCTACTACGGCCAGCAATGATTCAATTAACATACCGCCGAAACCAATGATCCGGGCATCAGTTTCTTTGTCCAATTGTTTAGCAGTTGTGCCAGAACCTACTAAAGAGTGAAATCCTGACAAAGCTCCACAAGCGATTGTGACAAATAATACAGGAAATAAATAATTGGATCCGACTTTAAAACCTGCATAAGCTGTCATCTGAATTGTCGGGTGGTACAGGAAAAGACCAATGACTGATCCGGCAATAAGGGCATAAAGTAAAAAAGAGTTTAAATAGTCACGTGGTTGGAGCAAAACCCAAACGGGAATAACGGAAGCGATGAAGACATAAATCATTTCCAAGGTAATCCAAGTATTAAAGGAGAGTTTAAGAGGGTACATCATTCCCAACCAAATACATACAAAAAGCAGAGCAACGCCGATTATTGTTGTAACAAACATAGGTAAGTTTTTACGATAAACACCATAACCGAAAAATAGGGCAACGACCATGAAGAGAACAGAAGCGGTTCCAGCTTGAGGGGTGGCCACAAAAGTTTTGGCAATGATAATAGCAAAAACGGCTATGACCAAAATAAGGGTTAACCAAGCAAAGACGTTAAACAACAGCTTACCGGTCTTACCCATAGTATCGTTAATAACCATGCCTATGGATTTACCTTTATGCCTAACTGAAGCTACGATCGAACCGAAGTCGTGCACAGCACCAAAAAAGATACCACCAAAAACGATCCAGAGATAAGCTGGAATCCAACCAAAGGTTGCAGCTGTAATCGGCCCGACGATCGGAGCTGCTCCGGCGATCGAAGCGAAATGGTGACCTAATAAAACCGGCGCTTTTGCCGGGACATAGTCTACACCATCTTCCATGGTATGGGCTGGAGTAGGTCTCGCAGGATCCAAGCCAAATTTGTCTGCTAACCATTTACCATACGTCAAATAAGCGACTATAAAGGCAATAATAGCAATTACAATTAATACTAATGAGTTCACAAAAAACCTCCTTACACTTTTTTAAAAGCAATGATTCTTTTGAGTTTGTTAAATCCCCTGTCTAATTGTGTTTGCTTGAAGACCGGAGTATAAAACTTCTTCACCTCCTTGCCTCTTTTATTGGTAATGACTATATTAGAAGAGGGGATTACCAGGATTAGTCGGATCTCAGCCCAACCTTCCAAAGTCAACTTGAAGTTCTTACGGTAACGAAAAGAACTAATTTGAGCTTGGAGCTGAGAATCTGGTTCTTGGTCGACAATTATTACCCCTGTTATTAAACTTTCCATATGATCAGAATGTGGTTTCACAAAATATGTAATTGAAGTTTGTAAGTACTTAATAAATTCTTGCAAAGTTTGTTCAGTGAGATCGTTGAATGATTTTAAAAAAACATACTCATAATTTTCTGCCCGCCAAAGCTTGATGCTTTTAGAGACAAAATATTTTTCATTGTGAATTTCTAGAGTTGCGAACAGATCGATCACTTGACTATGTAGGTTGATATGCTTTTTAATACTAAAATATTCAGATAACCTATTTTCAATAATATTTAAGTAAGAATTTAACACTTCTTTTTTTCCCCTTTTTAATTATTCAACAAACGTTAGTCCTGAAATATTGTTATTGAATAATTTCCCAAATATTCCTGCAGTTATATTTTAAGCCCAAAATAAATAGTTAGTCAATTATGAATTTTCAAATATTTAAAAAAGCCTGTCCTTAGGTTGCTTAACAACTTAAGTGACAGGCTTTTAGCTATATTTGGATGAGAACTTATTGCGACTTGATTTCCACCAGGGTCACTGAAACGTCCACAGTCTTATTATCCCGGAACACTGTAACCTTAACCGTGTCACCCGGTTTATACTTGAACAACTGATGAGTTAATTCCAATGAACTCTTGATAGCCTTATCATTGATCTTCGTTAAAACGTCACCGGCTCGAATTCCCGCACGTTCAGCCGGCCCGTCGGCCGTTACTCTGGATACATAAGCCCCTGCCGGCCAACCACGTTGACTGGCATATTCAGCAGTATAGCGAGGATCTATCTGAACATTAAGTCCTGGATGACTGGCATACCCTTTTTCTATCAGTTGTTTAATCGTCGGCAACGCATCAGATATCGGGATAGCAAAACCCATACCTTCAAACCCCGGTTCCTGATTCTTAGCGGAATTGATTCCAATAACCATACCTTGATAATTGACAAGAGGCCCGCCGCTATTTCCTGGATTGATGGCAGCGTCTGTTTGGATAAGGTTGAAACTTGCTTCCCCAGGAATATTCAAGATTCTATTGGTCGCCGAAACAACCCCCGTAGTCACAGAACGGGCAAATTCCTGTCCTCCGGGATTTCCAATTGCCACGACTGGTTCACCGACTTGAAGCTTTGAGGAATCCCCCAATTGTGTAGCAATTAAGTCTTTCGTATTCGAAATTTGAACCACAGCTAGATCTGTACGCTCATCTCCACCCACTAGTTTGGCATCGAGATTACGTCCATCTGCCAAACTGACCACAAGTTTTTCCGCTCCTGCAATGACATGATTGTTCGTTACAATGTAGCCATGTTCTGCATCAACAATAAAGCCTGAGCCACTTCCTACCTCAGTTAGACCGCCCCCGCCGAACAAAGCTCCTGTCGATCGAAAGTTAGCAATTCCGACAACCGCTGGTCCCGTGGCTTTGGCAATCTGAGCGACCGGAAAATTTGTCGTTCCATCGGTGACGATGGTCGGAGTCGTTGCTCCACCATTTAGAACCACTTGGGTTGAGGGTGTTTGTTGCTTATTTCCATAGATCGACGGAACCAACGCCACTGCCATGACCCCGCCTAGGATGGCGCTAATTAATGCAATTGCAAACGTTGAAAAAAAGTGGAGTCTACGCCCTGAATTTTTGTTTTGGTCATTGTAATAGCTCATGACTACCTCCCATTGCTATTATTCCATTAATCGAATGAGTTCATGCGGCGTATACCGTGGAGCAACCTGAATCTCTAGATCTGGGAACTTTTTCGAGATATTCATGTCTCGCAGGATACGCTTTACCGTGGTCAAGGCAATCTCCGGAGTATTATTTTCTGCACTCAGATGGGCTAACACAACCCGTTGGGTATTCTCTGCAACCCACTCTAAGAGACCTGCCGCTAATTGCTTATTTTCTAGATGTCCATATTTCCCGCTGATCCGTCTCTTGAGGTATGCCGGATAAGGACCATACTTTAACCGTTCTTCATCATAGTTCGCCTCGACAACTAAGGCATCGCACCCTTTCAAATGACGATGCATATCTTCAGTAATTAGTCCACTGTCTGTAGCGATTCCAACTGCCATATGTCTTTTTTCCTTTTGTTTGGGACGTAATATCTTCAATCCGTAACTTTCCCGACTATCGTGAGATGTGGGATAAAGCAAGACCTCAAGTCCCGCACAGGAAAAAGAATCTCGAACTTTGATACGCTGGTCTTCAGCAAGCTTTCCCAAGCAAGGGCCCATGACCTCCCAGAGACCATTCGTAGCATAGATAGGAATCTTTAGTTTGCGGGCAATCACTCCCACTCCTCGGATATGGTCTACATGTTCATGGGTAACCACAATCCCTTCAATTTCAGAATCCGCTATGTTTAACTCGGACAGATTATGTAACAAACTCTTCCCACTGATCCCACAATCCACCAGCAAATGTCGATGATTCTCTCCGACAAGAATTGCGTTTCCGGAACTTCCACTCGCCAAGGTTGTAAAATGCAATGACCGTTCCTCCGTTCATGATAAAGAAATTATAGCAAAAGAAAGCAAAGAGGGCGTAAAGCTTTTGTGAACATCTTGTTAACAAATTTCAAACCCTCCTTGAGAAGCACGCTGGAGAATTTATGGCAGGTTTGGGTTGGAGAGCCCCTGGTTCCCTGAAGCTTTCAGTTGGCTTTGCGCCTGATTGATCATGGCTTGGATCTGCTCTTTGTCCGAACTCTTCTGAGCTAAAGGAAGAGCTTTCTGCCACTGATTAACGGCCCCTGCCCAATCTTGCTTTGCTTGAGATAGAAAAATACCATAGTTGATCAGGCCAAACAGAAAATTAGGGTCTAGCTTTAACGCCTCTTGGTAACTTTTTTCCGCGAGTTCATAATCTTCGCTATAAAAAGCGGATGTCGCCATATCAACCATGATATTGACATCTTTTTTTGTTTTTAAAACATTCTGGTAAACCTCGACTGCATGTTTAAAGTTCTCTTGTACTTCAGTGGGGGCGACCTCTTGAGCAGCGACCCCTGCGTTATAATACTCATTTCCAAGCGAGGTTTGCAGGAGTTCATTCTCAGGGTCTTTCTTGGCCTGCTCAACCATCGCATCGATACGCAACTTCTGGGCTTGGTATCCTGCCTTAGTATTGGCAGCCAGTGGAGATGCATTCGAGCCGTAAGGTTGCTCATCTCCAGTAAAGAAGAACACAAGCAGTCCCGAACCAACCATTGCAATACTAATGAGAACAGCAAGAATTCCTGCAAAAATACGTTGTGATTTCTTCTTCAAGCAATTCGCCTCCTTGGTCATCTACTTATAAATAGTATTGTAACATGTCTTCTCAAACCATCCAACCTTTAGTCTCCAAACTACCTAACAGCGGACATCCGGAACAGGAGATAGCCTTCTGTTTTGTTGAGATTCTTTAATTTTTACATAAAGCGCCACTTCTAAACGCTTTTTCTGAAGCTCACAGCCCAGAGTATAAACGTCTGTCAGGCTTTGGGTAAAGGAAACATTCGCTGCATGGCACCCCCCACTACAGGTAAAGCGAGCCCAGCACTCTCGGCAAGACGGCTTAGAATAGATATGCGCTGAACGAAAGCTCTTAACCACCTCAGCCTTTAGTTGATGAGGGTTTTCGTCATAGAGTGACCCGAGTTTATAGTCTTCCTGTCCCACAAACTGGTGACAGGGATAAAGATCTCCCTCCGGGGAAATTGCCACATACTCATGTCCCGCTCCGCATCCAGAAAGCCGCTTATTCAAGCAAGGCCCCTGGTCCAAGGCGATATTGAAATGGAAGAAATTGAATTCTTGGTCTTGGGCACGGCGCACTAATAATTCTTCACCAAGGCGATCATAGGCTTCCCGAATTTTATTTAGATCCCCTTCCTGAAAAGCATAAGCATCCTCCGGCCCTGCCACGACGGGCTCTACTGAGATCTGTTTAATCCCTATATCCGCCATGTGTAAAACATCGCAATCAAAATCCAAATTGAAATGCGTATAGGTGCCGCGAACGTAATAATACGTTCCTAACGCATAGGGAGAACTATCTGTCCGCTTGCTTACAAACTGTTGGATGCGTTGTGTAACGTTTGCGTAACTTCCCTGACCACCGGCATTGGGCCGCATCCGATCATGCACTTCCGGGCGGCCATCAAGACTCAAGACCACACTGATCTCCTCTTGTTCGAGAAAACTTTGGACTTTGTCATCCAGTAATACTCCGTTCGTAGTCAGGGTAAATTTAATAGTTTTATGGAGAACCGCCGCTGCCTTTTTACCGTATTCGACTAAGTCCTTTACGACTCCAAAATTTAGTAATGGTTCTCCTCCAAAGAAATCAACTTCACAATGGTCCCTATGCCCCGACGACTCTATAACAAAATCAATACCCTTTTTACCCGTCTCAAGATTCATCAAAGTTCTACTTCCACCAAAGGCCCCTGTTCCCGCAAAACAATACTTGCAGCGCAAATTGCAGTCATGGGCTACATGAAGGCAGATTGCTTTGACGACCGGCTTCTCAGGGTAATTGGGCATGATCCCCTCTACCTCGTTTGAAAAAAGGCTCCCCTCCTTATAGAGTTCTTCCAGTTCCTCAAAGATCTCAGCGAGTTCTTCCTTCGTAAGAAGCGACGTTGCTGATTGATCTAGGACCCGGTAAACCTCCTCAGGAATAATAAGTTCAGCCTTCTCTTGTAAGCTTTCAATAGCCTTTAGAACCCGATATGTCCCCTCATCAAGCAAATGTAACGAACCGGAATTGACGTCATGAGCGATAAAAATATCCCCCTGACAATAACTATGAACATTTTTCTTAAGAGAATATCCCTCATGATTTAATAAATTCAGCATCTAGATCCAGACCCTCTCTTTCTTCTCTTCCCAAGCAAATAGAAACAGAACCCAACCCCAACTACGGGGTGGGTTCTGATATCCTATGTTTAACACAATGAATTAACCTTATTTAACACAAACTTGGTTACCAACCGTGCAAGAAGTCTTACAGGCAGATTGGCAAGAGGTCTGACACTTGCCACACCCTCCAGTTTTTACGGTAGAACTCAGATTAGCCTTCACAATGGTCTGAATGTGTTTTGCCATCCAAACACCCTCCTCTCAATACTCACGTCATCTAATTCATTCACGATTATAACACAAGGACAACGAGAAAGGCAAAGCCTAATATCGTTCGGTTGATTGGC
This sequence comes from Desulfosporosinus burensis, assembly GCF_054657535.1. Lineage (NCBI taxonomy): Bacteria > Bacillati > Bacillota > Clostridia > Eubacteriales > Desulfitobacteriaceae > Desulfosporosinus > Desulfosporosinus burensis. Next base: position 309,256 of record NZ_BAAHYN010000005.1, read on the forward strand.
CTTTAGCCACCTTGATTAATTAAAAGAAAAACAGATATAACAATTATGAATTCGCCTAAATTTAAATTATTAGCAAAAATATTGACGAATTTGCTTCATCTTACATATAATGAAGTGTACTAATTCAAATTTCTGATAGGTAGGGTGGCTAAGAAAATTCTACGCTATGCAGTGGTGAACTACTCTCCATTGAAATGGAGAGCTTCAAGATTCTAGGCGACAAATGAACATCCGTCAAACCGGTACATCTTTGGCGTGCCCAACACCACTACTGGTTGCTCAGCCCTCAGGGTTAGTTCTGAGTTCTGGGTTTCCAGATACTTTTTGGCGATATTAATTGAACCATTTACATCGGCATTTATGACTGTGCCGCAATCCTTACACACATAAAGCCCACGGTATTTGCGGTTAGACTTACGGGCGTTCTCTTGGCTCGGTATCGGCTTGCACACAGAACACGTTTGCGACGAATACTCTTCGGTAATTTTTAACACAGCGATCCTGCCTAGGGCTGCCTTATACCCGATAAGCTCCATCACTTTCCGAAACGGCCACTTGTGGAACTTCTGGTTTGTCTTGGCACTAAAGTTTTTCTCTTTCCGAATTCCAGTCAGATCACCCAAGATGATCGTTTCTACACCATGCTCAACAGCCAAATTAATCATTGCCCTAGTCATAGCATGAAGAAGATGTTTAACCTGCCAACGGCTTAAATTCCAAATTTCTAACGTGTTCGACTTCAAGTTGTAGATGGTTCGGAACATCTACATAAAGAAACGTGTTCTTAAAGTCGAATTTTTCTTTTAAATACCCTCGGAGTTGTTTAGGGATGGCAAGTCTTACCCGGTTTCCGGAAAGCACCGTAAAGCCATCTTTGAGATATTTCATGTTAAAGTTTTCCTGCTTAAATTTAGGGGGTTTCGGGTTTTCTACTCCACCAGTTTCTTTGAGTTTATAGAATGACATCCAGGCTCCGTCCAAGGTGTGTAACAACTCTTGGGCTGATTGGGAAGGCAGGTTTTTGTACCAGAAATGGTCTTTGAGCCGTTTTTTTTGCTCGTACCAATTAGGGTAGGGTACTCCCAATTCTTCAGTCCATGTTTTACGTTCATAATTAGCCACATTCCAGAGTTTCCAAGCGGCATAGGTTAAGTGCCCAAGAACAAGTGCTACATCGGATGCGGGGTTAATCACGCATGATTTTGCCAGCTTCATTATGCCCTCCTTTCGACTAACACTCAAGGTAAGAACCCTAATTGCTTCTTCAGAAATTCAGCCAATCGTCTGCATATTTCAAAGCAATCTTGAAACCCCCTTTCTTGGGCAACGTCTTGGATCACGCTACGCCTCCACTTCGGCTGTCAACACTTTTCTCTGATATTTAACCGCCCAAACAATATGAAATTTACTTTTAAAAACACGGGTTGTCCGTGATGAGATTATCATACTCATGTATATAGTATCAAAAATGCCCAGTAAATTCCAGAATTATTTGTAATATTAACCAGGCATATAGTACGAGTAAGGGAGGTCCATAACGTATGTTTATAGACCTTCTATTTGATATAAAGGTCTTTATCCACTTATGATTTCCCATATTTTAGATAACTTAAAGGAGGTGGTTATATGGATTCTGGCCCATATCATATGTGCAATCATACTTCATTTAATACTGGACGGAGTCACTTTCACAGTTGGCGCCAGACTCCGTCACTCAAAGGAGGGAAGTAAATGGCCGACCTGAAAGTTTTAGGGGAATTTTATTTCAGTCAACTGCTTAATAAACCAATTCGTGACGCCAAAGGACATCGTGTTGGGAAATTGCTGGATATTGCAATTCGCTGGGACAGTGTCTCTCCCCATGTTACAGGTATTCGATACACCAAAGGGTTACATGACCTAATTCCTATTGGATTGGTAACTTCTTGGGATCATGATGGGCTGCGTCTTGATACCAATTTTGATCTCCAACTGACATGCCCGCTGCACGAAGAAGAAACATTTATAGGCAAATGGCTATTAGATAAACAAATTATTGACTTAGAAGGCTCAAGGTTAGTGCGAGTCAATGATATCTCACTGTCTTGGGTCTCTCATGAAGATCATCAATATCTTGTTTTAGTTGCGGTGGATATCGGTGTACGCGGGCTTTTTCGCCGCTTAGGGGTTGAGTTTTTACTCAGCCGGGTCGAGAATAAATTTGTCGGCTGCCAGTATATCAAACCTTTAGAAAATCGAACCTCAGCTCTCCAACTCACTCGAGAAAAAGAACAACTACGCCAACTTCATCCAGCTGATATTGCAGACATTGTTGAAAGCATGGACTATAGACAGCGAGCTAATTTCCTCAATGCCCTTGATTCTCAACAGGCCATCGATGCCCTAGCTGAGATGGAACTGGATACCCAAGTTGAAGTTATTAATCAGATGGATGAGGAGAGAGCTTCTGATATCCTAGAAGAGATGCCTCCTGATGAAGCCGCTGATATTTTAAGTGAGCTGTCCTCTCAGAAGTCCGAGGAGCTCTTAAACTTAATGGAGTCCGAGGATGCCGAAGATGTACGAGAATTAATGCAATATGAGGAAGACACCGCTGGTTCGCTTATGACCACGGAATATATCGGCTTACCGTTTTGGCTTACTGCGGAACAAGCGATTAACGAATTAAGACGTTTAGCCCCTGACGCAGAAACTATTTATTATCTCTATGTGGTTGATGAACAGGAAACTCTGGAAGGAGTTCTGTCACTACGAGAGCTGATTATTGCTTCTCCTGAAACTACCTTAAAAGACTTGATGCATACTAAAATCTTGAAGATCTCGCCGTATGACGATCACGAAAAGCTTGCCGATCTCATCCATAAATATGGTTTATTGGCGGTGCCCGTCGTGAATTCTCAAGATCAAATCTTAGGCATCATCACAGTGGACGATGTCTTAGAATTATTAATGCCGGATCGCCCTCGCGTGGAAATTTACTCGACCTTGATTGCCCGCCGTCGCCAAGCTAAAGGAGGGCATAGTGAATGAACCTAAAAACACGTTTTACCCTGTTTTTAACCATCATGGGGCCAGGAATGGTGACAGCCTTTGCGGATAATGATGCTGGTGGAATTGCCACTTACGCTGCAGCAGGTGCTAAATACGGCTACTCACTTATTTTCGTCATGCTTATCAGCACCGTACTTTTAGCCATAGCTCAAGAAATATCTGCGCGCACAGGTGCCGTAACTGGTCGCGGACTCTCTGACTTAATTCGAGAAAACTACGGAGTGAAATGGGCATTTTTTGCGATGAGCGTTCTCATGATTGCTAACCTAGGCACGACTGCTTCTGAGTTCTCGGGGATCGCTACAAGCTTTGAAATTTTTGGTGTGAGTAAATATCTCTCCGTACCGGTCATGGCCTTCATTATTTGGTGGCTAGTCGTTAAGACAGATTATGCCAGAATGGAGAAAATCCTTCTCTTTCTATGTTTAACTTTTTTCAGTTATGTAATCTCTGGGATTATAGTCAAGCCACCCTGGCCTCAAGTCTTCATGGAATCCGTTACTCCCACATTCTCGGGTAGCCCAGCTTTTTTGCTGATGATCGTCGGAGTGATCGGAACTACGATTACCCCCTGGGGGCAGTTCTATGTCCAGTCTTCCGTGGTCGACAAAGGTATCACGGCTAAGGACTATCGTTACACACGCTGGGATGTACTAATCGGAACCTTTTTCACGGGATTTATTGCCTTCTTTATTATCGTTTCCACTGCAGCAACCCTCTTCGCCAATAATATCCCGATTGAGACTGCCAAAGATGTTGCTCTCGCGTTAAAACCATTGGCTGGAGAATATGCGAGTTTGCTATTCGGCTTTGGTTTACTCGGCGCCTCTATGTTGGCTGCGTTTGTCCTGCCCTTAAGTACCGCGTATGCGGTCTGCGAGGCCTTTGGTTTTGAACACGGAATCAGCAAATCCTTTAAAGAAGCCCCCGTATTCTTCGGTCTGTATACAGTCCTCATCGTCTTGGGATCAGCAATCGTCTTGTGGCCTGATTTGTCTTTATATCACGTTATGTTGACAACTCAAGTCGTTAACGGAATCCTTTTACCCCCCATTCTTATCTTCATGGTCCTAATAGCCAGTAAGAAAAGTATTATGGGCGATTATGTCAATTCGAAATTTTTCAATCTTATTTCCTGGACGTTCACGTTAATTTTAGTGCTTCTATCCTTACTGCTGCTTCTATCAACCTTATTCCCGGAGTTTGTCAGTCATCTATTTACATTTACAATATAGTTTAAGAGGCTATACGCATCGAATTAGTAATTAAATAATACTCATTCAATAAGCCGTCTAATCTTTGACTCATTTCAACAATGCTCGGATCTGTTAAGTCTCTATGTCTTGCGTTATCATTAAGATTCGTTCGAGCATCTTCGATTAAAAGCATCAGTAAGTCCCTATAAACGTTCAATTTGGCACCTCTTTTTTCTAATATATTATTAACGATGTCCTCTAGAGCACCCTTACTTGGAATATATTAGTATAATATTCCAAAGAAATCAAGCTGTTTTTTATTAATATATTTCATCATGAAAGACCCTTGATTTTCCCTGAATTCCAGTTAAGGTAATCTTGACTGGTTCCCAACCCTCGGCGAAGGCGACCGTCTTCATCACCTATGCTAACTTAAAATCTGACTTTCTAAAAAACAAAGGACAAACTCTATTCTATGAATGAGGTTGTCCTTTGTTAGTGATACATCGTCATTTTCACTGGGTCTGAACTCATCCAGATGGCAATAGTCACAGTCTTATGTTGTGGCCTCTGCTTTTCGCTGGATCAAGAGTTTCGAGCAGTATTCAATCATTTCCCGTCGGCGTACAATTCCTATAAAAATCTGTTGATCGTCCACGACAGGCACAAAGTTTTGTACCACCGCTCTTGAAATCAAATCTTCTATTTGAGCATCGATTGTTACCGGCAAATTCTGAACATGTTGTTCCACTTCGCTAAGGAAAATATCCTCCGTATTTTCGAAGGTGAGACCCGGTGTATTTTTAAGCTTCCACAACAAATCTCCTTCAGTGATCGTCCCAACATATTTCCCCTCACGATCAATGAGCGGGACTGCAGAATAACTGTGGTACTCCATCCTCTCTAGCGCTTGACGCATTGTTGCATTGTCTTTTAGATAGACGATGTTCTTCTTGGGTATAAGGAAAAAGGCTACATTCATTACAAATACGCTCCATTTCGTAAATTTTCAAAACAATGGGCTTATTTTCTTATATCCAGTTTCAAACAAAAAACACCGCAATCCCTTGCGATGTCTAATATTTTCTAATGGAGCGGACGACGAGATTCGAACTCGCGATCCTCGGCTTGGGAAGCCAATGCTCTACCGCTGAGCCACGTCCGCATGTATTACCAAGGGTTTTGCCCAATTAAGCCTCTTTAAGACCATCGGCTACCCTTATCCCAACAAAGAAAATTATAAGCGCAAAGATCTAATATGTCAATCTAGATTTATGGAGCTCGATAGGCATCCGCCCAATTCGCTAATTCCCCACGGAAGTTCTTCGTTAAAGTAACAATCTTGCAATAGGGCTGATCTTTAAAGTGTTCCATATACGGAACGAATCCACTTTTTGAAACAGGGATGTCAATTTGCCCCGAATGTCCAATGCAAATAATTTTACAGGAATCATGAACACGAGTTAAAATCTTCCTTAACTCTTGAATAGAAAAGTTCTGACACTCATCAATAATAATCGTCATGTCTTTAAGATTTGTCCCTCTAAGGAAGACGGGACTTTTAGGGTAACACCAAACCCCATCCATTGCTCGTTTAATACTTACTTTTCTGCGCATTGCTTCATTAGCCAATGATTCCTCATTATAAATGCACTGAGTCGGATTTTCATTAATTTCTAAGAGAGCATCCACAAGCGGTTGATAGTAAATACTTTCTTTTTCAGATTGGGTACCAGGTCTGAACCCCATAGAAGATTCTTGTACTGGATTAAAAATATAAGTTAAAGGTTTCTTAATGATTTTTGCGCAAGCGACTGCGAGAGTAGTTTTTCCTGTACCTGCTTTGGCATTCACCATTACTAACTGATTATCAAAAATAGCATTGACGTACTCACGTTGTTCAACGGTTAACCTTGGCTCAAAACCAAACAATAAGTTATTCTCTGGTAGTGGCATAGTACTCACCTAATCCTTGTCGTGTTTATTACTGCTCTAAGCAGAATCAATAAATGATCAATAATCTCACGCTCTTATTGTTTCTCTTAAATTGATTTACATTCTACAGTTTTAAGCCCTTCAGCTACAACAAAAAAAGTCCTGATTTTTCCTTGAAGGAAATCAACAGAACCAATTATATATTTAATTTTTAATAGGTAATATCTTAGGAAATGCAATAATTAGGTGCTTACACTTATTTATTAAATAATAAGTGGTGCCTCAGGACGGAATCGAACCGCCGACACGAGGATTTTCAGTCCTCTGCTCTACCGACTGAGCTACCGAGGCATAAGATAAGTTTATTGGTGACCCGTACGGGATTCGAACCCGTGTAACCGCCGTGAAAGGGCGGTGTCTTAGACCGCTTGACCAACGGGCCGCTTCAGTGGTCAGTCATCAGATGCCGGATATTAGACTTATAAAAATTCGGCTAGCTCCAAGCCTTATCGATGGAGCCTTCCTTAGTTGTATTTATAAATCTGTCTGGCCTCTGGCTTCCGATTACTGTCTGCTGAAAAAATGACACTCACAAATATGAATTTTACACTATCTTTATAACCCTGTCAATACCTTTTAATCTATCTTTGTAAATCAAGTTTTATTTATTATTGCTGCAGGATACAATTTTCTCCGAAGTCGCCTTCCCGGAAGCAATACTTTGCGACGAAGGAAACTCTACCCTTTAAATAGTGAGAATTAGAGAATGATCAAAGATCTTAAAAGACATAAGGGATAGGACCATTAAGACCAACGTTCCTATCCCTGATAGATTTGTTAGAAATTAAATTTCCTTAAGGTTCCTTGCAATTCATCAGCCATGGTTGCTAGAACTTGACTCGAAGAGGCTATTTCCTCAACGGATGCCGATTGTTCCTCTGTTGCCGCAGACACAGTCTGGGTTTGGGTCGTGATTTCTCGACTTGTCTCATAAATATCTGCAATCGATGAAACTATTCTTTCGCTCCCCACAGCCATTTGTTGGATTTCCTCAGAAATTTCCCCGATCTGTGAAGAAACCTGATTAATTAAGCTCGATATTTCATTAAAGGCTTGTCCTGCCGTTCCAGCGACCTCTGTCCCTAGTTTAACCTGATGTGTTCCCTCGTTCATCGCTAGCACTGCTTTCTGTGTGTCTTGTTGAATGCTATTAATCAGTAGTTCAATCTGTTTCGATGCTTCCTGTGATTGTTCGGCCAACTTTCGGACCTCATCAGCAACAACAGCAAAACCTCTCCCTTGCTCACCGGCTCGCGCAGCTTCGATGGCAGCGTTTAAGGCCAGAAGGTTGGTCTGGGATGCTATACCTGATATAGTATCTACGATCTGTCCGATTTCTTTAGAACGCTCGCCTAAATTCATGACCACTTCTGCAGACCCTGTCACTGTCCTTTCGATATTAACCATTTGTTGCATAGTTTTATCGATTGCCTGGCTACCCTCTGCCGCTGACAAAGCCGTTTTTTCCGAGGACCTAACTACAATTTTGGCGTTTTCCAGCATCTGCTGAATCCCCGCTGACATCTGCTCAACAATCGCCGATGTATCATTAACAGCATTTAGTTGTTTTTCTGCACCAACGGAAACCTCCATGATAGCTATCGATACTTGTTGTGACGCTTGGGCGGATTGTTCTGCCCCAGCGCTCAATTGTTGAGATGATGCTGCAACTTGAGTTGAGGACGCTGACACTTGTTGAACAAGGTTAATTAAATTGTCGGTCATAGTCCGGAAAGCTCTACCAAGATTCCCTATTTCATCTTTAGAATTATTTTCGTATTGTCCAATTCTTAAATTACCCTTGGCTATTTCATCGGCATTTGTTGCCATTTGGGCAATTTGTTTTGAGATTTTATTGCTAAGTATGGTTCCTGCCACAAGAGAAACTCCCAGGGCCAGTAAAATAGAGACAATCGTATAAATAATGCTTTGTTTAGTCTTCTTTTCATGTTCCATTTGCTTTGCTAAAACGAGTGCATCAATATCATCAACCCAGTTCCCCGTTCCAATCACCCAATTATAGGGCTCAAACAATAAGGTATAACTTCTTTTAGGTAATGCTTCCGTTTGATTTGGCTTTGCAAATCTATAATCCGTATAGCCTCCGCCTGTTTGTTTGCCGTTCGCGATAAACGCCTGAACAAAAAGTATACCCTCACTATCCTTAGCCTCATAGCGTGATTTCCCTTCAGAAGCTTCTCGCCCTAGTAGAACTACGTTCGTTCCATCGGTCGTATCTATCCAAAAATAGTTTTCTTGGTCGTAACGTAAATTTCTTACAAGATCCGCTGCCGTTTTCTTTGCCTCTTCTGGAGTATATTCGCCTTTTTTCTGCCTATCATAGATATCTTGAACTAAACTATAAGCAGTTTGGACCTCCAGTTTAACGGTCCGATCAAACTGTTCGTATAAGGTATCGCGATATTGTGTAATGTTCGCTTTTTCTGCTACTATCACATTATAAATGTTATACCCACCCAGAATAGAACCCACAATCAAAGCCGTTGTTACTAGTAATAAAATGATTCGATATTTGATTTTAGTCATTCTTTATCTCCCTTTCTCATACTCAGATTTTATTGCCACACTATAATATAAAGGTTTTCTAATTGCCCTTTTGAAGTCTAGAAAGTATACCTGATCGGTTAAAAAACAAAATCGCCCCCCAAAATAGAAAGCGAAATGTTCTAAATTGGTGGCTCGGCTATCATCACCCCAACGTGGAAGACCCGAAGCTTTGCGTCCTCAGTTTTCACTGAGTTTGCCTTTTTCAATCGCAACTTATATGCAACGAATATTTTATTCCTTTATATCGTAATGACTATAACATATATAGACTTAATTTTGAATACATTTTCTTATCTATTACAGCAAATTATTTATTATTTTCCTAAAATATACTGTTTAATACTTCCTCAAAGTTAGATAACAAAAAAACAGCAACTTAACATATTGTGCTAAATCACTGTCTTTGCTGTTTATATTATATATTGATAAGTGCTTCAACTTACCAACACTTTTTGAAATGGTGGGCCATCCGCGACTCGAACGCGGGACACCCTGATTAAAAGTCAGGTGCTCTAGCCGACTGAGCTAATGGCCCGAAAGATGTTTTTGTACCACGATTTTAGATATTACACTAGTCTAGCACAAGTGTCAATACTTTTAGAGATTTGTTGTATTAAAAGATCTCTCCGCGAACAATAGTTTGTTCGCGTCCTGGACCTATGGCAACCAACGTAGCAGGGATACCTGAAAGCTCTTCAATGCGAAGAATATAATTTCGGGCTGCTTCAGGAAGGTCTCCAAACTGGCGTACATGAGTCACATCTTCTTGCCAACCGGGCATTTCTTCATAAACTGGTTGACATTGCTTAAATATCTTTTGACTTTGAGGAAATTCACGGATGATTTCTCCATTGACACTATATCCAACGCAGATTTTCAGGGTGTCAAATCCCGTAAGGACATCAAGCTTCGTAATGGCAAAGTCTGAAATTCCACTCACTCGAACAGCATACCGGGCAATGACCGCATCAAACCAACCACAACGACGCGCTCGTCCAGTCGTGGTTCCAAACTCATGACCATTCTTCTGAATTTCTTCTCCGACCTCGTCCAAAAGTTCTGTTGGGAAAGGGCCTTCTCCAACGCGAGTTGTATAGGCCTTAATTACCCCGATTACGCGATTAATACGAGTTGGGCCAATACCTGCACCAATACAAGCCCCTCCAGCTATTGGATGGGATGATGTCACATAGGGGTAAGTCCCATGGTCAATATCTAGCAAAGTGCCTTGTGCACCCTCAAAGAGCACCTTCTCCCCCGCTTGAATGCTTTGGTCGATTACCAGAGAACTGTCCGTTACCATCGGACGAAGTTGTTCAGCATAGCCAAGGTATGTTTCATAAATATCATCAAACTTTAGCCCTTCCTTACCATAGACTTTGACAAACAAATTATTTTTTTCGGTTAGATTTCGTTTGAGTTTTTCAGCGAACTCCTCTTTATCCATCAGATCAATCACACGAATTCCGATCCGTGAAGCTTTATCCATATAGGCTGGACCGATTCCACGCTTCGTTGTGCCGATTTTGTGCTCAGCGCGTGCATCTTCTTCCAAACCATCAAGTACCCTGTGATAGGGCATAATGATATGGGCGTTGCTACTAATAAGCAGCTTACCGATCTTAATCCCTCGCTTGGCAAGATAACTGAGTTCTTCTAACAAAACCTGCGGATCAATCACCACACCATTGCCAATGACACATGTTTTATCCTCGTAAAGGATTCCCGAAGGAATTAGGTGAAGCTTAAACTCTTCTCCGTTAGCCACAACTGTGTGTCCAGCATTATTTCCTCCTTGGTACCTTACAACAACATTGGCTTTTTCGGCTAGAAAATCTGTTATTTTACCTTTACCTTCATCTCCCCATTGAGAACCAATTAACACAACTGCTGCCATATATTTTTCCTCCTAACTTTCTCAAAGATAATCTTTTAATCCCTTAGTCCTAGTCTCTTAAAGATATCATCAACGTGTCGTAGGTGATATTTTAAGTCAAACAAACCCTGAATTTTTTCTTTGGTCAAATAGTTTAGAATTCGTGTATCCTCTGTCACAACTTCAATAAAGTCTTGACCATGATCCCAAGCCTGGAAAGCATCCTCTTGAACCCAGGCGTAAGCCTCTTCTCTCATACATCCGTGTTCGACCAAGGCCAAGAGAACACGTTGAGAAGAGGTCAGTCCAAAAGTTTTCTGAAGATTGCGTTTCATTTGATCCTCACGAATCTTTAGACCCGTTATAACCTTGGTCATCTGACGGAGCATATGATCCAAGAGAAGGCAACTATCCGGAAGAATTATCCGTTCCACAGAGGAATGGGTCATATCTCGTTCATGCCAAAGCGCTATATTCTCCATGGCTGCTAACGCATTGCCACGTAGAAGCCGTGACATTCCCGCTACCTGTTCACACACAATCGGATTACGCTTGTGAGGCATCGCAGAGGACCCTTTTTGCCCCTCAGCAAAGGATTCCTCAACCTCCAGGATATCCGTACGTTGTAAATTGCGAATCTCTGTTGCTATCTTTTCGAGTGTCCCTCCGATTAAGGCTAAAGTAGACACAAAGTGCGCGTGTCGATCCCGTTGCAATATTTGATTACTTACTAAAGCCGTTTCTAACCCCAAGAGAAGACAGACTTCCTCCTCTACATCAGGCGATACGTTGGCATATGTTCCCACTGCTCCAGAAATCTTTCCAGCACTCACTGAAACAATCGCCTGATCAAGCCGTTCTTCTTGACGATCGATTTCTGCGATCCACAATGCGAGCTTCAATCCGAAGGTTAGCGGCTCAGCGTGAATGCCGTGAGTTCGGCCGACCATCACGGTGTATTTGCTTTCAAGCGCTCGCTTAGCTAACGCCTCTCGCAACGCTATCAAGTCACTCTTCAGTAACCGGCCTGAATCTCTTAACACAAGGCTTAACCCGGTATCCTTCACATCTGAAGAAGTCAATCCAAGATGAAGGTATTTACCAGCCTCCCCAATCTCTTCAACAACAGCCTGTAAAAAGGCAATCAGATCGTGCCGAACTACGGCCTCAATTTCTAAGACCCGCCTAGGGTTTACTTTAGCCGACTTTCGGATTTCCTCCATGGCTGACTGAGGTATTTCTCCACGTTTCGCCATAACCTCAGCAACGGCCAATTCAACTTCTAACCAACGTTCATATTCATATCCGTCCTGCCATAGCTTGCCCATTTCAGGATGAGTATATCTTTCGAGCAAAAAACTTCGCCCCCTGTCATTTCGTAGACTTCAATATCACAAGTACTATTTTTAACCTACCAAAAGCACTATTACAAAGAGAGAACGTTAAGCAAAATCTTTATGACTTAGCTACGATATCCCGACCCACTACAACACCGGTTGCTGAAGCTTGCATTAAACCTCGAGTTATTCCTGCTCCATCCCCGATCGTATATAAGCGAGGGATTTCTGTTTCAAAGTTCGTTTTTACTTTTACCTTGGAGGAGTAGAACTTAACCTCAACTCCGTATAACAACGTGTTTTTGGCGTACATACCAGGCGCAATTTTATCAAATGCTTTGAGGGTTTCTATTAAAGAAGTCAAGTACCGCTCTGGCAGTACATAACTGAGGTCTCCTGGAACAGCTGAAAGCAGAGTTGGAATTGTCGTTGACTGGCGTAGACGGCCTTCAGTGGTCCGCCGTCCTTGTAAAAGGTCTCCCAAACGCTGAACCATGACACCACCACCCGTTAACATGTTCGCTAGCCGGGCAACATAACGTCCGTATTCTATCGGTTGATTAAAAGGCTCTGTGAAACGAGTTGAGACTAAGAGCGCGAAGTTTGTGTTCTTTGTTTTCTTCGCAGGATCGGCATAACTATGCCCATTGACCACTGCTATTCCCCCGTCGTAATGTTCCTCAGAAACCACACCACCCGGGTTGACGCAGAAGCTTCGTGTCTTTAAGTCATAAGTATCCGAATAATAGACAAGTTTCGGTTCGTAAAGTTCCCGGGTTAAATGATCCATTATCGAGTTTGGAACTTCAACTCGTACTCCAATATCCACCTCATTGTTTTCCGTCGCTACGCCTAAACGAATGGTTTGTTCAGCAAGCCAATTCGCGCCTCCTCTACCTGGGGCAGCAACAACATAGCGCGCCGACACTTCATCAATTTCTGGTTCGTCCCGTCGCTGAATGGTCGCCCCTATGACCCCTTCAGGACCGGCCAAGATATTCTTAACCTCCGCCAGTTCCCAAAAAATCGTCTTCGTATTGGTCATAAGATGTTCGTACATACCCTTCAAAACATCATAAGCCAACTCAGTTCCCAAATGACGTATCGGACAATGAATCAACTGAATATTATGACGAGAAGCCTCATATTGAATCTCTTCCACCCGGTGGTTATTTAAGCCATAGACGGTTTCTTGCGCTTTGAATTGGCGGTAAATAGAATCTGTGTAGTCAATTAATTCCTGTGCCTGAGCCTCTTTCATATATTCGGTCAATCGTCCGCCCACCGCGGGACTCAAGGACAGTTTCCCATCACTAAATGCCCCTGCACCCGACCATCCTCTGGTTATAGCGCATGGATTACATCCAACGCAGACTCCCGTTGCACGGGCAGGGCACTTTCGCTTTTCGATCGTTCTCCCGTTATCCACAATAAGAATTTTCAACTCTTGATTATGCTTTGATAGCTCTAAAGCAGTAAAAATACCGGCTGGGCCAGCTCCAATAATTAAGACATCGACTTCATGTTTCAACTTTATCTCCTCCTAGAGCCGTCTTCGTTCTTAACTAGCAAAGAGTCTCTAGTCGCAAACACTTTTATCTTAACAATCCTCCCTCCCCTTGTCAATCAATATCCGAACATTATTCATGAATATATAAAAAACATTCGACAATTTCAGAGGGTTTATGACTTTTAAACAGTGCATGAGGGTCTAATAGGTATAGCTAAATCCCCCAGCCTAAAAGGCCTGGGGGATACATTTAAGCCATTTGATGTTGTCGATCAAGATTTACAAATTTGGTAAACTCCTTAAGGAAGCCTAATTCCACGGTTCCTACAGGACCATTACGATGTTTGGCGATAATTAACTCTGCAATCCCTTTTTTCTCAGATTCCGAATGATAATATTCATCGCGATAAATAAATGAAATCACATCTGCATCCGCTTCAATGGCCCCCGACTCCAATAAGTCCGACATAATAGGCCGTTTATCCTGACGTTGCTCAACTCCACGATTAAGCTGTGACAAGGCGATGACCGGGACTTTAAGTTCACGGGCAAGCCCTTTAAGAGTTCTCGAGATTTGTGCCACCTCCTGCTGTCGGCTTTCTGTCTTCTTTCCAACTGACAACAACTGAAGGTAGTCAATAACAATCATCCCCAAATTGTGCTCCATTTTCAATCTACGCACCTTCGAACGAAGCTCTGCTAAGGAAATTCCTACGGTATCATCGATAAAAATTGGGGCATCAGAGAGAGGCCCCACAGCGCGCGTCAATTTCGGCCAATCTGCGTCGAGCAAATCACCAGTCCTTACGCGCTGTTGGTCTACCATTGCTTCCCCACACAACATCCGCTGCACTAATTGTTCCTTGGACATTTCCAAGCTAAAAACGGCAACCGGCACTTTCGCCCGTACTGAAGCATTTTGTGCCATATTTAAAACTAGTGCCGTTTTTCCCATGGATGGCCGGGCGGCAATAATCACTAAATCAGAGGGTTGCCAACCCGAAGTCATGCGGTCCAATTCCGTGAAAAAGGTCGGAACACCCGTAAGATTTCCTTTATGAGCATAGAGATACTCAATTTTCTCAAACGTCTCTAGCAGAACATCTCGAATAAGACTAAACCCATCTTTTACACGCCTTCGAGAAAGATCAAGAATCAGTTTTTCTGCTTCTTCCAGAAGATTACGCGCTTCTTCTCCAGGCTCATATCCCCGTTCTACAATACTATTGGACGCTCGTATTAGCTGACGCAGAAGCGCCTTTTCCGTGACCAATTTGGCATAATAATCGACATTAGCTGCCGAAGGAACAGAACGAGCAATCTCAGAGATTGTCGCAATTCCGCCAACTTGTTCCAGACGGCCCTGCTGGCGCAAGATCTCGGCAACACTGACAAGGTCAATAGGATCTCCCTTTTCAAAGAGTTCCTGAATAGCAGAAAAAATCAAACGATGATTATCCCTATAAAAGTCTTCCGGTTGAAGAATTTCAAAAACAGAACTTCCGGACTCTGGTTCGAGCATCATCGCCCCTAGGACAGCCTGTTCGGCCTCTAAATTCTGTGGTGGAACTCTCAGTAGTTCCATATCTTCTCTCCTTCTGGCACTTACCTCTCTCTAGATGTGTAAAACTCTTTCAACTAAAGTTGAACAACGAGTCTTCTCACAATTGGCTGAAAACTTTGCTGAGGTTGATTAGTATTAAAAAACATGGTTCATAGCCTCTTCGATTGTACTGACACCTACCACTTCAATACCCTGTAAACTTCTTGGTACATCCACCATGTTTTCCAAGGGGATCAAAACTTTGCGAACTTCAACCTGTTTTGCGCCAAAAATCTTTTCGTAAATACCACCGACTGGCTTCACCTTGCCTTGAATGGAAATCTCCCCTGTTATGGCAACATCCTGGCGAAGTGGTTTCTTTTTCAGTGCACTATAAATAGCCAGCGTAGTTGCAAGTCCCGCTGAAGGCCCGTCAATTTTTGCTCCACCCACAATATTTACGTGCACATCGTAATTACCTAAATCTTCTCCAGTTAGTTCACGTATGACCGCGGTAGCATTAAATACTGCATCTCTAGCCATACTTCCCGCAGTTTCATTAAAGCGAATTGCACCTTTACCCTCTCGCCCTGCAAAGGTTATCGCCTCGATCTCCAATACTGAACCTAAAAACCCCGATACACCCAGTCCTAAAGTCCTTCCCACTTCAAAGCTTGCTTGGACCTTGCGGACAATAAAGGGCGTAAGTCGCGCCGAACGCAGGACCTCATATACATCAGCACAAGTTACTTTCACGACCTCTTGATCCGGGTTTCGATACCTTGCCAAGCCGTAGGCATCTGTCAAGATACTATTTGCTTTCCGTCCTTCAATCACATATTCACTAATTATCTCAGGGACGTTGTCTTCTAACGTCACACCTAGCTTTTGGGCAGATTGATGAATAATGTGCTGAACATTTCTTGGCTCAAGGGGGACAAAGAAAACTTCAGAGCAGCGTGAACGAAGGGCCGGACTAAGATCAGCCGGATCCCTTGTCGTAGCTCCAATGAGCACAAAATCAGCAGGTGCTCCTTCATCAAAAAGTTTCTTTATCCACAGTGGAACCTGAGGGTCCCCAGGATCATAATACGACGAATCGAAGGTCACTTGCTTATCCTCAAGCACTTTGAGCAGCTTATTTAGGAGTAAGGGATCCATTTCTCCAATTTCATCTATGAAAAGAATGCCGCCGTGAGCATCGCTCACCAGCCCCATTTTTGGTTCCGGTATGCCGGTCTCTGCTAAATCGTGCTTAGCACCTTGATATATTGGATCGTGCACTGATCCCAAAAGAGGATTGGTCACATCACGGGGATCCCACCGAAGCGTTGTACCATCCACCTCAATAAACGGGGCTTCTTTGAGAAAGGGAGAATGTGGATGGCTCTTGACCACTTCTAAAGCAACTCGAGCAGCAGAAGTTTTACCGACTCCGGGTGGACCATAAATCAGCATGTGTTGCGGATAGGGTGTTGCTATCTTTGCAAGTAGCGCTTGCAGAGCGCTCTCCTGCCCTACAATTTCCTCCATAGTCCTTGGCCGTAAGACATCCGATGCAGATGATTTTAATGAAACTGTTTTCATTTTTTCGAGCACAGCTAACTTCTTGAGGGTTTGTGCATTTTCTGGAGTAGATGACTCCTGAAGTACATGCCTTTTTATTTCTTTGACATAATCCTCATGCCGTTCCTGCATTTTTTCTGTAACCACACGCTCCAACCGTTCTTCTACAGACCGCCGAGCAATAAGGTCTGCTATCTGTTCCTCGATTTCATCTAAGATCTGGGGAATCTCAGAATTATTGGGAAGCGTTTGGTCTGTGGGATCATCTGAAAGGATTTTGCGTAAACCAACAACACGTTCAATGAGTTCATCCGAGCGCATTAGCTTGAGTGCTTCCAATCGGCTAGCCTTAAGTACTAGTTTGTCTGTTCCATAATAATTTGAAAGCAACACATAGAGTGCCTCAACTTCTCGACTCCACTCTTCCTCGTCTTCTAACCGCTCACTAAGGTCCTTGTGATTTAACCATTTTGCTAAAATCCCTTTCATCAGGGGTCCCCTTTCGTGGTTCTTAGTACGTTGTTTGAATACGCCGCCTTAGGATGCGAAACTGCAGAGATCTATCTGAAGCCGAACTCACTTATAACCCGGAAACATGTACCTGAAGCTTAGCTACCACTTCTGGATGCACTTTTACATAAACCTCAAAACTTCCCAATGTCTTGATCGGTTCTTTTATCTCCAACTTACGTTTATCCACTTCGACATTGTGTTGCTTTTTTAAGGCTTCGGCAATTTCCTTACTGGTTACTGACCCAAACAAGCGCCCTCCTTCTCCAGTTTTCGTCTTCACTTCGATCAGCAAGGCATTAAGTTTATCACCCAATTTGATCGCATCTTCTTTCTCTTTCTCCTTGCGACGTTGTTCCACTGCTTTCTTATGTGAAACGTCCTGAATATTTCCGGTAGTCGCTTCAATCGCTAATTTCTTAGGAAAAAGAAAATTTCGAGCAAATCCATCAGCAACTTCTAAAATCTGTCCCTTTTTACCTGTTCCCTTTACATCTGTTTGTAGAATAACCTTCATGAAAATTCCTCCTTATAGTTCTTCCGGTAGGCGTCGGAAATTGATCACTAGATCAAAAAGCCCAAACATGATAATGCTGACAATAGTAAAAAAGAAATAAATAAAGCTAGAAATAATTATTAACCATTTAAGGAATCTTGGAATTCTTGGTGATTTTAAGATATGCAGATAAACAGCTGTGCCTAGAACCAACGTTAAGGCTCCGTAAACAACCATGAGATTAATCCCTAGCCCTCGAAAAAACGGCCAAGCAAAGTAATCCCCTAAAAGATAGCAAGCAATACCCAATACCGCACCCCAGACTGCATACCAAGGCAGACGCCAGTGCGTAAACGGGATCCATCCTCCCTCGTCCTTAAGCCATCGTCTCATAATGTAGTAAACAAATCCAAACTCAACTATAGAAATAATCGCAGCGATACTAGGAATGACTAAGACATAAAATTGAATTCCTTGTTGCAATAAATCACGAATCTGTTCCTCTGTAATCCCTTGTTGTTGCATCACTACCAGTAATCCGGAAGCTTGATATTGCTGGACAGTCGAATTAATCAGATCACCAACAGTTTTAGCATCAAATCCTTGCATTACATAAGAGAGAGAGGGTAACGCTCCTATAATTGCAGCTAAGGCAGCACCCCAAAAAAAAGTTACGCGTACTGGCCAACGCTTTTGCCAACCAAGAACACCCAGCAACCCTGCCAAAGGTACAAATCCCAATTGATTAAGTGCTGATACTCCAAAAACAATTATCGCAAGATAGCCAATCAAGAGAAACCCTACCGCTCTGGGCAACCCTTTACGTAGTCCAACTAAAAATACTGCGAGCAACATCAGTGCTTCCCAAAGAAATCCCCAGGTTCCCAAAACAATCCCCACCCAAGGAAATGTCAATAGAATCGCCCCTGCCAAATAATCCTGAGCTAATTCATCACTAATAAACATTTTTTCCGATCTCCCATATGCTTAATCTTCAGGGGCAAGGTAACTCAAAAGCAAGCTAAAATCTCCCCACTGCTTTTCAAGGTTCATTTCATCGGTGTTTTTTAGACCCTCTAAGCGTTGGAGAAGCATGCGATCGAGTCGTGAAAAGTCAAACCCCAATCGCCTTGCTAACAAATAACTCATTCCTACTAGATCCGCCAGACCCTGAATCATCTCATCCTCTGAGCCACTCAGAGTCCCATGTTGGATAAGCCACTGAGCCTGAATTAAATTTACCTTAAGTTCATCAATGGCCCTTAGACCTTTAACGACATCAACTTCAATATTTTCCAGGAATGACCCCTCCTAAACACTATTATTTATCTCCACTCTTGGTTTTAAAAAATTGGCTACACTATCAGACTACTGTTCGTGATTACCATACCATTCTCCTGCACCTACGTCCTATGAAAATTTAACCATGGACGACCTTGCCCAAAATTTATACTTTCTACTTCGAAAAATAGCTCATTTTCATCCATAAGTGGTCCGCGGATCGGAAAATAGAAAAAGGGAGCTTTGCTCCCTTTTTTTACTCTACGCTATATGGTAACAAGGCAATACTACGAGCACGTTTGATGGCCAAGGTCACTTGGCGCTGATGCATTGCGCAGTTTCCAGAAATTCGACGTGGTAATATCTTGCCACGATCTGTAACATACTTGCGTACTTTATGTGTCTCTTTGTAATCCATAGAAACAACTTTATCGACACAAAAACTACATACCCGCTTACGAGGGCGACGTCCGCGTTCACGTTTCATACTAATTCTCCCCTTCCCCTATTAGAATGGGATGTCATCATCCAAATTTACTTCATGTCCAAACGAGCTATTTCCGCCTAGAGATTTTGATTCTGTGCTTACGCCTCCACCGTCTTTAGGACTTAAGAAGCGAACATCTTCAGCAATAACCTCTGTAACCCAGCGTTTTTGACCGTCTTGTCCAGTATACGAACGTACTTGAATTCGACCATCTGCAGCCGCGAGTTTCCCCTTCGACAAAAAATTGGCACAGAGTTCGGCAAGCTGCCGATAAACTACGCAATTTATAAAGTCGGTATCTCTTTCTCCTTGGGCATTTTTATAATTGCGGTCGATCGCTAACGTAAAATTAGCGACCGCTACACCATTTGGCGTGTAGCGCAATTCGGGGTCCTTCGTTAAACGGCCTATCAAAACGACACGATTCAACATATGCGCCCCTCCGTCCTTCTAGTCATCTTTTCTAACGGTTAGGAAACGGATTACATCATCAGAAATTTTCATAACCCGTTCAATTTCTTGGGATGTACGACCTTCGCCATCGAAGTTCATCAGGATATACTGGCCTTCTTTGTAATCTTCAATTTCATAGGCCAATCGACGCTTGCCCCACTTTTCTACCTTTAAGTTTTCTCCGCCATTGCTGGCTACGAGCCCACCTAAACGTTCTACCAGTGCAGTAGTTGTCTCTTCATCCAGATCTGGTCGGATGATATACAGTATTTCATACGCTTTCATATTTGCACCTCCCCTCGGACTAAGCGGCCCCGATCAACGGAGCAGGGATATTTATACTAACAAGCTAAAATTATACCATTGTGTTCCTTAAAATGCAAGCTTTAAACATTAAAACGAAAGTGGACAATATCACCATCATTCATAATATACTCTTTACCTTCCAAGCGAACTAATCCTTTATCCTTAGCACCGCTCATACCGTTGAATTCCACGAAGTCCTTATACGAAACCACTTCAGCTCGAATAAATCCATGTTCAAAATCTGTATGGATTGTCCCGGCTGCTCGAGGCGCCTTAGTCCCTTGATAAATTGTCCATGCTTTTACCTCTATCGGGCCCGCAGTAAAGAACGTCATAAGGCCCAGTAAATGGAAGGCAACCCGGATCAAACGATCTAGTCCTGACTCCTCAAGTCCTAAATCCTGTAGAAATCCTTCTTTTTCATCTGGCTCAAGTTCGGCAATCTCAGCCTCTATCTGCGCACAAACTACGACGACTTCGGCACCCTCTTCAGACGCTATCACTTTAACCTGTTGAACGTAAGGATTGTCAGAGGCTGTGGAAAGACCATTTTCACTGACATTAGCAACATAGAGCACTGGTTTCAAGGTTAAAAGCGAAAACCCCTTTAGAATCTCTTGTTCCTCATCCGAAAAGGTCAACGAACGAGCCCCTTTTCCTTGATTAAAGACCACCTTTAAGCGCTCCAAAAGGGCTACTTCAAGATGGGCCTTTTTATCTCCCGTCTTCAAGAGTTTCGAAGTGCGTTCTGCCCGTTTCTCCACACTCTCCATGTCTGCCAAGACCAGCTCTAAGTCTATAGTCTCGATATCTCGCTTAGGGTTAACATTACCCTCAACATGGATTACGTTCTCATCTTCAAAACATCGGACGACATGCACAATGGCATCCACTTCCCGGATATGGGATAAGAACTTGTTACCTAGCCCCTCACCTTTGCTCGCTCCCTTGACAAGACCAGCAATGTCAACAAACTCAACGGTTGCAGGAACAATCTTTTTAGGATTTACCATATTGGCAAGTTTTTGCAACCGGGAATCAGGCACTTCAACCATCCCAACATTTGGATCAATTGTGCAAAATGGATAATTTGCCGCTTCTGCACCCGCTTGAGTGATTGCATTAAACAGCGTTGATTTACCGACATTTGGCAAACCAACGATTCCTGCATGTAATGTCATGGTGTTACCTAGTTAAGAAAACCTGGACAAACCTAACCTTATCCTTTCACACTTTTTTAATATATTCTCCAAGTTTTAAGGCTCTTATCATTAGATATTAAGCACTACTTTATATAGACAAGCTACCTCACCGATTATAAGTGATTTTCTCCCATTAATCCAGATTATTTTCATCTACCCTATTTAAAATCTCCTTTAAATTGCGTTCGAGTTTGACTCTAGGAATCCAAGCTTGATGTTGACAGCCTAAACATTGGATCCGAAAATCCATCCCCGTTCGCATTACTTTCCAATCTAGGCTTCCACAAGGGTGCGGTTTACGCAGACGAACAATATCCCCTACTTTCAATGGAATCATCGGTTGCTACCTCCCTCTCTTAATCCAGACTAATATCGATGCGCGAAGTTCGAAGTCCGTATATCGCTCATCACGTCGAACTTAGCATGCGTACATTACTTAGACCCAACCTCAATAGTTTGTTCGCTTATTGGGGGATCACTTTACGGGATCCGTCAAAATAAAATTGTTTAGGTTCGGAGTCCGAATTCCTTCTTTCAAAAACTCCCTATGTATTTGACGGCGAAGTTCTCGTTCTAAGCTCCACTGTTCATTGGGCTGGGTATAAGCAACAACTCGCAAGACAGCAGTTCGTTCCCCGAACTGAATTACTCCCTGAACAGAAGGAGCATCAATAATCTTTTCCCCGAACTCTATACTAACCTTCTCACAGACTGAATGCATTACTTCCATTGCTCGATCATAATCTTCATCATAAGGCATCTGAATATCAACTAATGCCCTCATTTTACCACGGCTGAAATTGGTAACGGCGGTTATACTGCCATTGGGAATTATGTGCAGTTCACCACCCCAGTCTCTGAGGTGGGTCGCCCTGATTCCAGTCTCTTCGACAATTCCAGAGAATTCCCCGGCTTTTACATATTCACCAACGGAGAATTGATCTTCGAAAAGGATAAAGAAACCGCCAATCACATCTTTAACCAAACTTTGCGATCCAAATCCTAAGGCAACTCCCAAAACACTGGCCGAGGCTAAGATTGTCCCTGTATCAAAGTTAAAAAGACGTTTAAGGCTGTGCAACAATACCGTAAAAGTGATCAGGTAAAAGGACATACTTCGGAGAAGGGAAAATATCGTATTCGCTTTACGCTCATCCAGAAGATGTTTCCCTTTTCTCTCAACCAGTAGACGACGAAACGTATAAATTAATAAAGCGTAGATCAAACGAGCAAAGATCAATATTGTTACAATATATACCAAGGTGTTAACCGCGGTTATTCCTAATCCAGGCCAATCATAATAGCCGATTTTTTCCTGTATCCACGTAACATTCATAATAATAGTCGTCCTTTACAGAAAATCTATCGCTTACTTTAGATCGTTAAATTGCAAGATCATTCTTGTAGTTTTCTTCTTCTAAGATTGAATTATGTGCTAAAACCAATCTCCTTTGTCCAATGATAAAGGATCAAGTAAATTTTGACGGAGTTGAGCCGAAAATATTTGATCCAACCCATTAAAAATTCCCACTAAATATGGATAAAAGTATGAGTTCTGAATCAGCACATTATAGCTTTGTCCTACACCCAAATTCAAGAGAGGAGAGAACAATCCCGCCAAAACAGACAAGCCAATCAAAGAACTTAACCCACCGAACAGTAGTCCTCCTCCGCGATTTATAGACCCTCTCCAGCTGCCAAATGGACGAAGTAAAATCGCGCATCCTAATTGAATTATAAGTACAACGGTGTAAAAAACAACTCCAAAAGCGATCAGATTCAGAATTCGCTCAGTAAGCACCCCCGCCAAATGATGGCTTACTTGATCTATTGTTTGTGGCACTTGTGGACTTGGAAGATTCGATGAGGAAAAGAAACTACGTAATTCCGGAGGTAATGAGCCCAAGATACTTCCTAAAAACTGTTGTTGAAGTGTATCAGCTTTAGACTGAACTGAGGGGAGTACCGCTCGAAAAATTACAGGCTCGAGCCATTGTTGAAGGGGAAAATATTGCTCTACCCAACGAAGAGCGGCTTTGTATTGCCAAACGGCGACTAAAAATCCAGCTATACCACTCAGGAAGTTGACAATGCTAGTCAGTAAACCCCTTTGATAGCCTCGCAGAGCACCTAACAAAATAAACCCGAGAATGAGAACATCTAGAAGATTCATGTAGTCCCCTCTTCCTATAAAACAGATGAGTCATACTAAAAGTTCAACAAGTTTCTTAATTAAACATAGTCAGGTTCTAATCCCTATTCGATTATTATCATCAATAATCCTGCCGGATTTCGACTAATAGGGAATCAAAAAAGGCAGCTTCTTGCTGCCGCCCTTAACTTACTATATCCATAGATTGGCGGGGATGCGTGAGAATCGAACACACCTCGGAACGTTCTGCGTCCCGACACGCGGATTTGAAGTCCGGGAGCAGCACCAGCCACCATCCATCCCCATTCAATTAATAATATATTAACACATTCATTATAATTATGGAAGTAAATACAGTCAAAATATACTATTACCCATAAATTGTGCATAGATTGCTAACCAATCGTACAGAATATTAATGTTACATTATTGTTATTAAATAAATGGGTATGTCCCAGAAAGGAGAATACTAAATGGATACTACTAAGATTAAATTTTCTAATTTAACAAATGATCAACTTCAAGAAATTCAAGCCCTAGAATCAAAAATCAATTTTTCTAAAACTGAGGGGCCAGAAACGATTTTAATCGCCTATGCCACTCCTAAATAAATTCAAGATTAAAACTAGTATGTTCCCTTAGTTTAATTTGGTATAGTGTAAGCAGCTTCCATCTAAGTATTGTTCAACCATATTATTTAATTCTTCCTCTCGCATAGTTAACTGTAGAAACTGATATTGAGCTTGCATTAACCCTTTAGCGCATTCAATTGCGAGGTCCGTTAAATGTGTGCAGCCCTCTTTTAGTCCGACCGCCATTTGTATTTGTCTACGAACATTTTTGTTTAGGTTAATGCCGATAAGTTTTTTTATGCGCTCTTTTGTCAACTCACAATCTGTATGCGGAAAACGTCGAAAATCACCATCAGCTGAAGTAATGGTATTGCTCACTAAGTTTACTTTGATCGATAAACAGAGTTCATGATGACTGTCTAGAAAAAATCCCTCCACCATTAGCGTTCCCTCATCCACTAAGCGGACATTCACAGATATAGATCGATTAAAAAGGTACATTTTATCCCCTCGTTTTCCTAGCATACCGAATACTATAGTTGTCTTGTATTATTATAACTCAATCTACCAATAAAGAAAGTCCGTGAATTATCATTCAGGACTTTCTTTATTGTCGATATCCTATACTTAGTACAACTAGGTTAAATAACAATCCCTAACCCAGAAAAGCGCTGTAATCTTGCGTTAGGTTAAAACCTAATTATTAATTCTTAATGTTATATCCTTTTTCTTCTAACGACACTTTTGCGTCGTTTACTTGTTCTCCATTAAGATGAACGAGAAACTGGATATGATTATCTTTTTGATGATAGAAAGCAAAACTAGTTACATCGATGTCAAAATGCTTTATTGTGGTGGCGATGTCTAACAACACTCCGATTTTGTCTTTTGCTTCAATTACAACACGTTCACCAGGACTTCGCGATCCCATGATATCTAAAAATGCATCCAAAATATCGTATCCCGTGATAATGCCTACCAGTTTACCCTCATCAAGCACTGGTAATCCTCCAATTTTATGTTCCCGCATTAATAAGGCTGCATCCTCAATCCGCGTGTCTGGGTGACAGGTCACTACTTTTTTCACCGCTACTTCACGAATTGGGGTTTTGGCTATGAGGTAATTAAGTTCAAAAATACTTAGAGTCGTTGCTGGTGAAGGTGAGACCTCTCGTAAATCCCCATCTGTTACAAAGCCCACTAGTTTGCCCTTTTCCAGAACTGGTAATCGGTCGATCTTTTTCTCTCGCATGAGGGCTAAAGTATCTGCGATCGACTCATCCGGGGACACCGTAAAAACCTGAGATGTCATAAATTGGCGAACATACATTTTTTCCTTACCCCTTTCTCCATCAAAGTTAAGCCTATAAAGTAAACTTGGTTGGCGCTAGGAGGGAGAAAAGCTGCCAATATGGCCAACCAAAGCTCTACTTACTTAATACACTTGTCTCAGAACTATATGCCTTATCCCCTGTCTGCGGACCTCCTACCCTTTCAGGGACGAGATCTTATCCCCCTAGGTAGGCCTTTCGAACTTCTTCGCTAGCCGCTAATTGTTTTGAATCTCCTGAAAGAACAATCTTTCCTGTCTCCAATACATAAGCCCGATTGGCGATTGATAAGGCCATATGAGCATTCTGCTCTACTAGTAAAATTGTTGTTCCGCTTGCATTAATCTCTTTGATAATTGAAAAGATCTGTTTAACTAAAATAGGTGCTAATCCCATTGAAGGTTCATCGAGAAGCAGGAGCTGAGGTTTGGACATCAGAGCCCTCCCCATGGCAAGCATTTGCTGCTCTCCGCCTGACAGTGTACCTGAAATCTGACTTTTACGCTCTCCAAGGCGAGGGAACAAACCATAAACACGTTCAATATCTTGTTTGATACCCGCATTATCTTTACGTAAATAGGCTCCCAATTCTAAGTTTTCAATGACGGTCATATTAGCAAAGACACGCCGACCTTCCGGAACCTGTGATATTCCTTTGGCCACAATGGATTGGGGAGGTATGCTTGCTAAGTTCTCTCCATTAAAGGTTAATTTACCCGTTTTTGAGCGCAACAATCCGGAGATCGTCTTGAGACTTGTGCTTTTCCCTGCGCCATTTGAGCCAATAAGGGTTACAATCTCTCCCTGATTTACCTGGAAGGAAATCCCTTTAAGGGCATGGATAGCACCATAAAAAACATTAACATCTTCAAGTACAAGCATCAGACGACAACCTCCTCTCCTAGGTAAGCCTCTATGACTTTAGGATTATTCTTTATTTCATCAGGTATCCCTTGAGCAATAATCATGCCATAATCTAAAACGTATATACGCTCACAGACACCCATGACTAAGGACATATCATGTTCAATTAAGAGGATCGTTAACTTAAACTCCTCCCGAATCCACCGAATAAGATTCATAAGGTCATTCGTCTCCTGGGGATTCATGCCGGCTGCCGGCTCATCTAATAAGAGAAGCTTCGGCTCAGTTCCTAAGGCGCGGGCTATCTCTAAGCGACGTTGCTCTCCATATGGTAGATTCTTCGCAATCTCTTGCGCTTTATCTTCAAGATGGAAAATTCTCAGCAAATCCATGGCTTTTTTCTGTATTGCTTTTTCACCCATGTAGAAACTAGGAAGTCTTAATAACGCACTAGTCGTGCTATACGCAGCACGTTGGTGGTAAGCAATTTTTACATTATCAATGACACTTAAATCGCTAAAGAGGCGAATATTTTGAAACGTCCGCGCCATTCCCAGATGAGTAACCTGATAGGGTTTAAGTCCACTCACCTCTTTACCCTGAAACATCAAATTTCCTTCGGTCTTATCATATACACCCGTCAGTAAATTGAAGACTGTGGTTTTTCCTGCACCATTAGGACCAATTAAACCAACCAATTCTCCTTCATTAATCTCAATATTTAAATTTGATACCGCTTTTAAACCGCCAAAAGATTTAGAAAGATTATCAATTTTTAGAAGCGGCATTATTTATCACCCTTCTTTCCCAGGAAATTCAAGCTGAATTCTTTCGTACCGAACAATCCGGTCGGTCTAAAGATCATCATTCCTATCAATAGTACGGCTATTATAACCATACGCCATTCCGGAACACCCGCTAGAAGTGCCGAAACTAAGGTCATAACAATCGCTCCCGCAATACCTCCCGTAATGCTCCCCAACCCACCGAGGACTACCATAACTAAAATATCAATCGACTTCAAAAAGGAAAAGGTCATGGGTTGAATGATATACATGTAATTCGCGTAAATCCCGCCAGCTACACCGGCAAAAAAGGCTCCCATTGTAAAAGCCATAACTTTATATTTTGTGGTGTTGATGCCCATAGATTCAGCGGCGATCTCATTCTCCCGAATAGATATACAAGCTCTACCGTGAGTGGAGCCCACAAAGTTTTTCATTAAAAGGACACTCAAGACCATCAATACAAAAGCCCAAGTCCAGGTTATTGTGCTCGGTAAAGTGAATCCGGATGCTCCACCAACTAACTCCATATTTAGAAAAACAATCCGCACGATTTCTCCGAACCCTAATGTTGCAATAGCAAGATAGTCCCCTTTAAGACGTAGCGTAGGTAACCCAACTAGGAGACCCACCAAGGCAGCCACAACCGCCCCCGCCAAAATGCCTAAAATCAACGGCCCATGCATGATTGCTGTAATAATCGCCGAAACATACGCACCAACGGCCATAAACCCAGCATGTCCAATCGAAAATTGACCGGTTATTCCGTTGATCAGATTTAAACTAGTAGAAAGAATAATATAGATACACATGAGGATTAACGTCAACTTATAGAACGGAGGCATAATATCTGTCATAATCAGCCCTTGAACAACAGCATATATAAGAACAATCCCTAACAACATCACTAGATTTTTGCGGTTGAACCAGTTGCGCATTTTCCTCACCTACACTTTCTCACGTACATTTTTGCCGAAAAGACCGCTGGGTTTAACAATTAGGACAAGTATTAAGATTAGGAATGCAACGGCGTCCCGCCAAGTTGAAGCGCCTAAACCACTCACAATTGACTCAATTAGACCCAACATTAAGCCTCCAACCATCGCGCCAGGGATAATCCCGATTCCCCCCAATACTGCTGCTACAAATGCTTTCAGACCAGGAACAAGTCCCATTAAAGGATCGATCGTATTAAAATAGACACCCATTAGGACACCGGCAGCAGCCGCTAAGGCCGAACCAATGGCAAATGTGAAGGAAATTATATTATTCGTGTTAATTCCCATTAACAAGGCGGCATCTTTATCGAACGATACTGCCCGCATTGCCTTACCCATTTTCGTATATTGAACCGTGAAATGCAGGAGACCCATGAGTATAATGGAAGTCAATAGCATAACAATATCACCATATTTAAAGATAACTCCGTATACAGAATACATGGTTTCTGGAAAGACTGGGGGATAGGTACGGACTTGAGCAGTTACAACTAACATGCCCCCATACTGTAAAAATAGCGAGACTCCGATTGCTGTTATCAAAGCTGCAATACGAGTAGCGTTGCGCAAGGGTTTATACGCAATACGTTCTATTACAACTCCCAAAATGGCAGCAACAATCATTGCAAAAAGCAGCGCTGGTAAAAACGGCAAATGCAAGACACTGGTCGCAAACCATCCAGCATACGCTCCTACCATCATAATTTCTCCATGCGCAAAATTGATTAGTTTAATAATTCCGTAGACCATCGTATATCCCAAAGCAATGAGAGCGTAGATACTTCCTAACGACAGGCCATTAATAATTTGCTGAAATATCTGCTGAATAATACTCTCCATGATCTCACTCCCTTTTCTGCTAAAACTTTCTAACATAGAAGAGAGAGGGTAAAACTGCTCCCCCCTCTCTTTTTTACGGAATCGGCCTAATTATAATCTCGGCCTCAAAACAACTTATTATTAGTTAAGATTAGTGCTTTTGCAAGGTTGTATCTTTATAGCGTTTATTTCCTTTGATAACACATGCTTCCGTGACTTTGAATTTCGCCTAGTAGTCGACTTTGCCAATTGTAACCACACCCAGATCCTTGGTTGTAAGAATCTACACGATGTGTATTGTTAATACTTCTATACTTTAGTAAAACCCTCTTTCTCTATTAAAGCCCCAGTCAAGGCTATATTGTAGCGACTGGGGCTTTATACTTATTAAAAACTGTCTTAAATTAACTCTATGCTTATCTTAGCTATTGTACTAGTTTTAGTCAATACCTTACCCAGGCAACAATGCAATACATTTGTCTCCAGATTATGGATTTACATGTGTTAGCAGTGTTTTCTTGCCATCGACCATTTTAATGATAACCGCACTTTTAACTGGGTTGTGAGTTGCAGGATCAACCGTGATGATACCCGTTACTCCATTAAAGTCCTTAGTATTTTCCAAAGCAGTTCTTAACTTTTCAGGATCAGTACTACCGGCCTTTTCGATTGCAGCAATGAGCATTTTGGCTGCATCATATCCGAGAGCTGCTAGAGCATCTGGCTCAGCATTATACTTTGCTTTATAAGCCTCAACAAATGGCTTTGTGGCTGGATCATCTGCCCACATGTGATTAACAAAATAAGTATCGTTGAGGTTTGCAGGACCTGCTAACTCAGGTAATTTCGCGGAATCCCAGCCATCTCCTCCGACAAAGGGAACTTTAATTCCTAATTCTCGTGCTTGCTTGACTATCAATCCGACTTCGTTGTAATAACCTGGCACAAATACGACTTCTGGGTTACTTGCTTTGATCCGAGTTAGTGTAGATTTGAAATCTTTATCCCCGCCGACATATTGTACAGTTTCGGTGATGCTTCCTCCAGCACCTTCTAGAACTTTTTTGAATTCCGCGGCTAAACCCTTAGAATAATCATCTTTCTGATCAATAAATAAGGCAGCCTTATTTACTTTAAGAGTCTTCAATACGAAATTAGCTGCAACTTTTCCTTGGAAAGGATCTAAAAAGCAACTTCTGAAGACCCATTTATTGAGTGAACCATCTTTATTAATGGTAACTTCTGAATTTGTAGCCGTTGGTGTGATTAGAGGAATCTTGGTATCTGCTGAAACAGGTACTGCAGCCTTTGTATTTGAACTGGTAACAGCACCAAGAACAGCTACAACTTTATCTTGCGTAATAAGTTTGGTAATTGCAGAAGTTGACTCTCCAGCTTCAGATTTGTTATCAGCAGTAACGAATTTAAGCTGTTTTCCTAAAACTCCACCTTTTTTGTTTTGATCTTCAAACGCTAAATTGACTGAGTTTAAAACCGACTGTCCATAGGTAGCTACTCCACCAGATAGCTCTAAGTTACCACCGATTTTTATTTCTGCTGATTCTTTTGGTGCTGCAGCACTACCACAACCTGAAACCAAACCTAACATTAGTAACGCTACACCTATTAATAACTTACTTTTTCTCATCTTTATACCCCCATTTTTCTAAATTAGTTTTAAAAAATATGTTCTTAGTAATTGGTCCAAAACTTCTCTATATTACACCTCCGATTTAAACAGAATACAATGGCCCAGACAAGAAAAAAGCCCTGCATTGATACCCGGTTGACCCCAATGCACAGTTGTACAACAGTTGAGCGTCGGTTATATGACAGTTATATGTCAGTTTTTGAAACAACTCCATTTCTGCTTTTTCATTTTATAACTGTTGCACCATTGTGTCAATTAGGAAATTCTGTATCATTACATTAATTGAATTTAGTATTTCGTTCTCTTATCGCCGATTCGCCTAGTTATTTTTTGATTGTCAAAAAACTCAAGCAGTGGAACAGCATATTTACGTGAAACACCCCACATTTCTCGCACTTCAGCCACTCCAACCTCGTTATGTTTCTGTAGAAACTCGATTAGACTATTTTGAGCCTGGTTCAGATCAGTATGCCTAAAATAGAATTGATCAATATGGTCCCATTCTCCGATATCACACAAATATTGGGCATATTCTGGGGCTTGTACTTTTGTAATCCCACAGGCCTCTGCTGTTGTGCTGAGGTCAGGGGGCATGAGTGTTACACTTTGCCACTTTTTGCGTAAGGCATCTAAATCTTTAAGGATATTGGGTGGGATTTTTACCCCTTCATTGGTTTGAACTTTACTGCCGGTAATTCGATAAAAACCTCGAACACTACCAAGCTCTAGAATTGTTTGCCAACGTCTATTTTTCCAATTGATCCCAAGACGTGTTTTTAATTCTTCTCTGCTAATTCCTCCACGCAATGGGTTTGCAGCTTCGTGTTTTTTTACTACGTCGATTAATTTTAAACGCCATCCCTCTGCTGCTGCCTTTCCCCAATAAAGGGGGGTATCATCTTCTAACCATACTTCTAATCGTTTTGATTCCTCTAAAGATCTCAGACTTTCCTCCAATTCTAAAGAATTGACATGTAAGCGAGTTGCTAAATCTGCTCTAGTACGAGGTTCGTCCATTTCTCTTTCTAATAGGTCAAGTGGATCTCCCTCGTCTTTAACTCTCATTTGGGCTAGTACGTTTTCCTTGAAACGTTTCTGCTTGAATTCTGCTATACCGAGTACTTTTCCACCGGCAATCGTATGGGGTGGAGAATAGAACCTCAGCACAAACCGATCCCCTGGTGCAGCTAAAACTTGTTCTTCCAAAAGAATCTGTGCAAATCCTTCTTTTCCTGGGGCCAGTTCCTTCTGGTCTAGAAGATGTAACCTTCCGAGGATCTCCGTTGTTCCGAGATGAAATCGTACTCGTTGCCGTTGAGTTAAAGGTCTCTCTGCTGAAGGGAGGTTTGTAACCTTTAAATCTAAGATCTGTCCAACTTTAAACGTGTTCGGCGACACCAGCACTGAACCTCGCTCTATTTCTGTAACATCTACACCTGCAACATTGACTGCCACTCTTTGACCAGCGCCTGCAGACTTTGTTTTATTGTTATAGACTTGGATCGATCGAATTTTCGCTAAAATATGGTTGGGCTCAATTGCCAGCTCTTGTCCTAGCATTACTGTTCCACTATGAAGTGTTCCAGTCACAACCGTTCCAAACCCCTGAATACTAAAGATTCTGTCTAGTGGCATTCTGACCGGACCAATCGATTTCTTACTCTCTACCTCCGAGAGCAAATCATCAATCGTTTGACGGAGAACGGCAATTCCTTCCCCAGTCAGTGCGGAAACCGGACAAATTTTTGCCTTACTAAAAGCAGTCTCTTTTAGTCCTTCACGCACTTCCTCTTCCATCAGATCAAGCCAATCTTGATCTACAATATCAGCTTTATTTAACACAACAATCCCTCTGGGTATTCCTAGTAATGTCAAAATGTCTATATGTTCTTGGGTTTGTGGCATAATTCCTTCATCCGCAGCAATGACGAGTAATACAACGTCCATTCCACTTGCCCCTGCTAGCATCTGGCGTACAAACCGTTCATGGCCTGGAACATCAACGATTCCAACTTGTCGCCCACTGGGTAATGTCATATGAGCAAATCCCAGTTCTATAGAGATCCCTCGCTGCTTCTCTTCTTTTAGCCTATCCGTTTCAATGCCTGATAGAGCCCTAATAAGTTCAGTTTTTCCATGATCCACATGTCCTGCTGTACCTACTAAATAGTGTCGTTCATCCATATTTTGTCCCCTTATCAACCTGGTTTTAACCAGAATTTGTTAGTCAACCTCGCGAACTAAGATTTCCCTTAGGAGAACCTTTCTTTATTCTCTGCGTCTACTTGCTCGATCTCCCTAGTGAATAAAATCTCTGTAATGATTTAAGATGTTTGGCTACCGATCTAAATTATTATAAGTTTCCAATTCATACTATAGCAAAACTCTCTAAGGTAACGCAAATAGACCACTCGAATACAATCTGCCTCCGCTGACAGATCCGCCTCTTAGAGACCCGCTTCGTAAGCAGTTGGTACGGTGCTATCCCCTGGATAAGTTCAACTCAACTAAACTTAAGATTGAGATAAAGACCAGTTTAAGTATCATCCCTAGGATTTCTAAAACACTACTGGCAGTTCCGCTATACTCTACGCCAATAATAAACGATTGTTGGTAAAAAGATCAGACCTAAGTAGCCAAACAATGGATAGATAAGTTGTACAATCTGCGAGAATTTAACCCCTGCTAATGGCAAAAGTAGAATTAGGAGAATAACTGTTGCATACCCATAACTCAATTTTCCTGAATCCGCGATTCGACTGACAAGACTAAAGCCATTTCCTACTGCCGCTGTGATCATTGCCAACCATAGTACAACTACGTAGAAAAACCCAGGCCAGTCTCCTAACTTACCTGCAATAGCAACCATCGGAATTTCCAAAACCCAGATGTCCGGAAACCGAAGTAATGACATTCCTATAGAAAAGGCAAATAACCCGAGTGCAACCCCGCCTAAAACCGCACCTAAGCGTGCACCCGTCTTCTGAATCTCTCGTCCGAGAGAAGCGAATACCACCATTGCTAACGTTGCATTAAATGAAACATATAGAACTGCCGAGAGAGCCCAATTTTTGATTATAGGATGCGGCAACATCGAAACGTGCTCATTATCTCCAGAAGAGATCAAAAGAATTGATGCAGCTGTAATACCTAGGCAAAAGACAAATTTCAAGGGTATAAGAACAGAATTGATCCACAATACTCCTTCGCCACGGTACCATAAGGCTAAGGCGATGATTAAGCCTGTTAAGAAGATTCCTAACCATTTGGAAAATCTAAAATACTCATAAAATAACGCACCACTACCTGATATCATGGCCATCATACCTACGAACAGTAAGATGCTAACCAGCCAATCAGCCCAACGCCCCAACTTAGGGCCGAGGAGACGATCAAAAAACTCGTTATAGGACGAAACCTTCCATCTTTCCTGCAATTCTAGCGTGCCCCACCCTAGAAGAGAAAACAGAACTGAACTTAGGATTATTCCCACTAAGCCCCAATGCCCAAACCGCACAAAAAATTGCTGGATTTCTTGACCAGAGGCAAAACCAGCTCCCATGACTGCACCGACGTATGTAGCGGCAACCTGAAATGTTGTTTTCCATTGCATCTGAACTCCCTCCTCGCCATCATGCATATGGCTTGAATAGGGATTTCATGCATAAAAAGGATAGTATTTGGAAAAAATTATACTATGTACTAGATTTGATCATTACATGTTAGGGGGCAGCTTGTGAGTTTATTTTCTATATTAACTGAAACTCAAAAAATTAAAGCCCATGTTGATGACTGCGCAGCTAAGGTAAAACTTGAAACGCGTCTATCTGATCTTTTTATATCCACAAGGAAACGCCCTGCTGTCATACTATGTATTGGGACTGATCGCTCAACAGGAGATGCATTAGGCCCATTAATTGGGACGCATTTAACACGACAGACCTTACCACAACTTCATGTTTATGGGACGTTGGATGAACCCGTACATGCAATTAATCTTGAAGAGACTATCCGTTTTATTGAGCAAACCTACCAGAATCCATTTATAATTGCTGTTGATGCCTGTTTGGGACGAATGGATTCTGTAGGTTGTATTACCTTAGCTGATGGTCCCCTAAAACCAGGTGCAGGAGTTCATAAGCAATTACCCAAAGTGGGAGAAGCGCATATAACAGGGATTGTAAATGTGGGAGGGTTTATGGAATATATGGTTCTGCAAAATACTCGACTGAACATTGTTTGGCGGATGTCCGAAAATATTAGTTCACTAATTACTCAATCCTATCTCAGAGTACGACGCAATTAAACTACTAAATCTTTACGCCTTGCATGGCCTTAGTTATGACTTCTTTTTCCTCATCTGAAAGAGAATAAACAGAATGGCCTCCTACAATTGGTTTTGCGTAAACCCTTGCCTCTTCACGATTATGAATTGAACTAAGTACGATTCCATTTCCCTCTTGACTAATCAGCGCACATGCAAAACTCAGGTCACTTCCCACATTTTCGAATGCTCTAAATCTGAGCAACTCTGCTCTGTCTACACTAGCACGCAGTTTCAATTCTACAGGGTTTAACCTAGCCTTACATTTTTCGATTTCTTGTTCAAGCTTATGCATTTTTTGATTACTTTCATCTAACAATATATCCATTTGATTGCCCGCCATAAATGTTTGCAAAGATACATAGGCAGATTCAAATCGTTTCATGCGTCGATACAGTAAAAGGGATATCAGAACTGAAATTACAAGGATTACTCCTAATCCACTTATACCCCACCAAATCCAAGGAATTAACTCTTCTAGCATTGTCAATAATCTTTCCTCCTCAGCTAGTCATACAACTTATTAATTGTACATAACTAAGCTATTACATACCGAGATGTATTCTAGTGAACAAAAGGGTTATGGGAACTGCCAAGAAGATCCCTAATAATAGATTACCCACTTTGATCTCTTTTATTTCTAAAATATTAATTCCAATTCCTACAATAAGCAATCCGCCTGTTGCACCCATTTCAACAATCACTTGTGGGGAAAGAATCCCCTGAAGCATCCCGGCTGCCATAGTAATTGCACCTTGGTATAAAAATACTGGAACTGCTGATACTAAAACACCAATTCCCATAGAAGAAGCAAATACAATTGCTGAAATTCCATCTAACATCGATTTAGCATAGAGTATGTTATGATTGCCACTTAGCCCACTTTCTAACGAACCCATTATAGCCATCGCGCCAACACAGTATATTAAACTGGCAGTGACAAATGCTTTTGTAAATCCGGCACCTTTTCCATTTTTCGAAAACGTTCGTTCTAGCCACTGACCAAGGTGTTGTAAACGCAGCTCAATATCTATCCACTCACCCATAATACCCCCCAATACTAGACTTGAAATGATGACTAAGGGGTTCTTTGTTTGTAGTGCCATGCTGCCACCGATCAGTAAGACTGATAATCCAATCCCTTGGATTACTGTTCTTTTAATTTTATCTGGCAAAGTTTGTCCGAATAACAAACCAAGTACTCCACCCAATAAAATGGCTAGAGTATTCACTATAGTTCCTAACACCTTAACAGTTACCTACCTTTCATAGTCCTTAATGCTCTCGGAACGGTGCAAGAATAACCGATTATATTACTCCGCGCAATTAAGCCTTAACTTTCTAGGGTTTATAATACTCTACAGCCGATAATCGCTATTACGATGGTTTAAAATGTTCCACGTGGAACATCATTTCTATCTTAGAAGGTCAGATGTCATTACAAGTGCTCATTAAAACCACAAATAACAAAGGATACTTTTGCCAAAAATTACAGACTGCTAAAGTACAGTCTGGTACAATGGAAATATTGGGCTTTAAAGGTCTTTGTATGAGTAATGCACTCGGCTTATTGTTTAGCGACCATCAAGTACATTTCCATTACCAAATAATCTACTTATCTAAGAATATTTTTTAGAGTCATACACATCTGTTATTAATTAATTCTCTGGAAGTAAGAAAGTGGCTACTTATACCGATTAATTGAATGCTACATAGCAGTTTTATTACAATACCTTTTAATCATTTAAATTAAGATGTATTACATATAGCCTGTAACTTAATGATCTTAAAGTTCGTTTATATAGCTAATAATTGCTAAACAATTAACAAACTTTTTCATTATACTCCTAAAGAATACTTCCTGATACATATATATGTTCTTGGGTGATCCATCTCGGTTACTTTGATGTCGCCAAGAGAAACGTTTGATGTCTCTAAAGCACTAAAATATATTGACTTTACATTTCCCGATATTACTTAGAAAATGTTCCACGTGGAACATTAGTTTTTCAGGAACTAGTAAGAAATGATAAACTGGCTTAGATAACAAGTACCAAAATAGGAGATCTTGAAGTTGCTTTGCTAAAAGTAGAATACGAGATCATAAAACCATGAAAGTTCATAGAGCTAGTTGTTCCACGTGGAACATTATTCAATCGATACGAACGTTCCATAATTCTAGAAGTCGATTCAGTTCATCCTCTGAGAAATATTGAATCTCAATCTTCCCGCGTTTAAAGTCTCCCTTTACATGAACCTTTGTTTGAAAGCTAGACCTCAGACGATCCTCAACATTACGCAGTAGAGGAGGGTACTCCGGAGAGGACCTAACCTTTTGAGCTTTATCAGTTGTCTTTTCAGACAGTTTATTGATAAGAAACTCTGTCTCGCGTACAGATAACTGTTCCTGAGCTGCTTTTTGAGCGATCAATACTTGAATAGAGGGGTCATTAACTCCTAATAAGACTTTAGCATGGCCTAGAGAAATAGTGTTAACCCTTAGAAGATCAAGTATCGCTTTAGGTAATTGTATGACTCTTAATAAATTAGCGACTGTAGTCCGTGCTTTACCAACCCGTTGGGCAATCTGATCTTGAGTCATACCATATTCCTCGATAAGTCGTTTATACGCTAAACCCTCTTCAACGGGAGATAAATCAGCACGTTGGATATTCTCAATAAGTGCTCTTTCAGCCATTTCTTGATCACTGCATTCCTGAACAATGCAGGCCACTTTACTAAAACCCGCAATCTGTGCAGCTCTTAAACGTCGCTCCCCAGCAATAACGCAATAATGCTCACCGTCAGGTCTTACTAATATAGGCTGAAGTAAACCATGTAAGCGCAGTGAATCTGCTAAATCATTGATTGAATCCTGATCAAACTCTTTTCTCGGTTGATCAGGATTTCTTTTTAGATCACAAATAAGGATTTCCTTAATGCAAGGGTCGTCCCCACGTTCATCAGACAAAAGTGCTTGAAGACCACGGCCAAGTCCTTTTTTAGACACGTTCTAAAACCTCCTTCGCCAAGTCACTATAAACCTCCGCACCCCTTGAACGAGAATCATAAGTATTGATTGCCTTTCCATGACTAGGGGCTTCACTGAGACGGACATTGCGCGGAATTATAGTACGGAATACTTTCTGTGGGAAATACTTCTTCACCTCATCGACCACTTGTATGGCCAAGTTAGTTCGTGCATCGAACATAGTTAAGAGGGCTCCAATAATATTTAAAGAAGGGTTAACGTGTTTTCTGACTCTATCTAAAGTACTCATTAAGAGGGTCAATCCCTCTAAGGCATAGTACTCACATTGGATAGGAATTAAAACATCAGATGCAGCAGTTAAGGCATTTAGAGTGAGAAGACCTAGTGACGGAGGACAATCTATTAAAACGAAGTCATAATTTTGTTTTACACTGTCAGTCGAGGATTTCAATTTACCTTCACGTGAAATCTGGGAGACTAATTCTATTTCTGCACCTGCCAACTCAATCCGAGCAGGTACAACAAAAAGATTCTTCTGATATGTTTTTTGAATTACATGTTCAAGAGGAATATCGTTGATTAAGACATCATAAATGCAAGAAGTCAACTTATGCTTTACAATTCCCATTCCACTTGTAGCGTTTCCCTGTGGGTCTAAATCAATGAGCAGAACACGTTTACCCAAATCTGCTAAACAGGCACTAAGATTTATTGCTGTCGTGGTCTTGGCGACACCGCCTTTTTGATTAGCAATAGCAATCACTTTAGTCATCAATAAAGCTCACCTCCCTTTTTCCTGTCTTAAAATAACTGTAAAAATACCCATACTCTAGATACTATCAAACCCCTCTCAATAAAAAAAGCGCTTTTAACGCTTTTTATGATAAATATTAAATATATATAGTTTTATGCCCCAATTGCAGTGATTTTAGGCAATGGCTGATACCGACTTTTTTTGAGTGGTTCAGTTTTTATAACTTGTCCATTAACTTTAACTGTTCGAGTCGTGTTAACAATATATCCTTGCTGTCCTTCTTGTTTAACATGAGTCTGACCGCGTGCCAGAGTCTCATCAACAAGTCGTTCCTCGACAAAAGGAATAACTGACTCTATCGTATTTGCAATAACCACCTCTTGACCGGGATTGACCTTTCCATAGAGTTCTATAGTTATTGTGTTATTACCGAGTTTAGTTCGAACTAAAAGATATCCACCTGTGTTATTTAAAAACTTAAGATCGAGATTCGGATAAGCAACTGTTGCATCCTGCCCTAGAGGGACATAAGAAATAGCCAGATCATGATTACTTCGCTGAGTGACAGTTAGGTTAGCTAGTATCCCAGTATTATATAAGGTACTAGATACCTGACATATTCCTCCAGCAAGACCCGGCACAAATTGTCCGTTGACAATAATGTAGGCGTCCAAATACCCACCCTCAACAGTTCTTTCACCCACAATTTCATTGAACGATAATGTACCGTCCGGCTTAATAATCGCTCCATCTAAAGCCTTCGCAGCAAGGCGTACATTTTCAGATCTTGCAGTTTGTGAAGAATCAAATCTGGTTGTATAAGTGGAGAGTAAGCCAGTGATTTTTTGTTCCTCAAGCTGAGACGCAGTTAGTAGAGGGGCTTGATCTTTGAATTCCACTCTAATCTCAGGTCCTGGTTTATAGACATTAATATCTTTGATCTTTAGAATTAATGCATCAGTATTGATCATTCTTCCGACTTGTTCACCCTTAATAAGCATTCTATTTTGAGGAGTAATCATAAATGAAGCATCCGTCGCAAGCTTATTATACTCTGCAAAGTTCTTGTTGATCGTTTCAACTAATTTATTTTCATTCCAATCCTGTTCTAAATCTAACTCTATGCCATTAGAAGCTGACATCTTACTAAAAACTTTATCCTTTAATGAACCACTCCTACCATACTCATAGGCCTGCTTAAGTGCCGAATCGGCCGATACAATGAGTCCCAATTCTTCTAAGGTTACTTCATGTGAAAATTCTTCGAGATCTAGTTGTATAGTTTGATTCATTAAGCGATGAATTTCTTTGTCCATTGCCTCTCTTGCAAGTTTTTCAGATAAGTTACTCACGTTAACTCCAGAAATCTTTACTCCTTCAACAATTAAGTGATGATCCCAAGAATAGAAAAGTAAGTAAAGGC
Organism: Desulfosporosinus burensis; assembly: GCF_054657535.1. Lineage (NCBI taxonomy): Bacteria > Bacillati > Bacillota > Clostridia > Eubacteriales > Desulfitobacteriaceae > Desulfosporosinus > Desulfosporosinus burensis. The sequence goes on from NZ_BAAHYN010000005.1 coordinate 349,298, forward strand.
CTGCCGAACCAAATAATATGAATAGCAATCCAAGAGTTATTTTAACTGCTTTTATTTTAATTAGGCTACTTATATTAGTCCGAAAGCTCTTTCCTCGACTCTGATTTCTCTCATAAACTTCACTTACAGCAACTTCTTCATGACTCCTAGCTCTTTGACGTTGTGATACTTTCAAAATGCCCCCCCCTAGGGTCAACCTCAATCGACCAAATAATATACTAGTTCTTTAATTCGACGTTCATGCTAGATATCCTTTACTATTTTGTATAAAAAAGAGCCTTACTTTCTCAAGTAACGCCCTATTTAAACAATTAGTTTCATTTAATAGGTTTTTTTGCAGGTGTACCAGCCTGGCGGGGATAAAGTGAAGAGGTTTGCTGAATCTTGCGAATCAGAATGACAGCTCGATGTTCAACACCTTCTCCAAAGTTAAAATGTATAATATCCTCAAATTTACCACCTACAACACCTAGGGCCTTTTGAGATTCTGCCAATTCTTCCTCAGCCTGTAATCCCTTTGGCGCTAAAAAGAGTCCATTCACCTTCAGAACAGGAAGGGCATATTCTAGCAAGACTGGAAGACGAGCCACCGCACGAGAGCTAACAGTATCGAAGGAACCTCGGAATAGACTGTCTCTGCCAAAATCTTCTATTCGGGCATGAACAGTTTTAACACCCTGTAAAGCTAACTCGTCGATGACAATGTCGAGAAAATCTAATCGTTTTTTCAAAGAATCCATTAAAACAACCTTTAAATCAGGGCGTAGGATCTTAAGCGGAATACCAGGAAACCCAGCTCCAGTTCCTAAATCCGCAAACGTTTTCCCTTCAATAAATTTTGAAAGAACCATAGAATCTATAAAATGCTTTAAAATGACTTCTTTAGGTTCAATAATTCTCGTTAAATTGAGTCGTTCGTTCCATTCAAGTAGAAGGTCACCGAATCTACAGAGTTGAGTCAACTGCACTTCTGTTAATTTTAACCCAATATGCTCATAGGTTAACCCATTAATTAAAGACGCATACTCATCAAACATCCGTTAGTTGTTACCTCCCCTACGTCGTTGTTCTAAAAAAACGAGTAAAACAGAAATATCAGCAGGACTAACACCCGTAATTCTAGAAGCCTGCCCTAAGTTTTGAGGGTGGACTTCTAAAAGCCTTTGTCTACCTTCGGTTGATAATCCGCGGATTTCCCCATAAGCAAGACCAAATGGAAGTGACCGTTCTTCAAGCTTCGAAAATTTCTCGATATCAGCCCACTGCTTTTCAATATACCCCGAATATTTTGTTTCCGTCTCTACCTCTTCTAACACTTCCTGATCAAAAGCCTTTAATTCAGGAATGAGCATCTCTAAATGGGAAAAGGTAATTTCTGGTCTTCGAATCAAATCTTGAGCACTAATTCCGCCCCTCGTCGGAGTTGATTTAGCTTCAGCCATTACTTGCTGCAAGTCTTCTCGCATAGGGGAAAAAACAGTTGATTTCAAGAGCTGTTTCACATGTTCGTAATTCTTCTTCTTTTCCTGAAAACGCATCCAGCGCTCATTATCAACTAATCCTACATCTTTTCCAATTTCTGTTAATCTCAAATCAGCATTATCTTGACGCAGAACAAGCCTATATTCCGCTCGTGACGTCAAAAGACGATAGGGTTCCTTCACTCCTTTTGTCACTAAATCATCAATTAAGACACCGAGGTAAGCATCTGATCGGCGTAAAGTAAAGGTCCCTTTACCTAAAGATCGAAGTGCAGCATTAATCCCAGCAATTAATCCTTGTGCTGCAGCCTCCTCATAGCCAGATGTTCCATTTAATTGCCCTGCAGTAAATAACCCCGATAACTGGCGCACCTCTAAACCAAGAGAAAGTTGATGGGGTAAAACATAATCATACTCAATTGCATATCCGGGCCGTAACATACGGACATTTTCCAAACCAGGAATACTCTGTAATATTTGAACCTGGACTTCCTCAGGCATACTGGTTGATAATCCAGCCACATAAAGTTCGTCACTTTGCCAACCCTCGGGTTCTAAGAATATTTGATGAGCATCACGTTGAGCAAAACGAACGACTTTGTCCTCAATTGAGGGACAATATCGAGGACCAATACCTTCAATCTCTCCAGAATACATAGGTGCACGATAAAGATTTTTGCGAATAATCTCATGGGTTTGGGTTCCAGTATATCCTAACCAACAGGATACTTGCTTTGAAGGGTCTTGATGCCAAAACTGACTCTCTGTAGGCATAAAGGAAAAGCGCCAAGGGGTATTATCCCCTGGTTGAATGCGGAATTTTGTATAATCAACAAACTGGCGATGAATCCGAGGGGGTGTACCTGTCTTAAACCTACCCAATTCAATTCCACACTCTCTAAGTGAATCTGAAAGAGACATGGCAGGCATCTGTCCATTCGGTCCGCCTTGGTGCATAGCAGCACCGATGATAATTCGTCCCCTTAAATATGTGCCACTTGTTAATACAACGTTGGCAGATTCAAATCGAGCTCCAGTTCGAGTCACAACTCCAACTATTGAGTTTTTTTCAACAACAATAGTTTCAACCAACGCTTGAATTATCGTAAGTCTGGGTTGTGACAAAAGGATATTTCGCATCCGGCTATGATACGCCTGTTTATCGGATTGAATGCGTAAGGCATGCACGGCAGGGCCTTTCCCTGTGTTAAGCATTTTAACCTGTAAGGAAGTCTCATCAGCAACTATGCCCATTTGACCACCTAGAGCATCAATTTCCCTCACTAAGTGTCCTTTAGCTGGACCTCCAAGGGATGGATTACAAGGCATATGGGCTATCGTGTCCAGATGTAAAGTCAGCAGGAGTGTCTCAGATCCAAGTCTAGCCGCAGCAAGTGCTGCTTCACAACCTGCATGTCCTGCACCAACAACTATAACATCATATTTTCCAGCAAAATATTCCAATGTTTGACCTACTTTCCGATACAAAATCGAGAAAAAATATCTTCGAGAAGTGATTCTTGAACATTATGTCCCGTAATTTCCGAAGCATATTGTAAAGCTTGGCGTATATCAATTGAAAGTATATCCCAAGGCATTCCTTGCTGTAAACTCTTTAAAGATTGTGATAAAGCATTGTCACACCGTTCTAGAGACGTAATCTGCCGTACATTGGAGAGAAGTGGCTCATTGGTTCCAATAGCCTCACCCTGGTAAACTCGTTTACGAATTTCCTTTTCAAGCTCTTCAAAACCCTGTAGTTGTAAAACAGAAAATGGAATCCAAGTACCTTTATCGTTACTCGAAATATTAGGTTGACCTTGTTCTAGTAAATCAATTTTATTGACAAGTACAATCACCTTATCAGAGTAACTATCAAGTATATGCCATTCTACCCCAGTCAGAGGCAAATTAGCCTGTACCACTAATAGAATTAATTCAGCAGTTTTTAAGGCTTTCCAAGTTCTCTCTATTCCAAGACGCTCCACAAGATCATCACTCTCGCAAATACCAGCGGTATCAACCAATTGTAATAGAATTCCGCCAACACTAACAGATTCTCGAATCTCATCACGGGTTGTGCCTGGGATATCTGTCACTATGGCTCGTTCCTCATGTAAAAGTGCATTTAACAAACTTGATTTACCGACATTAGGCTGTCCTACAATAACAGTAATTAACCCATCTCTCAAGATCTTACCTGTTTTACTTCCTGCTAAAAGGAGTTTTATGTCTGCATGAGCTTTGTTAATCATTGATTCAAGAGACTCTCGATCTAAGCTTTCAACATCATCTTCAGGAAAATCAATACCTGCTTCGATAAAAGCTAGGATTTCTAAAATTTCTTCACGTAACGCCAAAATTGTCTCTGAAAGTCCTCCACTCAATTGAGATAGAGCTAAATTCGCAGATGTCTCTGTGCGGGAACTTATTAAATCGATGACTGCCTCAGCTTGAACTAAGTCAAGCTTTCCGTGTAAAAAAGCTCTTTTAGAGAACTCACCAGGCTCCGCTAATTGGGCACCATGTCGGAGAATAGCTTGTAGAATTCGCTGGGCAATAAATAAGCCACCGTGACAATTAACTTCATAAACATCTTCTCCCGTGTAGGAGGAGGGGGCCAACATTCTCCCAACAAGTACTTCGTCTAAAACTCGATTGTTATCACTAAAAAAACCCCGGTTCAAAGTAAACTTTTCCCCACGTAACCAACGCTCCTTATTGCGTGGTTCAAAGCACTCTTCAATAATCTCGGTCGCTTTAGGTCCACTCATACGAATGATATGAATACTTGCATCACCTATGGCCGTTGCCATAGCAACGATAGTATCTAGCAAAACAACTCATCTCCAATTATAAAAATTGCTATTCTTTATTCTTTTCAAGTAATCAACATCACATACCAACTATATTATGGGAGTTAGAAAGTATTAGTTGGCGCCACACTAATAAATTGTTTCTGGTACTATAAGAAACCTTGCTTGCAGCAATCCATGGGCGCCTGCATGAGGGTCTGCCCTGTAAATTACTTTTACATTCATCCGTGGTGCTGCGCAGCGGCATGGGGTAGTCTGACTGTACAAAAAAGAGGGGGTTTATTCCCCCTCTATCCTCTTTTAAGTGCTATGACAACACGACGATTTGGATCATCACCTTCACTAAATGTTGATATTCTGGTTTCATCCTGTAAGGAAGTGTGAATTATTCGCCGTTCATGTGCATTCATTGGCTCTAAAACAACTCTCGTTCCATTCCTCTTAACCTTTTCAGATAATCTTTTTGCTAGACGGATGAGTGTTTCCTCACGGCGTTGTCTATACCCTTCCACATCAACGATAATTCGAACTCTTTCCGATAATCTCTTGGCCACAGCTAAATTTGTTAAATATTGAAGCGCATCCAATGTATCCCCGCGTCGTCCTATCAAAATTCCAAGCTCAGGACCCGTAATATTAATATGCCAATGTTCGCCGGTATTACTGACCTGAGTATCTGCCTTAACCTGTATTGATTGACAGATTTTTTCAATGAATTCAATAGCCAATGCTCCTGGATTATCTTCATAAAAAACTCTCACTCTTGCTAGAGTGGTCCCAAATAGCCCAAATAATCCTTTTTTAACTGGTTCCTCTAATACTTCAACTTTAACACGATCACGATCTACAGCTAACTCCATAACACCAGCGCAAATCGCTTCTTCAACCGTTTTCCCGGTTTTCTCTGCAATCCTCATGAACGATCCTCCTCACCCCATCCACGTTCCTATATTGCGTTTTTTGTTTGATTAGTCAATCGCTTATTTATAAAAAGCTGTTGGAAAATCGAAACAACGTTCATAGTTACCCAATATAAGGCCAATCCCGCTGGCACAGTAGCACTAATGTAAGCGAAAAATATCGGCATCATATAAAGCATAGTTTTTTGGGTAGGATCCGTAGTTGCATTAGGACTCGTTAATTTCGTCTGTAAATAGGTCGTAGCAGCGGCAAAAATCGGTAAAACTAAATGATATGAAGGTGCAAATCCGTAAGTTTTAATTAAATCAAAACCTAAGAACCAATGGGCTGCAGCATTTGCTGGATCGTAAGGGAAATTAAGTAATGTACTATACAATGCCCAAAAAATAGGTAATTGAACAAGTATAGGGAGACAACCACCTAAGGGGTTTACTTTATGTTCTTTGTATAACTCCATAACGGCTAGATTGGCTTTTTCTTTATCATTTTTATGTTTTGCTTGAATTGCTTTAATCTTAGGTTGTAAATCAACGGTCTTTCGCATTGAGGCCATTTGTTTATAAGTTAATGGGAAAATCAAAGTTTTAATTAGAATAGTTAAGAGAATAATCGCCACACCATAATTAGGAAGACCGATAGAAGCAGATAAGTTATAAAGTATATTTAGTAAAAAAGTCATCCATTCAACAATAATACTCACAAAAGCCCTCCTTAAACTGGGTCATGCCCACCAGGATGAAACGGATGACACTTAAAGATCCGTTTAATTGATTTCCAAAGTCCTTTAATAAGACCGTATTTTTGTAATGCTTGAATAGAATACTCTGAACAAGTGGGGTAAAATCGACATGTTTGCCCTTTTAAAGGCGAAATAAGTATCTGATATAGACGAATCAATCCTACTAAGATTATCTTCATTCAAGTTTACTCACTTTGATTAGTGTATTAGCATTCTTAAGCATATTCATCATACATCTTTCTACTTCGATGAAGGAAACTCCTTTGATTCTCGCCCTCGCAATAAAAATTATTTGTAAATCATTTCTGATTTCCGAAATATGAAGCCGGATCACTTCTCTCATGAGTCTTCTGGCCCTATTTCTTTGAACAGAATTTCCAACTTTCTTAGAGGCAATAAAACCAAAACGTTTAGGACCTTTAATAAGGTACATTGCTACATATTTTACCGAGTAATTTCTACCTTCTTTAAAGATAGTTTTAAAGCTCGATTTACGGCGTAAGCGGAACTTTCTTTGTAACATAACTCCTCCAAAGCTTACATACCTTTCAATCTCTATTCTAACTCTTATTGCGTTGATTTAAACGTTTTAAAAAATAATTAATGCTTGTCAGAAAAATTTATTTAAAAAAAGGCCACACAATTGCGGCCTTAAACTGATAATTTTTTCCGACCTTTTAAACGACGGCGCTTTATAACATTTCGCCCCGTTGGCGTACTCATTCTACTCAAAAAACCGTGAACGCGTTTATGACGCCTATTCTTCGGTTGATAAGTTCTCTTCAATTTAACGACACCTCCTTTATTTCAAACCCAAAAAACATCCCATGTAATCAAACTTACTTAGAGATTATACTCTAAAAAAATTTAATCTGTCAAGCAAAGGACTTTGTTAAGATGTGGATAACCTAAAGTTTAAAAGTTATCCACTGTGAATAATTTTTAGAAACTCACTATCTACCTGTTGATAACCCCGAGAAAACTTGATATTATATTTGCACAGCCCCTTACGACAACAATAAATCGTGTAATTGTTATTCACAACACGTAATTTATTTAAGTTATCCACAAATGTGTATAAGTTTGTGTATAACTTTTTTATTGTCATCATTCCACCAATTTTAGACAAGGGAGGTCCGTCCATGCCACCACAACCAGTGTCACCCCAATTATTGTGGCAGGAAACTTTAGCAAAGCTGAAAAATGAACTATCCAAGCCGAGCTTTGAAACATGGTTAAGCTCCACAAGGCTTCTGCATATCGACGGCGATACGCTAGTCATTAGTGTTCCTAATGACTTTGCTAAGGACTGGCTGGAAAGTCGTTATGCTTCCTTGATTAGATCTTCAGTTCAATCAGTCTTAGGCCATTCAGTCAGTCTCCGTTTCATTATTCCTTCTCCCGAAGTTTCTTATGCCGAAGACAAAGTAGTCCCTAAACAGGATTCCTTTATAATCCCTAAGCCTAGCGACCCTCTGCCTAATTCCCTTAATTCAAAATACATTTTTGAAACATTTGTTATCGGTAACAGCAACCGTTTTGCCCATGCAGCTTCTTTAGCTGTTGCAGAATCACCCGCTAAGTCCTACAATCCTCTTTTTATATATGGAGGGGTTGGTTTAGGAAAAACCCATCTTATGCATGCAATTGGGCATCATGTTTTACAACGATCCCCAAATACAAAGGTTCTTTATGTTTCCAGTGAAAAATTTACGAATGAATTGATTGACTCGATTAGAGACGAAAACTCCATTGAATTTCGTAATCATTATCGTAACGTAGATATTCTGCTGATCGATGATATTCAATTTTTAGCAGGCAAAGAACGAACTCAAGAAGAGTTTTTTCATACGTTTAATGCACTTCATGAAGCGAATAAACAAATTATTATTTCTTCAGATCGTCCACCTAAAGAAATTCCCACTTTAGAAGATCGCTTACGTTCGCGTTTTGAATGGGGCCTTATCACAGATATTCAAGCACCTGATTTGGAGACCCGAATAGCAATCTTAAGGAAAAAAGCTAAATTAGAGAATCTACAGGTTCCTAACGAAGTTATGGTCTACATTGCTGATAAAATTCATTCTAACATTCGAGAGCTTGAAGGTGCACTTATAAGGGTAATGGCTTTTGCTTCTCTTAGTTCATTCCCTATAACGACTGAAGTCGCAGTTGAGGCATTAAAAGATATTATTCCCGCCAATAACACCAAGCAAATTACAATTGAAATTATTCAACAATCCGTAGCAGGATATTTCCATATGTCTCCTCATGAGTTTAAAGCTAAAAAAAGAACCCGTGAAGTAGCCTTTCCCCGACAAATAGCCATGTACCTTTCTCGTCAACTTACTGATTCTTCTTTACCGAAAATTGGGGAAGAGTTCGGTGGGAGGGATCATACGACCGTAATGCATGCTCATGATAAAATTACACAAGCTATCCTTAATGATCCCTTACTCGAGAAAAAAGTAAATGAGATGATTCAACGAATTCAATCTGAGTGAACTCGTTCAACTAAAGTTGAACATCGAGACTTCGGTGACGTAAGTCTCCAGTGGAGACTTATGCCGAAGGCGCAGATCTACTGACGAATACTTTAGCGCCGTAGGATGGAGTCTACCTCCTTCACCGCTAAGTGTTTCTATTGGGAAGGCGGCTCAGCGATACTCTATCCTACGACGGTAAGTATTCTTTTAGGATCACTGCTTCGGCGATACTCTCCACTGGAGACTATCGTACTGGAGACTATCGTCACCGAAGCAGGGTACGGGGGCACCACTCCCACTTATAGAAGTGGGAGTCTTAACTGAACGTAGGATCAAAGGATATGTTAATAACTTGTCTATAAATACTTGAAAACTAAATTTTACAGTTCTATTTGTGGACATGTGGATAACCTTAATCCGTTTGTCCACACCTTTTTCAACATACTTTTTAGCAGTAAATTAGCGCTATAGGTATACTTATCCACATGTTGACAAGTAATACTACTATAACGACTACTTATTATCCTATTACTAATAACCTCTGTTTAGAACATTGAAGAAAAATTTATAGGAGGATTCAATAGATATGAAAATCTTCTGTTCCAAAGATGCATTGCTTTCAGGTGTAAATGCTGTTCAAAAGGCTATATCAAGTAAGAACACATTACCAGTACTTCAAGGAATTTTGATGACAACCGAACAACAGTCTTTACAATTTGCAGCAACTGATCTTGAAATGGGTATTCGATGTGAAGTACCCTCTAATGTTACAGAAGAAGGAACAATGGTAGTTCCAGCAAAGCTCTTCTCCGAGATTGTTCGTAAACTACCTGACACAACTATAACTTTAGAAGAAAAGGATAAATCAATCACCATTGGTTATTACGAGTCCGAAATTGTCCTAAATGGCTATGATCCGGAAGAATTCCCCTTGTTGCCAGACCTTATGGATCCGGTTACCTTTTCTTTACCGACCATAACTTTTAAAAATATGATTAGACAGACTGTATTTTCGTGTTCAACTGAAGAAAATCGACCAGTATTCACGGGTACTCTTCTACAAATTGAAGGTACAAATATTCGATTAGTAGCAACGGACACACACCGCTTAGCGTATAGTATTTCTGAAATATCTAATACAGAAGAGTCACGTTTTAGTGGAATTATTCCAGCAAAAACACTAACAGAAATATATCGCCTATTGAGAGATGAAGATGAAAATTTAACCATTAGCTACGGTAATAATCAAGTTGTATTTCAATTTGGATCAATATATTTGATATCCCGACTTATTGAGGGACAATTTCCTAACTACAAACAAGTTATTCCCCAGAGTTGTGAAACAAAAGTCATTTTAAATGTAAAAAAACTTTTAGAAGCAGTAGAACGAGCCTCAGTACTTACACGTGATAAAAGCGGAGCAAATATTATTAGAATTAGCGTAGAAAATAAAGAATTAAAAATAGATCAAACGTCTGAATTGGGTAAAATTTCAGAGCAGATAGACGTTGAGATGGAAGGTAAAGATGTAACAATTGCCTTTAATGCAAAATTTCTTATTGATGCGCTAAAAGTAATTGAAAGTGATCAAATTTTATTTGAATTATCAGGGCCATTTAGTCCAGGAGTGATGAGACCTTTAGACAATAGTAATTATATATATCTTGTATTGCCGATCAGGACGTCATAATCGAATTATGATAATTAAGAACTTTCATCTCCAAAATTTTCGTAATTATATTGATGAGAACGTAAAGTTTATGCCTGGTACTAATATTTTGATAGGTGATAATGGTCAAGGTAAAACGAATATTGTTGAAGGAATTTATTATCTTCTGACAGGAAAGTCATATAGGGTACAAAGGGAACAAGACCTATTGCGCTGGGAACAAAGTGAGTTCCATCTGTACGGAGACTTCTTTTCCAAAGATCACAGAATCTCTTTAGAAAGTCATTATAGAAATAAAAAGAAAATGATCAAGATTAACCAAGTGCCTTGTCAACGCTTATCAGATTTTGTGGGGACCATTAATGTAGTTTTCTTTTCTCCGGATGACCTTATAATGATCAAAGGAGGGCCTTCCGAAAGAAGAAGGTTTTTAGACTTACATATTGCCCAAATGCGTCCAGGACACGTGAGCATTCTTAATGCTTATAACAAGGTTATTCAACAAAAAAGCGCGCTTCTAAAAACATATTTAGAAAAATCTCATAAATATTCACAGTTACAACTTTGGAATGAGCAAATTATTGAGTTAGGTAAAAAAATAATTCTTAATCGGGCAGACATGACCGAACGATTGCAAGCTGCTGCAGACTTAATTTATGCTAATTTAACGTCTGATCAAGAAAAAATGCAGGTTTTTTATCTTGCTTTGGGCAAAAAAAATATTAGCGAAGCTATTTCTGAATATCCAAAAATACTTCATGATAAATTAGATCAAGAAATAGAACGCCAAATGGTATTAGTGGGGACACACCGCGATGATCTTCAAATTCTTTTAAATGATAAACCTGCGCGTCTATTTGCTTCTCAAGGACAACAGCGATCGATCGTCTTAAGTCTAAAGTTAGCTGAATTAGAGATTATAAATCAGGAAAAAGGGGAATATCCTCTTCTTCTATTAGATGATGTATTGTCTGAATTAGACCGTTTTAGGAGAGAATACTTAATAAAATTCATTGAGTCATCACGTATCCAAACTATAATAACTATGACAAGTGCTGAAACTCACCATTTAGGCGAGCTGTATCGTGTAGAACAGGGACGCATAAGGAGGGAGCCTTAGATGTATCTACATCTTGGAGGAAATATTCTCATTAAAAAAGATAAGATAGTTGCAATGATTGACTTAGATACAACAAAGAAAGGTCAACCAAACCAAGATTTTATTGGTAAACTCAATAAAAATAAAAAAAAAAATATAAATTATATTTGTGAACCAGGAAATGAAAAAACCCTAATTGTTACAAGCAATGAACTGTTTTTCTCACCTATTTCTTCTACAACATTATTTAAACGTTCATTTCATGATAAAGTTAATGATTATAATTAGAGAAATTTTCCAATTATTAGTTACATTAAATTGAATCAGTTAAATATATGGTGTACAATAAAAAGGTTGAAGGTATTTTTTGGGAGGAAAAGGCTTTGCAAGAAAATAATGATGTACAAGTTCAGAATACGGATGATAATTATAATGCAGGGCAAATAGAGGTTCTAGAAGGACTTGAAGCCGTTCGTAAACGCCCTGGTATGTACATTGGCTCCACAAGTACCCGTGGACTTCATCATCTTGTATATGAAATAGTCGATAATAGTATTGATGAGGCATTAGCCGGTTTCTGCAATAAGATTGATGTTATGATTCATGAAAACAACAGTATTACGGTGGTCGATAATGGACGAGGGATTCCTGTTGATATTCATACTAAAACAGGGAAACCAGCTGTCGAAGTTGCTTTGACGGTATTGCATGCCGGAGGAAAATTTGGGGGAAGCGAAAGTGCTTATAAGGTATCCGGTGGACTTCATGGTGTTGGTCTGAGTGTAGTAAATGCCTTATCAAAGTGGTTAATCGTTGAGGTCTCTAAAGGGGGACATGTTTTTCAGCAAGAATATGCCCAAGGAAAACCGACGACTCTATTGGCCAACATTGGACAAACAGAGAACACTGGTACTAAGATAACCTTTATCCCTGACCCAGAAATTTTTGAAGAAACTGTTTATGATTTTAATATTTTGGCACATAGGTTAAGGGAATTATCCTTTTTGAATAAAAGTGTGACTATTAATTTAACGGATGAGCGAACAAATATTAAAGAAACGTTCTTACACACCGGTGGGATCCAAGATTTTGTAAGCTATTTAAATAAAAGCAGAGATTGCTTACATCCCCAGCCAATTTTCATTGAAACGACTAAGGATAATGTTCAAGTAGAAGTTTGTATTCAATATAATGATAGTTATGCCGAAAATTTATTTTCGTATGCTAATAATATTAATACCCAAGAAGGGGGAACCCATGAGGCGGGTTTTAAGTCAGCTTTGACAAGGGTGATTAATGATTATGCTCGTAAAAGTAATATGCTTAAAGCAGCTGACTCAAATCTGTCCGGAGATGATATTCGCGAAGGACTAACCGCTGTTATTTCTGTCAAAGTCCCTGATCCTCAGTTTGAAGGACAAACTAAAACAAAACTTGGCAACAGTGAGATTCGGGGAATTGTGGACTCTGCTACTGGTGAAGGGTTATCCACGTTTCTAGAGGAGAACCCTTCTATTGCCAGAAAATTCATTGATAAATCCGTTCAAGCAGCTCGAGCTCGGGATGCTGCTCGTAAAGCACGAGAATTAACACGTCGTAAGAGCGCCTTAGAGGGTACTTCTCTGCCCGGAAAACTAGCAGATTGTTCTTGGAAGGAACCAGACCTATGTGAGATGTATCTTGTCGAGGGAGATAGTGCAGGTGGTTCTGCAAAACAAGGAAGGGATAGAAGGTTTCAAGCAATCTTGCCTTTACGAGGGAAAATTATCAATGTTGAAAAGGCAAGACTGGATAAAATATTGGGCAATGTTGAAATAAGAGCCATGATTACAGCGATGGGTACTGGTATTTCGGATGAATTTGATATTTCTAAAGCACGCTATCACAAACTGATTATTATGACGGATGCTGACGTAGATGGTGCCCATATTCGAACCCTTTTATTAACATTTTTCTACCGTTATATGAGACCACTAATTGAAAATAATTATATCTATATTGCCCAACCCCCTCTCTTTAAGGTAAAAAAAGGGAGAGATCTTCAATATGCCTACTCTGACATTGAACTCAATAAGATTCTTGAGAAAATAGGGAGAGATAAAGTTGAGATTCAGCGTTATAAAGGCTTAGGTGAAATGAATCCCGACCAGTTATGGGAAACCACCATGGACCCTGCCAAACGCACGATTTTGCGAGTGACTATGGAAGATGCCATGAGAACTGAAGAAATGTTTACGGTCTTAATGGGAGATAGAGTAGAACCACGTCGTGATTTCATAAATCGATATGCCAAAGATGTACGTAATCTAGATGCTTAAAGGAGTGCTCATTGATGTCGGATGAAATACTGGAAGGGAAGGTCCTTCCCGTCGAAATAGCGGATGAAATGCAAAAATCGTTTATCGACTACTCGATGAGTGTTATCGTGAGCCGTGCTTTGCCCGATGTCCGAGACGGGCTTAAACCGGTACATCGCAGAATATTATATACCCTTCACGAATTGGGGCTGACTCCCAATAAGCCTTATAGTAAGTCTGCGCGTCTTGTCGGGGATTGCATGGGTAAATTTCATCCTCACGGGGATAGTTCAATTTATGATGCCGTTGTCCGGATGGACCAAGATTTTGCAAGTCGCTATCCACTAATTGACGGACATGGAAATTTTGGCTCTATTGATGGAGATTCTGCTGCTGCTATGCGTTATACAGAACTTCGTATGGCAAAAATAGCGACCTATATGTTGGCAGATATTGATAAAGAAACCGTTGATTTTACTCCAAATTACGATGAAAAACAGGAGGAACCCACGGTATTACCAGCGAAATTTCCTAATTTACTCGTGAATGGGTCATCAGGAATTGCGGTTGGCATGGCAACAAATATTCCTCCCCATAATTTATCAGAAGTTGTTGAAGCAACGATGGCCTTGTTAGATAACCCCGAGTTATCCATCGACGAACTCATGAATTATGTCAAAGGCCCTGATTTTCCAACGGGTGGAACGATCATGGGTTATGAAGGGATAAGATCTGCTTACACGACAGGAAGAGGGTCTGTCAAAACACGAGCAAAAGCAACCATTGAACGCATGGAGAAGTCTGGAAAGACGCGAATACTTGTCACTGAAATCCCTTTTATGGTTAATAAAGCAAGAATGATTGAGAAGATCGCGGATCTAGTTCGTGATAAAAAACTTGATGGAATTACAGATTTGCGAGATGAATCAGACCGCTCGGGGATGCGAATTGTAATAGAGCTAAGGCGGGATGTCAATCCACAGGTCATCTTAAATCAACTTTATAAACATACACAAATGGAAGATACGTTTGGTGTCAATATGCTCGCTCTAGTCAATGGACAGCCGCGAACTCTCACTCTTAAAGATATGATTCGTTACTTTATTGAACATCAAAAGGAAGTTATCGTTCGCAGAACTCGATTCGAACTCAATAAAGCAGAGGCAGAAGCGCATATTATTGAGGGGCTGCGTATTGCTCTAGACAATATCGATGAGGTTATTGAAACCATCCGTTCTTCCTCAGATGAAGCGAATGCCAGAATCAATCTCAGCCAGAAATTTGGTTTGAGTGAGAGACAAGCTCAGGCTATAGTGGATATGAGATTAAAACGACTAACAGGATTAGAACGTGAAAAATTAGAAAATCAGTATAACGAACTGATGAATACAATTACCTATCTGAAATCCGTTTTAGCGTCTGAGCAGATGGTTATTAATATTATAAAGGCTGAATTAACGGATATTAATCATAAATTTGGAGACGCACGTCGAACGCGCATAACCGTTGATGTCAGTAAGATGGATATAGAAGATCTGATTGCAGTAGAAGACGTGGTTATCACTGTTACCCATTATGGATATATTAAGAGATTGCCCTTGAATACTTACAAAAGCCAGCACCGGGGAGGTAAGGGTGTTCACGGAATGGCAACCAAAGAAAGAGACTTTGTGGAGCATCTCTTTACCACCACGACACATCACAATATTCTTGTCTTTACCTCCCAAGGTAAAGTGTATCGACTGAAAGCGCATGAGATTCCTGAAGCCAGTCGAACAGCCAAGGGGACTGCTGTCATTAATCTCTTAAATTTGAGTCAGCATGAAATGATCACAGCAGTTATGGCAATCAAGGATTTTAGTCCTGACTTTTTCTTGATAACAGCAACAAAAAAAGGGATTATGAAAAAGACAGCCTTGAAAGAATATGACTCATCCCGACGTGACGGTTTAATTGCTTTAACCCTAGACGAAGGGGATGAACTGATCGGTGTTAAGTTAACCCAAGGGTTAGATGATATTCTACTAGC
Organism: Desulfosporosinus burensis; assembly: GCF_054657535.1. NCBI lineage: Bacteria > Bacillati > Bacillota > Clostridia > Eubacteriales > Desulfitobacteriaceae > Desulfosporosinus > Desulfosporosinus burensis. The sequence goes on from NZ_BAAHYN010000005.1 coordinate 364,835, forward strand.
TACAAAAAATGGTATTGCCATACGTTTCCCTGAATCTGATGTGCGTTATATGGGACGTACAGCGCGTGGTGTGAAAGGAATAAGGCTAGAGGAAAATGACTCCGTCGTCGGCATGGATGTGATTGGCGATGAAGGTGAGCTCTTAACCATGAGTGAAAATGGCTTTGCTAAACGCACCAATCTTAAGGAGTTCCGAATCCAAGGGCGTGGTGGTAAAGGGATTATCGTCATGAAATTAAATGCCAAAACGGGTACATTGGTTGGAATCAAGGTTGTCCAAGAGGAAGACCAACTGATGGTCATCACTAATAATGGCATTATGCTGCGAATTCAAGTGTCCAGTATATCCACACAGGGCCGTTCAGCGCAAGGGGTAATGGCCATGCGTACGGGGGCAAGTAGTGTGGTTGCGATAGCCAAAGTTGTCATGAAAGATGAAGCAGAAATCGAAGATAATGATCTTGCTGAGGATACCTTAGGTGAGGACTAAATTGACAAATTTCGCGCTAGGTGTTAACATTTCTGGATATCATATAAAATGCTGTTTTTATGCAAACTAAGGTTCAACCAATGCTAACCTGAAAAAACTTTGAGGAGGAACTATAATGACTGATATTGGATCTTTAAAAGTAAAAACCGGACTTGCGGAAATGCTCAAGGGTGGCGTTATCATGGATGTCACAACTCCCGAACAGGCAAAAATTGCAGAAGAAGCTGGAGCATGCGCAGTAATGGCGCTGGAGCGTGTTCCTTCGGATATACGGGCTGAGGGTGGAGTTGCTCGGATGGCAGACCCTTCCATCATTGAGGGTATTATGGCTGTGGTTTCGATCCCCGTTATGGCGAAAGCACGGATCGGACATTTTGTAGAAGCCCGAATCTTAGAAGCGTTAGGTGCTGATTACATAGATGAGTCTGAAGTATTAACACCTGCCGATGATACTTATCATATCAACAAACATGACTTTAAAGTGCCTTTTGTATGTGGTTGCCGTAATCTAGGGGAAGCATTGCGCCGAATCGGCGAAGGGGCTGCTATGATTCGTACTAAAGGGGAACCTGGAACAGGTAACGTTGTTGAAGCTGTGCGACATATGCGTACGGTTATGAGCGAAATTAGGGCTTTAACTTTAATGCCTAAAGAAGAGCTTATGACAGCTGCTAAAAACATGGGTGCTCCCTATGATCTAGTTTTGTATGTTGCTGAACATGGAAAGTTACCCGTTGTAAATTTTGCAGCAGGAGGCATAGCTACACCAGCAGATGCCGCGTTGATGATGCAACTCGGGGTAGACGGAATTTTTGTGGGCTCTGGAATTTTTAAATCAGGAGATCCAAAAGCTCGTGCTAAGGCAATTGTTCTAGCAACAACTCACTATAACGACCCTAAAATGCTCGCTCAAATTTCTAAAGATTTAGGACAACCTATGTCCGGAATCGAAATTTCGACACTGACAGAATCTCAGCGTATGCAAGAACGGGGTTGGTAAGAATGAAAAAGCGTGTTGGCGTTTTGGCACTGCAAGGTGCTTTCCGCGAGCACCGTCAGGTCTTAGAAAACTTGGGTTGTGACGTTGTAGAGGTGCGTAAGTCAAGCGATCTTAATGGAATTCATGGGCTGATAATTCCTGGTGGAGAAAGCACGACGATTGGCAAACTATTAATGATTGATGAGATGGGTGAAAGAATCAAAGAATTAGGCACGAAAGATGTTCCGATTTTTGGTACATGCGCAGGCATGATTTTACTCAGCAAAACGATCGTTGATAGTGATCAGTATCGATTGAATCTAATGGATACAGTCGTAGAGCGCAATGCTTTCGGTAGACAAGTGGCAAGTTTTGAAACAGACCTTTTAGTGCCTGCCATGGGTCCCCACCCATTGCGTGCTGTATTTATCAGAGCACCCTACCTTCGTGAAGTTGCTCCGAATGTCGGTATATTGTCTGAATTTGAAGGTAAGATTGTCTTTGCACGGCAAGGAAATTTATTAGCCAGTGCATTTCATCCAGAACTTACCCCGGATCTACGAGTCCATCAATACTTCTTAGACATGATCGATGAACATTGGGCCAATTAATTTGTGTTCTGGCATGGGAGGGATTTATGTATGTTGGATCTTAAGTTCGTTCGTAATAATCCCAATGTGGTTAAGGAAGCATTGCAAAAGCGCTATGTTTCAATTAGCCTTGACAACTTTTTGATTCAAGAAGAAGAAAGGCGTAAACTTCTTTTTGAAATTGAAACATTGAAAGCCCGTCGTAATTCTGTTTCGGAAGAAGTTGGACGCCTTAAGAAAAGCGGGGGAGACACTGAAAGCCTCGTTTTAGAAATGCGCGAAGTTGGTCAAACAATCAGGGACTTGGAACAAAAATCGGCAGATATTGTGCAAGAAATGGAAAAGGTCCTCTATGAAATTCCTAACATTCCTCATGCCAGCGTTCCTATTGGTGCAGATGAAGCAGACAATGTTCAAGTTCGCTCTTGGGGTACCCCCCGTAGTTTTGACTTTGAACCAAAACCACATTATGAGATCGGTGAAAAGTTGGATATTTTCGACTTCGTCAGAGCTTCTAAAGTTACCGGGGCCCGCTTTACCTATTGTAAAGGGTTAGGTGCCAAGCTTGAACGTTCACTTATATCGTTGATGCTTGATCGCCATATTGCTAATGGCTATACAGAGATACTTCCACCCTACATGGTAAATCGTGCTTCTATGACGGGTACGGGTCAACTTCCTAAATTTGAGGATGACGCCTTCAAAGTGGAGGGAACAGATTACTTCCTAATTCCTACGGCCGAAGTACCTGTCACCAATCTTTATCGCGAAGAAATATTAGATGGTAACCAACTCCCAATTCATCACTGTGCCTATAGTGCTTGTTTTCGTTCTGAAGCGGGTTCAGCAGGTCGGGACACTAGGGGTCTTATCCGGCAACACCAATTTAACAAAGTAGAGCTTGTTAAATTTACCCTTCCAGAGAATTCTTATGAAGAACTTGAAACGCTGACGAGAGATGCTGAAGGCATTCTTCAAGAATTGGAACTTCCTTACCGAGTTATGGCCTTGGCTACAGGAGATCTTGGGTTTACCTCTGCCAAGACCTATGATTTGGAAGTATGGTTGCCTAGCTTTAATACCTATAGGGAAATTTCTTCTTGCAGTAACTTTGAAGATTTCCAAGCTCGTCGAGCCAACATTCGTTTCAGGAGAGGGCCTAAGGAAAAACCAGAGTATCTCCACACGCTCAATGGAAGCGGATTAGCAATTGGACGTACCGTGGCAGCTATCATTGAAAACTATCAAGAACAAGATGGTAGGGTACGAGTTCCTAAAGCTCTCCAGCCATATATGGGTGTGGAATATATCGGATAAAGGTTTGTAGGACAAAAAGAAAATCAAAATAGAAAATAATACTAATTGACGATAGTTGAAATTCTAAGACATTTGTGTTATGCTTTTCTTCGGTCGTTTTATTTGGAGGGGTGTTCGAGCGGTTTAAGGACCCGGTCTTGAAAACCGGTGACTTCGCAAGGGGTCCGTGGGTTCGAATCCCACCCCCTCCGCCATATTCGAAGTTCGATGTTCGAAGTTCGAGAGAATGTTTTAGTGACTTTGTAAGACTCTTTATTTTGATGGGTCGCCATTATGGCTATATGCGCTTGTAGTTCAGCTGGATAGAGCGTCAGACTTCGAATCTGAATGTCGGGGGTTCGAATCCCTCCGAGCGCACCATTATCGATGTTAGTGGTTCGATATTCGAGATTCGTATATCGAACCTTTTACTCTCTTTAAGTTGTTCTAAACATTATTACTATGGCCTCGTAGCTCAGTGGATAGAGCGGGGGTTTCCTAAACCCTGTCTTGCGGAGGTTCGACTCCTCCCGGGGTCACCAAAACAGAGGTAGCTATGCTTCATCAAGACTGGATGCGCGTTGCGCTCAGACAAGCTCAGATGGCCTATGAACAAGGGGAAGTTCCGATTGGGGCTGTCATTGTTAAGGACGGTCAAGTGATTGCCTCAGCGTTCAATGAAAAAGAATTGAGAAACGATTCCACAGCACATGCTGAGATCTTAGTAATCCAACGAGCGTCTGAAGCATTAGGGAGTTGGCGGCTAACGGATACCACCCTATATGTAACCTTAGAGCCCTGCCCGATGTGTGCTGGAGCAATAGTTCAGTCGCGCATAAAGCAATTGGTTTATGGTGCTGCGGATTTAAAAGGCGGTGCTACAGGCTCTGTAATGAATGTGTTGGATACGACGCTATGGAATCATAAGGTAGACATCGTAGCAGGGATTTTAGAAGAAGAGTGCTCGGATATCTTAAAATCTTTTTTTAAACGATTACGTTGAGATGTACTATTGGACAAATTGTTACAAAGCTTAACTAGAATTAGTGTTTTTTATAAACGCTTTTCTGACGCTTTGATGAGAACTTGTTTTTCATCAAAGCCATATAATTCTATATGGAGGAGTATCGAAGTGGTCATAACGAGAGCGACTCGAAATCGTTTGACGGTGTGAGCCGTCCGTGGGTTCGAATCCCACCTCCTCCGCCATTACATAAAGAAGAAACAGGGGCCTTCGCGGGTGAACGCGAAGGCCCCTGTTAATCTTTTCAGCTACTTCATTTTGCATCCCAGATAAAACATGAGAATAAAGGTTCATCACAAGGGTAATCGGGGGGGATCGAAGGCGATTTAGGAGAATTGGGTTGACACTAGGTTTAGAGTTTATATTTAGTCGTAGCAAAAATAGATCACTTTGTTTAGGGTGTAGTAGAATTCACCAAATGATTATGATAGACTAAAGTTGTCTAATAATTCAGAGTTGATTGTTCTAACAATGTAGACCTAGTGTTTTATTGAATAAACATGGAGGTAACAGGTTTTGAGAGAATTTTTATTTAACCAACTGAAGGCAGTACGTGGTGATACCATTAATGTAGTGAAAGAACTCAGTGAAAGCCAAGCGGATTCAATTCCTGAAGGGTTCAATAATAATATTCGCTGGAATCTCGGTCATATTTATCTAGTACAAGAACTATTTGGTTTTCATTTCGCACAAGAGCCGATGTTAATGCCGGATGGGTTTACAGATTTATTTGGGCGTGGCAGTAAACCTAATGAGTGGAAGGTACAACCACCAACGTTACCTGAGCTGATTCAATTGTTAGAAGACCAAACAAGTCGAATTGAAGTCTACGGGGACTCAATTTCAAGGTTTATCTACAGGGTGAGTTAGTGGAGAATCCAGTGGATCACCCAATTATTAGACCGTCATGATTTCCCGCCAGGCAAACCTAGCACAAAAGAAAGAACTGGCCAAGGCCATCGCCGGGATTCCTTCAAAATGATCCTAACTTGATCGTTTACATGAACTATGATAGTTGATTAATTCTGCCTTACAGATAGATTTGACTTTCTCTTTCCACCCATTAATAATTAAGGATCTCCGTAACTATACACGAAGACCCTTTTACTATTTTGGAAATAGTGGGAGGAGAAAGTCGCTAGCAATTATTTCGGCTTTTTGGCTTGCTTAGGTTTTTTTGTCTCCTTTTTGGTGCTTTTTTCTCCCATTGTAGGTCACTCCTTTCGAACAAAATAGAGTTTTTTTATAGCAAGCAAATTCCTGTTCAGAAACAGGGTAAAGGAGTAAAAGAATAGCCTATGTTAAAGTATACCACGATAGACGGATAAATTCCTAGATTGGTTAATCCTTCTACCTATGAGTTCAAATGGTAAAGGGAACGTTTGAACCGGGGCCTTATGATTTAAAACAATAGCTGTTTACTGAAGATTAATTTACTAAATATTACTAGAATATTATCTAATAAAGAGGTTAATAATATGATCATAAGGGTACGTGATGGTTGAGCCAAGATTTATATATGCTCTTTACGGGGTGTATATGGGTCGGCTAAAGATGATATACAGGTAGTAAAATGCTTGTATATTGTCGGAGGGAAGATCTTCTATGGTGGGGAAAAGCTTTACTGCAGTCTTCTAAGATTGTTTTATGGTTCCAACTTATCATATAGGGTCGAGCTAAGATTTTGCTGGGTGTTGATTTTTCTTACTCAACCATATGTCAGTAGATGTATGCATGTGTAAGAAAGTCGGTTATATACAGCCGAAAGGTTGTATGTAGCTGAGTAGATATCTTGTAAGGTCGAACGAATCATGAGTATGGGTGGTGACCTGCTTGATTATGGTCGAAAGATCATAGTTGGGTAATAAGCGATCTATATTGGTGTTAGGTAGATCATTACGTGCTCTTATATATTAATCTAAAAGCTAAAAGAAGTTATTTTGATATGAGTTATTTTATTATATAGAGAGAATCAATCTAGGGTCTTCGTGGATGGTATACGCGAAGTCCTTTTAGTTTTATGGATAGAGGAACGAGCCGAGGGAAGTTGCAATTTGATGAAAAATTAATAAATGAATCAATCAAATAAGAAAGCACCTTGCTTAAATCTTCACATTCTTGGACAGACTGCTATTAGAGAAATAAATTGACCACTAATGCATGAAGTTCAGGAGGGCGGGATTAGACTTATGAAAGCATGGAGATCAATTAATATCATCCTTTTAAGTATGATTACAACTTTGGGAGTCGCGGCTTATTGGGGGCCACTTAAAGAAAGTAATGCAGGTACTAGTACTGGTTTTAGCGCGAGTACTAATGCTGTGAATGCCTATAAAACGAACGAATCGACGGATGACATTGAATTCGCTCCAACTCCGGACGAACTGATTCGATTTCATGTTCTCGCTAACTCTGACAGCGAACAGGATCAGGAGCTGAAGCGTGCGGTTCGAGATGCTATCTTAAAAGAAGTTTCGCCTCGGCTAGCGGTTTCTCAGTCGTTAGATGAATCACGAGATATTCTTAAGCAGCTTAGCACTGAAATGGAGGATATAGGGCGTACTGTGGTCAGGGATTGGGGAAAGGATTACTCAGTGCGTACAGAATATGGACATTTTTCTTTTCCAACTAAGTCTTATGGATCCTTAGTACTCCCTGCAGGTCAATATGAAGCTTTACGCTTCGTGATCGGTGAAGGAAAGGGATCAAACTGGTGGTGCGTGCTTTTCCCACCGCTCTGTTTTATTGATATTAAGAGTTCAACAGCCGTTCCAGTGGATGGAAAGGCGGGGGTTCCCCTTAAAAATGAAGTCTCTGTTGATTCGAAAGAACAGACGAATAAAAATCACCTCATTACGGCTAAGCCAAAAGTTCGCTTTTACTTCTGGGAATTAATCAATCGCATATGAAAAATCACATATTCTGTCCTTTTGACTAAGCCGGAAACTGTCTAAGTATAAGAACGACACTTGGATTAACTAGGTATAAGGATAGGGCTAAGGATAGGGCTAAGGCTAGGCTAACGCTAAGCTAGTCTAAGTCCTAAGCCTAAGCTCTGGGTATATTCCTCCCGTGGAATATCTCCGACATTTCTTTAGTTAAGCGTTGTTTAATCTTTTTCTTTTCACTGGGCGAAAGTTCTTTTTTTGCAGTGCCAAATAGATAACTATCGAGATCAAAGTCTTTTAAGATCATTTTTGTATGAAAAATGTTTTCCTGATAGACGTTGACGTCGATCATTTGATAAAGTTCCTTTTTTTCCTTAGCCAAGTAGTTTTGAATGGAATTTATTTTATGATCAATAAAAAATTTTCTACCGTCAAGATCTCGTGTAAAGCCTCGGACGCGATAGTCGATGATGGCAATATCTGAATAAAAATTAGTCACGAGATAGTTAAGGGCTGCCAGTGGGGAAATCTTCCCACAGGTTGAAACGTCAATGTCTGCCCTGAAGGTACTAATCCCTTTATTGGGATGACTTTCTGGATAGGTGTGAACTGTGATGTGACTTTTATCTAAATGGGCCACCACATTAGCCGGTATTGTCACATCTTGCTCTTCAGAAACGAGCATTGTAACACTTGCCCCTTGAGGATTATAATCTTGTTTAGCAATATTGAGGATATTGGCGCCGATAATGCTGGCTACATCTGAAAGAATTCTAGCGAGACGATCAGAATTGTATTCTTCATCTATGTAATCGATATAGGCTTGACGGTGCTCGGGAGACTTGGCATAGCAAATATCATACATATTGAAACTCAAAGTTTTGGTTAGGTTATTAAAGCCGTATAATTTTAATTCTTTTAATGGTTTAATTTCCATTTCATCCTCCAAAATTAGTTTAAAAAACTTGATTAAATAAAGTTCATACATAGAGTACTCTACGATATTTAAGGCAAAAATATTCAACATAAACGAAGAAATATATATGATTACATAAATTCACAGTAGATTTACCATTGACGTGCATGTTTCTTTGCGATATAATCTCTCTTGTTCACTAAACACAGAAAACACATTAATTTTATATTAATAGGTAGATTGTTTATCGAACTCGGAGAGGTGGCTGAGTGGTCGAAGGCGCCCGCCTGGAAAGCGGGTACATTGGGCAACCGGTGTCGAGGGTTCAAATCCCTCTCTCTCCGCCATTTTTAGATGATTCCAGCCAAAGTATTCGACTTCGGCTTTTTATTTTGCTATAATTGATTTAGCCGTACTAGACGGGGAGGTAGCGGTTCCCTGTAACTTGCAGCCCGCTCTAGCAAGGTGGAATTCCCGCGAAAGGTCCACGCCTGTGAAGCAGTCTTTGGTGGGCAGCGATGAGATTTTGGTCTTACGCAACAGAACACTCCGAACCGTGTCAGATCTTGACGGAAGCAGCACTAAGGAGAGCGTTTTGTGTGCCGTAAGGTTGCCTGAATTGAGTATGCCGACCAAGGTAACGTTCGGAGGCGCTGGTTCGATCTAGGGTGTACGGCTATTTATGAAAGATAAAGGTGGTCAATGTACCATCTTTTTTTAACATATTCCCCACTCTGTTTATTGAGGGTGATAGTATGGCTTATTTAGCGCTTTATCGTGAATGGCGCCCAAGAGTGTTTAAAGACATTGTAGGTCAAGAACATATTACTAAAACATTGATTAATGCGCTTAAACTACAGAAGATAGCACACGCTTATTTATTTAGTGGTCCAAGAGGCACAGGTAAAACTACCGCTGCCAAGATCTTAGCCAAAGCTTTGAATTGCGAAGAATTACAGGGAGTGGAGCCCTGTAATCATTGTCCTTCTTGTACGGGTATTGACCATGGTTCATCTATGGAGGTTTTTGAGATCGATGCCGCATCAAATCGGGGCATTGGCGAAATTCGTGATTTACGTGAAAATATAAAATTGAGCTCAACACAAGGGAAATATAAAGTTTATATTATCGATGAAGTACATATGTTAACTTCTGAGGCGTTCAATGCCCTGCTTAAGACATTGGAAGAGCCCCCCCAGCAGGTTATTTTCATTTTAGCTACAACAGAGGTTCAAAAAATACCTTTGACAATCCTTTCGAGGGTACAACGTTTTGAATTCCATCGAATCTCATTAGAAAATATCCAAAAACGTTTGCTTGAAGTATGTACGTCTATAGAGAGGCAGGTCAATTCGGACGCCCTTGCGGTCATTGCCCAGAAGTCTGAAGGAGGGCTACGGGATGCCTTGAGTATTTTAGACCAATGTCTTCTTCAGGATGATCCAATCGGTGTAGAAGAAGTGTATCTGGTTTTGGGTATGGTTGGTGAGACCTATAGCGCTCAGTTAGTGGAAGCATGTCTCTCCTCTGATTATGGAAAAAGTCTAAACCTTTTATCCGATGGCATCCAGCAAGGGCGAGACCCACGTCAGATTATCCGGGAGTTGCTTGATTATCTCCGCCAAATGTTATTGACAGCGTCTACAGGGAAAACCCCTATGGTTGCGCCACACATTCAAGATCGTTTGGTCAAACAGGCTGAAACTATTGGAATTCCCCGATTGTTGCGCTGGATCTCTGTATTACTACAAGGAGAAGGTCAGCTTAAGTATGCTTCGAATGCTCGATTGGCTGCTGAACTTTTATTAGTCCAGACCATTCATGATAGTCAACCTTCTGCGATGGATGGGCAGGAGGAGATACTGAGGCGGTTGTCTCTAATCGAGCAACAGCTTCAAGGCGGTGGTTTTGTTCGGGCGGGATTACCCGAAGAAAAGCCACCGGTCAGTACTAAATTGAGTCGTGTGATTCCGAAGGATCCACCCCAGGCCCAGAAAATTTCTTATGCAGAAGTAATAACCGCGGATTCAGGGAACACTGCCGAGGAATCTAAACTCAGCCTGACCATCGAGGGAATTCAAGAGCGTTGGAATGATGTTTTAGAACAGGTTAAAAAACTTAAAAAGTCAACCCAGGCTTTTTTGATGGAAGGAAAACCAGTTCAACTTGATGGTAAGACTTTGACGATCCTCTTTCGTGAAGGTTGTTCTTTTCATAAAGACAAAGTCAATCAGTCAGAAAATCGACAGACCATCGAAGATGTTCTTAAGCGCCTATTTGGTACTTCCCTAACCCTGCAGAATTTTATGGAAAACGAATTTCAGACCAAGGAGACACGGTCGAGTCAAGACTCGAAAAAGCAGGAGCAAGCTTTGATAAACAAAGCCAGAGACATGTTCGGGTCAGATCTGGTAGTGGTTAGGGAGTAATCAATAAGAGCTACGAGTGAATAATACTAGTAATAACGAAGATAGGATGTGTTTAAAATGGCGGGTTTTAAAGGTATGGGCGGTGGCGGCATGGGTGGTAATATGAGCCAAATGCTCAAGCAAGCTCAAAAGATGCAAGAGGATATGGCGAAGGTTCAGGAAGAACTTCTGACTAAAACAGTGGATGCCTCTTCTGGCGGAGGAATGGTTCAAGTTATCGTCAGTGGGAAAATGGAATTGGTCGAATTGAAAATCAAGCCTGAAGCAGTTGACCCTGAGGATGTTGAAATGCTGGAAGATCTTATCAAAGCAGCATTAAATGAAGGGTTAAGGAAAGCTCAGGAAATGGCTAGTCAAGAAATGGGTAAACTCACCGGCGGTTTAAAGATCCCCGGATTGTTCTAGGTGATCTATGGATTTCTTACAATACCCACAACCCTTGGCGGATCTTATTAGTAGCTTAGCACGTTTGCCGGGGATTGGCCCCAAAACGGCTGGACGGCTTGCATTTTACTTACTTCAACAACCCCTAGTTTCTGAAGATTTAGCACGAGCTATTGTCGTAGCAAATCGTGATATCAAAAAGTGTTCTATTTGTTCGAATTTTACAGATCAAGAGCCATGTGCGCTCTGTCATAATCCACAAAGAGATCAAACCGCCCTTTGTGTAGTTGAGCATCCAAGAGATGTGGTATCGTTAGAGAAAACTAAGGAATTCAAGGGACGTTATCATGTGCTACACGGGGTTCTCTCCCCAATGGATGGAATAGGCCCAGAGCAGTTGACCGTTAAACAGCTCTTAAGACGTTTAGATGGAGTAAAAGAAGTGGTTATGGCAATGAACCCTACCGTTGAGGGGGAAGCGACTGCTCTGTATTTAGCGCGCTTGCTAAAACCAATGGGAATTAAAGTATCTCGGATCGCCCATGGTCTTCCTGTAGGAGGAGACCTAGAATATACTGATGAGGTGACCATTGCCAGGGCTTTAGAAGGTCGCCGACAATTATAGCTGGTATAAAAGCAGAACAACTGTAATTAAAAAAGGTTTCCCTAGAAGGGAATCTTAATAAAGAATCTGATAATTTTGAAACTTCCTAGGTGCTCGGAATTTGAAGATTGCATTTTACCCATAAATTTAATTGTTGACGGGTATAACAATTAAAGGGTATACTGAGGTTGATCGAAAGGGAACTATTCGGGCTTATACCTGAATTAGTTCCCTCAGTCTATTTTTATGGTAATTTTACAAAAATTCTTTCTTTTTTCCCAACTTTTCCCCCTAATCTCGGTGGGGGATAGAATGTGGGGTTGCCATAAATAGAGTCACTATACTTAAAAATCTAAAATTAAATTAATCACATGATTAGGAGGAGAAAATTATGGCCAAAATGAAAACTATGGATGGTAACGAAGCGGCCGCGCACGCCTCATATGCGTTCACGGAAGTCGCCACTATCTTCCCCATCACTCCCTCATCAACAATGGCAGAATTAGTTGACGAATGGGCTGCTCATGGAAGGAAAAACGTTTTTGGGCAAACAGTTAAAGTTGTTGAGATGCAATCCGAGGCTGGAGCAGCTGGCGCAGTGCATGGCTCACTTCAATCAGGGGCTTTAACAACGACTTATACGGCTTCCCAAGGCTTACTTTTGATGATTCCTAACATGTATAAAATTGCTGGAGAGCTCTTGCCGTGCGTATTCCATGTCAGCGCTCGGGCCTTAGCAACTCATGCCTTATCCATCTTTGGTGATCATCAGGACGTTATGTCCGTGCGCGCAACGGGTTTTGCACAGCTTTCTTCTCATAATGTGCAAGAAGCCTTAGACCTTGGCTTTATTGCTCACTTAGCGACAGTTAAATCCAGAGTACCGTTCCTCCATTTCTTTGATGGATTCCGGACCTCTCATGAAATTCAAAAAATTGAAGTTCCAGAATATGAAGAAGTTGCTAAACTTTTAGATATGGACGCAGTACAAGCCTTTCGCGATAGTTCTTTGAATCCTGAACGTCCTGTACTTCGTGGAACGGCTCAAAATCCAGATGTTTACTTCCAAGGACGGGAAGCTTCAAATCGTTTTTATGATGCCATTCCAGACATGGTTGAGCATTATATGCAAGAATACAAGAAACTCACTGGCCGAGAATATCATCCTTTCCAATATTATGGTGCAGAGGATGCAGAGTATGTCATTGTGGCCATGGGCTCGATCTGTGACACGATCGAAGAGACAATAGACTATCTCGTAGCCAAAGGGGAAAAGGTTGGCGTTGTTAAGGTTCACTTATATCGCCCGTTCTCCAGTGATTACTTCTTTAAAGTCTTGCCTCCTACTGTTAAGAAGATTGCGGTTCTTGACCGTACTAAAGAACCCGGTGCTACGGGCGAACCTCTATATCTAGATATTAAGGATATTTTCTATTCAAGCGATATTAAACCAGTGGTCGTCGGTGGCCGTTATGGCTTAGGGTCAAAAGATACGACCCCATCCCAAGTACTGGCTGTCTATAAAAACCTTCAATCTGAAAGCCCAAGACATGACTTTACGATTGGAATTATCGATGATGTTACTAATAAATCCTTAGCAGAGGATGAAATCATTGACACTGCTCCAGAAGGGACAATTTCCTGTAAGTTCTGGGGTCTTGGTGCTGATGGTACAGTCGGTGCTAATAAACAAGCGATTAAGATTATTGGAGATCACACCAAGCTTTATGCTCAAGCTTATTTCCAATATGACAGTAAGAAATCGGGCGGAATTACGGTTTCCCATCTTCGCTTTGGCAAAAAGCAAATTAAATCCCCTTATTATGTGACAGGCACGAACTATATAGCTTGCCATAACCAAACCTATGTCTACCAATATGACCTCTTAAAAGGGCTCAAACAAGGTGGTAACTTTGTCTTGAATTGCCAGTGGACCCCAGAAGAACTGGCTGAAAAGCTTCCTGCTACTATGAAACAAGCCTTAGCCAAAACCAAAGCTAACTTCTATATCATCGATGCAGTATCAATTGCCCGAAAAATTGGTCTTGGTAACCGCATTAACATGATCATGCAAGCAGCCTTCTTTAAACTTGCCAACGTGATTCCTGTCCAAGAGGCTGTTGATTATTTAAAAGCTTCCGTTGTAAAAACCTATGGTAAAAAGGGTCAAAACATCGTAGATATGAATACGGCGGCCATTGATCTCGGCGTATCTTCCCTTGTCAAGGTAGAAGTTCCGACCGCTTGGGAAAATGCAGACAACGCTCAAGCGCAGGCTGCCGCGGCTGTTGAAGAACCGGATTTCATAACGAACATTCTTCGCCCGATGAATGCACTAGAGGGAGATAGCCTTCCTGTGAGTACGTTCTTAGGACGTGAAGATGGAACCTTCCCGGTAGGAACTTCTTGCTATGAAAAACGTGGGATTGGTGTTATCGTACCAGAATGGCAGATCGACAATTGTATCCAATGTAATCAATGTTCTTATGTTTGTCCTCACGCAGCGATTCGTCCGTTCTTAATCAACGAGGAAGAAGCAAAAACTGCTCCTGAAACCTTCGTGGGTAAGAAGGCAATTGGTAAAGAAGCAACGGGTCTACAATTCCGTGTTCAAGTAAGTGCGTTGGATTGCACTGGGTGTGGAAACTGTGCTGAAGTTTGCCCAGCTAAGGTTAAAGCTCTGATCATGAAACCAGCGGCTGAGCAGATGGAACAACAGACCAAGAACTGGGAGTATGCTGTTACCCTGAAAAATAAGAGCCAACTCTTTGATGTCACAACTGTGAAAGGTAGCCAGTTTGCGCAACCGTTACTAGAGTTCAACGGTGCCTGCCCAGGCTGCGGTGAGACTGCCTACGTAAAACTTATTACTCAGCTATATGGCGATCGCATGATGATTTCCAATGCTACTGGCTGCAGCTCCATCTGGGGTGGCAGTGCTCCTTCAATTCCATATACCACTAATCAAGAAGGCAAAGGACCAAGCTGGGCTAACTCCTTGTTTGAAGACAATGCCGAGTTTGGCTATGGTATGTACCTGGGCGTTCGCCAACAACGTGAGAAACTTGTGGATTTGATGAACCAAGCGCTAGAGATGGAGATCAGTGCTGAGTTGAAAGAAGCATTCCAAGAGTGGCTGAAGGGTTGGGATGATGCTGACGCTTCTAAAGCTGCAACTGCAAAGATCCTTGCTGGACTTGGAAGTTATGGTGGAGACAATAAGGTCCTTGCGGAAATCTTTGCTAAGAAAGACCACCTTATTAAAAAATCCCAATGGATCCTCGGTGGGGACGGTTGGGCTTATGATATCGGATTTGGCGGCTTAGACCATGTACTAGCTTCTGGAGACGATGTAAATATTTTCGTTATGGATACCGAGGTTTACTCCAATACTGGAGGACAATCCTCAAAGTCTACTCCTCGAGCAGCAGTAGCCAAATTTGCCGCAGCAGGTAAAAAGATTCGTAAGAAAGACCTAGGCATGATCGCAATGAGTTATGGATATGTTTATGTTGCGCAGATTGCCTTAGGTGCTAACATGGCTCAAACGATCAAGATTATTAAAGAGGCTGAAGCCTATAAAGGACCTTCTTTGATTATTGCCTATGCTCCTTGTATTAACCATGGTCTTAAAGCTGGGATGACTAAGAGTGTCCAAGAGCAGAAGAAAGCGGTTGACTCTGGTTACTGGCATCTCTATCACTACAATCCAGATTTGATCGATCAAGGCAAGAATCCATTTAGCTTGGATTCTAAGGAACCTAGCACATCCTTCCGCGAGTTCATCATGGGAGAAGTTCGTTACTCTTCCCTGTTGAATACCTTCCCGGATAGTGCAGAGGAACTTTTCGTTGGTGCTGAAAAGTACGCTAAGGTACGCTATGAATCCTACAAGCGTTTAGCAGATCAAAAGTGGGACTAAGAGATAAGAAATTAAAAAAGTAGCAAAGATTTAGATGTAAAAGAGAGCAGGTTAGCCTGCTCTCTTTTACTATTAGGACTCCTTGCCGCTTAAATAGTATCACTGATGAGTGAAATGGGATTGAGATTAAGATTAAGAATGGTTCTACTTTGTCCTTATGTGCATAGTATGTACTATGCTTTAGGCAAAGGAGGATTTCCATGACCTTTGTTTTTTTAGGACTCTTCATAATTTTATTAGCCTTTGTTGTTCGTTCTTCATTAGGAAAACCTCGGGTATTTCTCAAGGTGATGATGCATATTTTAGGTGGGATAGTTGGACTTTGGCTTATAAATTTTCTTTTAAGTGTCTTTGGGTTAGAAGTTCCTATTAACTTCTTTACAATCCTACTTGTCGGGTTGTTAGGATTTCCGGGTGTTATGGCACTATCAGTATTACAGTTGCTGGGCATTTAGCATTATTTTTCAGGTAATGTTAATTAGAATTCAAAAGAAGATATACAAAAGAGTGTAAGGGGAACTATTTAACGGTAGTTCCCCTTACACTCTTTTGTATGAAGAAATTAAAGATTAGGGGTCACTATTTAAGAGTCTTATAAGCTATAGGTGTGAGACTGACTAATTCAATGTATGAACAATAAATCCCATGATACTAAAGGAGCGCCTTTAGTGTATATCGATTGTTGTGGTCCTCAGAAAAAATGAGGGCTAGGGGTTTGTTTCTGCTGAATAGAATAGCGAACTAAGGGCAGGCGCATAATCAAATTGTTGTCGGACAAGATAAACTAGATAAGGAGGGAGAAACGTGCGCAGTTGGATTAAAATGATCAAAGACCTTACCATTCGTCCGAAGGGAGAAAAACAGATCCGCAAATCTCCCTCGTATACGTTTGACGAAGATCTAACAAAGCCTCTGTCCGGACAAACAGTAAAGGAGATCTTATCCAAAAGTAGCGATGTCGTGTTCCGGGAGTTTTTTCTCCAAGGGAAAGAACGTATTCCTTGTATGCTAGCGGCGGTTGATGGCCTGGTTGATAAGAATCTACTCGATGACTATATTCTCAAACCTCTTATGGTGGATTTAGTTGGAAATCCAGAATTAGCACAAGTAACCTTAGCAAATGTTGTGGATAAAACTCTCCAGAGTCTTCTCCCTGGCCTAGAGATTAAGAAAATATCTAAAATGGGAGATGCTGTTGGTAATATCTTATCGGGTGATTCAGTAATGTTCTTCGGCGACTTGACGGAGGCTATTGTTATTGGTGCAAGGGGGTGGGCTAATCGCGGTGTTACTGAACCGATTACGGAGTCGATTGTCAAAGGGCCACGTGAAGGATTTTCGGAAACGCTTCGAACTAATACCTCACTTTTGCGGCGCAAGATCAAACATCCCTCCTTACGGATCATCTCTTTAAAACTTGGAGAAATGACGAATACGGATCTTGTAGTTACCTATATTGACAAAATAGCAAATCCTGATATCGTCTCCGAAGTTCTAAGGAGATTGAGTTCGATTAAGATGGATAGCATGCTCGGGAATGGATATATCGAGGAAATGATTGAGGATAATCCTTATTCTCCCTTTCCTCAAATCTCCTTTACGGAGCGTCCAGATGTCTTGGCGGGAAAGCTTCTGGAAGGGAAAGTGGGCATTATTTGCGACGGAACCCCCATAGTGCTTGTGGTACCAGCAGTATTGACACAGTTTTTAAATGTGAATGAAGACTACTATCAACGGGCCATGGTTGCGATCCTTTCTCGCTTTGTGAGGTATTTAGGAGCATTTGTAGCCATTGTGGCCCCTAGCGTCTATATTGCAGTGACGACGTTTCATCAGGAAATTATACCGACAGATCTCTTGATGAGTATATCCGCAGGTCGGCAAGGGGTGCCCTTTCCCGCTCTTTTAGAGGCCTTAACTATGACAGTCACTTTAGAAATATTACAGGAAGCAGGGCTCCGCTTGCCAAAACCGATTGGACAGACGATCGGAATTGTGGGGGCACTTATTATCGGTGAAGCAGCGGTGAGTGCCGGTCTGGTCAGCCCTCTGATGGTTATTATCATCGGATTGACAGCTGTAGCTAGCTATGCTATTCCTACCTTTGATTTGGGTCTTGCGGTTCGGCTCATGCGATTCCCACTCATGGTTTTGGCGGGTATACTTGGTTTTTTTGGGGTAGCTGTGGGTCTTTATGCCATCTTAATTCACGTCCTAAGCCTTCGTTCTTTCGGAGTTCCCTACTTAAGCCCGATAGCCCCGCTGCGCATTCGGGCCTTTTTACAAGATACATTCGTTCGAGCACCATGGTGGGCGTTAAAGCGTCGTCCTCAACTCATGGACGTCGAGGAACCTCGACCAAATGGGAAGAGGTAAGCATGGAAAGAATTTCTCCCCACCAATTTATGACCTTAGGAGCTTCCGTACTCCTAGGTACAACCTTTCTTCCCGTAGCATCCATCGTGACTGGAGTCGGCGGTCGGGGTGGATGGATGAGCGTCTTGCCGGGATTTGCCGTGGGAATCCCTTACGGCTTAATGGTATTTTCCCTTTTAGAAGAGTATCCTCAAAAAAATTTGTTGCAGATTTCAGAAACACTGCAGGGAAAGTGGATCGGTAAAATCATTGGTACCATTTTCATACTAATAACGGGTTATCTTGGTGGCTTGTTACTCGGGCAAGTAGGGGACATCTATCAGGTTTCGACTATGCCCTTAACCCCTCTTGGAGTTTTCTATCTAGGAGGATTATTACTCGTTTTCTACCTAGTGAACTCTGGGATCGAAGTGATAGCTCGTTTTTCCGAAGTAGTCTTTCCACTGATCGTCATCGCCTTGCTTCTGAATATCGGACTCTCTGCACCTCGGATCGAGCAAGGGGAACTTTTGCCTATTTTAAGTGAGGGATTTAAACCAATTTTATTAGGGGCATTTAAAGTAACCCCTTTTGTGATGACCTATATGCTCTTTCTAGCAGGAATTTTAGCTTTTCTACCCACCGGAAAGCAAGAGCTTCGTCAATTGAAAACTGGAGTTTGGCGAACTGTTTTCTTGGTGGGCATTCTAGACACGTTAGTTGTCTTAATCCAAATGCTTGTTTTTGGACCAACGGAAACTATTCGCGTGGTCTATGGTTTACTTGTCTTAGGAAAAATGGTGGAAGTAAGCCGAACGGTTACTGGAGTTGAATCCTTATTTGGAAGAAAGGCGCGGGTGTTCGACGAATGGAACCCCCATCAGGAGGTGAAGGGTAACGATGGAAAGAATTTCATCACATCAATTCATGACCTTAGGGGCTGCCGTACTATTGGGGACAACGTTTCTCCCTGTAGCATCGATTGTAGTTGGAGCTGGTGGACGGGGTAGCTGGATGAGTGTCTTACCCGGCTTAACTGTGGCAATTCCTTACGGCTTAATGGTAATTTCGCTTTTGGAACAGTATCCAGGCAGAAATTTGTTACAAATTTCAGAAACACTGTTTGGAAAATGGATTGGGAAAATCATTGGGGTTCTTTATATTTCAATCACGGGTTACTTTGGCGGGCTGTTGTTGGCCCAAGCAGGAGATATCTATGAGACTTCAATTATGCCTCTAACCCCCCTTGGGGTGTTCTACCTAGGAGGGCTTTTACTCGTTTTTTACTTGGTTAATTCGGGAATTGAAGTATTTGCGCGCTTTTCCGAAGTCATCTTTCCCCTAATCGTGATCGCCTTGGTTCTGAATGTCGGTCTCTCCATACCGCGTATGGAACAAGGAGAACTAATGCCTATTTTAAGTGAGGGATTGAAACCGCTTTTTTGGGGGGGGCTCAAAGTAGTACCCTTTGCGATGGAATATATTCTCTTCTTAGCGGGAATTCTTCCTTTTTTATCTACTGGTAAACAAGAGCTCGGCCAGTTAAAGACAGGGGTTTGGCGAGCAGTTTTTTTGGTAGGATTCCTGGATACATTGGTTGTCTTAATTCAAATTCTAGTGTTTGGACCTGCAGAGACCATCCGTTTAGTCTATGGTTTACTTGTCTTAGGGAAGATGGTGGAAATAAGTCGGACAGTAGCTGGAGTTGAATCCTTATTTCTGGGGGTGTGGTTAGGAGCCCTGGTCATAAAGGTCTGCGCCTTCTTTTACACAGTGACTTGGGGCTTAGAAACCGTCTTTAAATTGAAGGGATTAAAATGGAATTTCGCAGTGGGCGTCATATTTATGGGGATCGCTTTTAGGTTTAAAAGAGGACCTTCTTTAATTATGGAAATTGGACTCGTCGATGATTATCTCATTTTACCTTTTGCATCTGTTTGGATACTTACCCTTTGGGTAGTCTCGCGCTGGAAGAGAGGAGCTGGGGTTTAATGAAATGTATTAGAGACGAAAAATGTCAAATAGGGCTTGTCTTGATCATGATTCTTTGCCTCCTGTTATTACCGGGATGTTGGGGAAAACGGGAAGTGGAGGAATTGGCCCCACTATTAGGAGTAGGATTTGATCTTGGGAAGAAACCAGGTACTTATCTCATTACACTTCAATTTGCAAGGTCTAAAAAAGGAAGTACAACTGGTGCAGAGATTGAGGATCATACATTTAGTATGGAGGCTTCAAGCGCCAGAGAGGCTATTGAAATGACTTCTAAAGTAACCTATCGTACACCTTTTATGGGTTCACTTAAGGTGATTATCATTGGCGAGGAGTTAGCAAAAGCCAGCGGTTTTAATGATATGTTGGATTTTGCACAACGCTTTGCTGAATTTCGTCGATCGATGTACCTAATTCTAGCTGATGGAAAGGCTCAAGATATTTTAAATTTAAAATTACGGTCAGAGCTAATACCAGCTATGGCTATTAAAAATATTATTGAAGGTGGGGATGAACTATCGAGCTTCCCGACAGTACGGTTAGGGCATTACCTTACTATTTTGGGTACATCAAGTACGGCGCCAATTCTCCCTGTGCTTGAGAGCGTAAAGCCTGGGGAGGGCATCGAATATAAAGCGGAGGGAAACGATGAGGCCGGGGAGATACGGATACAAGGTGCGGGAGTTTTGCGTGGAGATCGCTTGGTAGATTTTTTGACAGACGAAGAAACTAAAGGATATATGTGGTTGGAGAATGACGTTATACATCGCTTAATTAACACTGTAAATCTTACAGATGAAGAAAACAGCGTTAAGTTGGGAGGGCAAGTACTAAAATCCAGTACAAAGTACAAAGTACAAGCTAAGAACGGAAAAATAGAGTTACAATACCAGATCAACACAAGTATTGCAATTGATGAAGTTCTGGGCCTAAAGAAACCACTATCGGCTACGGATTGGGTAGAATTAGCGAAAGGGGCAGAAAAGAGCTTTGCTAAGGTTATTGAGAAAGAATGTGAGAGTTCACTTAAAAAGCAACGAGAGCTAGGTCTTGATTTTCTGGGAATTGGACGGCATATTGAACAAAAAAATTCGGCATATTGGAAGACAATAAAGGATGATTGGGAGGCGGAAATTAAAGATTTTCCGATTTCTCTGGATGTGCAAGTTACGGTTCATCATTCTGGGATGTCAAGTGGCAGTGCGGTTAATCCAACGGTAGAAGGGCAAGAATAGGGGTAGAAGTAACTAGGGGGGTATAATCATGATTAAGATGTTCCAGAACTATATAAAAAGCCCATCAGAAACTCAAGAAGTTTTTAAAGATCATAATGCTTTTGTCAACGGGGGTAAGGTTCTCCCTGTATGTTACCGTTGTACTCAGGTCCCTAAAGAGGGCCTATATGATGGTTTTAGAGTCCAGGGAATGTTTTTTTGTTCGGATTGCCAACAGGAGTTGTTCACAGCAGAGCAAGGCACACCGGAATATCAAGAGTTCATGTTTTTGATAAAAGGAATTTTTTATTAAGTCAGAACGGTCAACAAATAATCTGTTTAATAAGATACAAACTAGTTTTACCAGCAATGAAGTAAGGAAACTATTAAAATGTCTTATTAGAACTTATAATTTTCTTTAATACTTGGTTCCCTGAATAGAGGATTAGTATTAGGGATGAAAAAAAACCTATTTCATGTTAAACTATAAAGAATACCATGTGTTAGTTATATTCAACTGGTAAGCAAGTCTGGTGAATGGAGGTTCTTCATTCGGTGGGTGATCTTGGAGCGGGATTGAGCCATTACCATAAACAAGGATTTTGCTCTTTCCATACTCCTGGCCATAAAGGTCGACAGGAGTTTTTTAATGGCCTTGATTTTCGGGGATTTGATTTAACTGAGCTTCCGGGGCTTGATATGCTTCATTCACCGTACGGGATTATTGCCAAGGCGCAAAAACGTGCGGCAGAGATTTTTGGGGCAGAGGAAACCTTTTTTTTGGTTAACGGGGGGACGGTTGGAAATCAAGCGATGTTTCTCGCTTTGGAAGATACTGCGGATAAGAGGGTTGCTGTAGAAAGAAGC
Source organism: Desulfosporosinus burensis (assembly GCF_054657535.1). Classification (NCBI taxonomy): domain Bacteria; kingdom Bacillati; phylum Bacillota; class Clostridia; order Eubacteriales; family Desulfitobacteriaceae; genus Desulfosporosinus; species Desulfosporosinus burensis. Next base: position 386,785 of record NZ_BAAHYN010000005.1, read on the forward strand.
TCTCATCGTTCCGTTATGTCCGCCTTGGTTTTAAGTGGTTTAAAACCAGATTATTTGCTGCCCATCATTCACCCGGATTTTAATCTTCCTTTAGGACTTGACGTGAAGAAGCAACAGATTTCATGGCAAGGGTTATCTGCCTGTCATGTCACGTATCCCAGTTATTACGGTACAGGCTTTCAATTAAGCTGTTTGGTAGATGAAAGAACGCGTTTGGAATTTGAAACACCTATTCTCGTCGATCAAGCGCATGGCTCACATTACCTTGGCTCGTTATTTCCTCCTAGTGCCTTAAAGGTTGGAGCAGACCTAGTATTACATAGCTCTCATAAGACTTTAAGTGCTTTAACTCAATCTGCTATGCTACATGTTCAAGGGAGTAGGGTCTCTCGCACTCGCTTGAGGCAAAGTCTAGAGTTTCTGCAATCCTCAAGCCCAAGTTATTTATTTCTTGCCTCATTGGAGCGAGCCGGAGAATTCGCCTTAGATAGTGGGCGGTGGGAATGTCTCAGGGAAGCAGTCGATGAACTTCATAGGAAAGTAGGGACTGGTTTTCGAATTCTCTCAGGAGAAGATGTCGGGACCTATGGCATTCATTCAGTGGATTGGTCAAAAATTCTTATTAATACATTGCCGCTGGGTATTTCAGCCCCACGTTGTGTAGAATACCTCAGAGAAGGCTTTGGAATTGAACCAGAGTTATGGGATGAGGAAAATATCCTATTTATGTTAGGAATTGGGAATAAACCGGAGGATATTCGCTGCCTTACCAAGGGGTTAGAAAGTTTAATTAATTTTGCTCCCTCTGTTGCCAATATAGGCAGAAAAAAGGGAGTAGAAAGATTGGTTCCTAAGATTCTTCCTTTACCTCGCCGGATTCTTTCTCCACGGGAAGCTTTTTTTGCCCATAAGCATCAAATCCCCCTCAAGCAGAGCTTAGGTCATATTGTTGGAGAAACGATCTCGCCCTATCCGCCCGGAATCCCAGTGATCGTAATGGGAGAGCAAATGACTCAAGAAGTTTTAGATAGGTTACTCACTGCTGGAGAGGGACGCTGGCAAGGCTGGGACGGTTTTGAGAATCAAACAATTTGGATTGTCGAGGGGGGCTAAAGGATGAAGAGAGTAATCCCGATTGGCGAGGACAAAGGTGTTGATGTGACGATATGAAACGACAGTTAGAACACTTAGAGAAAGCGGCAAGTGAAAGGCGATTAGCCCATCTCTTACTGTTCCATGGAGGAAGTTCGCTTCATCAACGGGAGGTTGCTCTCCGTTTAGCGCAAATTTTGAACTGTAGTAAGCCGATTTCCAACGGACCTTGTCAAAGTTGTTCGTCTTGTCGAAAGATTCTCAGTGGGAATCATCCAGAAGTTTTATGGCTAAAGCCTCTTAAAACGACCATCGGGATTGAGCAGGTACTTAAGTGGCAAGAAAAGGTGAATCTTAAGCATTACGAGGGAATTTATAAAGTTTCTATAATTGAGCATGCAGAAGCTTTGACGATTCCGGCCGCAAATTCCCTGTTAAAAGTTATTGAGGAACCGCCGGAGCGGACGGTTATTATTTTGAGTGCTGATAATGCGGAAGGCATTTTACCCACGATACAGAGCCGCGCACAGCTTGTTTATTTCCCGAATCTTTCTGAAGAAGCCTGGTTAAAGGAAGTAGGAGACGGGGATAGGCATGAGGCAATTCAAGCCTTTCGGCTAAGTGGAAGTAATCAGAATCTGGCGACAGAGATTTTAAAACACGGAATTTCTACACTGCAAGAATGGCTGGAAAAGTTTAGGATTGCTGTCCAAGAGAGAGATTTCCTTAAACTCTTTGCTCTTTTTCCGATCGATAAGAATCAAGCCAACCTTTATCTACAGGTAATGGCGGTACAGGCCCAAGCAGGAATTCGAAATGGGACGATCCGACCGTTCGACCTTTTGGCGATCGGGCAGGCCGTTGATGTACTAAGACAACAAGTAAATCCGAGATTAGTGATTGAAGTGTTAGCTTTGGAATTATTTCAACAAGGGGGGGCTCTCTGTGATTGAGATTGTGGGCGTTCGTTTTAAACACGCCGGAAAAATATATTATTTCTCCCCGGGAGACCTTGAACTCGCTGCATTTGATAAAGTAATTGTTGAAACAGCAAGGGGTATTGAATTTGGGGAATTGGTTATACCTTCTCGTCAGGTTCCTGACGAAGAGGTGATTTTGCCATTAAAACAGGTTATGCGTAAGGCCACAGCAACGGACGAACATTTTGTCGAACAAAATAAAGCGAAAGAAAGAGACGCCTTTCAAATCTGCTTAAAGAAGATTGCCGAACATCATCTACCCATGAAATTAGTGGATGTTGAATATACGTTTGACGGGAATAAGATTATTTTTTCCTTCACGGCAGAAGGGCGGGTTGATTTCAGGGAATTGGTGAAGGATTTAGCAGCAATCTTTAGGACGCGCATCGAACTACGCCAAATAGGAGTGCGCGACGAAGCCAAAATGCTTGGGGGAGTCGGTTCTTGTGGCAGGATCCTTTGCTGTACTTCTTTCTTAGGGGATTTTGAGCCAGTCTCGATTCGGATGGCGAAGGACCAAAAGCTCTCTCTTAATCCAACCAAGATCTCTGGAATTTGTGGTCGCCTGATGTGCTGTCTTAAGTATGAAAATGGCTGTTACAGATCTGACGATAAAGAGTATTGTTCACGACAACATAATACTATAGATGCAGATAAGCTTATGGAAGGCTCCGATGAACAGAATCCCCGCGCGGAAAGCGCTCTCTCTCCTAAACCTGACGGGAGACAGCAACGCAATAGGAAAGGGGAAAGGCCTAAAGGAAAGAGTGAGAAAGTATGAGCCAATTGACCCAGGCCTTGACCGAAGTCGAAGAGAAATTACGATCTTTACTCGAGGAAGTTAATCGCTTAAAACCATATGTTCAAGCGTTAGAGAATGAAAATATTAAGTTAAAGCGAGAATGGACTCTTCCGGAGAAAGAAACAGAACGAGTTATCGCCAATGCGGAGCACATCCAAGGAGTGGCCCATGATAATCTTGTTCGCCTATACCAAGAAGGCTTCCACGTTTGCCATCTTCATTTTGGGCAACCGTTAGAAGGGGATTGCCTATTTTGCATGGGCTTTTTAAGGAAAGATTAACGAAGTATTGGGATGGAAACAAGGAGTCGAAGGCATTGTTGGCTAAAGGTACATTGTATGTATGCGCGACACCCATTGGAAATTTGGGAGATATCACGTTAAGGGTTTTAGATACGTTGCGCGAAGTAGATCTGATTGCTGCAGAAGATACTCGTCATTCACGTAAGCTTTTACAGCATTACCAGATTACGACCCACATGATTAGTTATCACGAACATAACGAAAAGAAGAAATCTCTAGAACTGGTGGAGAAACTTAAAAGCGGTTTAACAATTGCGCTTATTTCGGATGCTGGTCTACCGGGTATTTCTGATCCCGGAAATGAAATAATCCGGCTTTGTCAGAACGAGGATATTCCAGTCGATGTTTTGCCCGGACCTAATGCAGCACTTACAGCTTTGGTCTTATCTGGAATGCCCACGGAACATTTTTCGTTTCACGGGTTTCTGCCCACGACCACGGGGGCTAGGAAACGAAGTCTAGAGCCACTGGCAAATCTCTCACAGACACAGATATTCTATGAGGCTCCTCATCGTCTAGTGGCTACCCTCCAAGGGATGTCAGAGCATTTTGGGGATCGTGAGGCGGCGGTGGTACGTGAGCTAACCAAATTACATCAGCAAGTGCATCGAGGAACCGTTTTAGAGTTAATAAAGGCTTTTGAACAAACCACACCTCGGGGAGAGTGTTGCATCATATTAGCACCCTACGTCCATGTTAAATTGGTAGGAAGCCCAGAAGAATGGTGCACCGAGGTCCAGGAAGGGATTGACCGGGGATTAAGTAAAATGGAAGCCATGAAAGAAGTGGCCAAGCGCCATGGAGTAAAAAAGCAACAAATCTACCAAGCCCTCCTCGATGCGCAGACCATGGATGGTCAAGTGTCCCTGTAGCCATGACTCGAACAGGGATGTTCGAGATTAGAGCGCCGCCATGGATGGCAAGGCGCCGTGATGGCGGGAAGGGACCGCAGACCATGGATGGTCAAGTGTCCCTGTAGCCAAGACTCGAACAGGATGTTCGAGGTTAGAGCGCCGCCATGACTCGAACAGGGATGTTCGAGATTAGAGCGCTGGCCAAGGATGGCCGAGTGTCCCTGAAACCCGAAGACACTGTCTTCGCACGAATTAGCCTTCTTGCAGGATGGTGAGAAGGGACCATCGCCATGGATGGCTAGATGCCGGATGGCAAGGCGCCGTGATGGCAAAAAGGGACCGTTAGACCATAAATAGTTGCTCATATGATGACCTGAAATTATTCTTTCGGATAATAGAAAAAAGAAGGCCTTTATGGCCTTCAAAGTTAATTATATGCACATTTCCGTTTTTGAAATTTCTCTAAGTATGGTTTAGCTATTAAACAGCTTTTGAGGATTCGACACTACTAGCTAAATTTTCGCTCATAGCAACTGCACAGTCTCGGCAGACGTTTTTGCCATGAAACATTTGGTTATTACTGGCATTACCACAAAATACACAAGCAGGCTCATACTTTTTGAGAATAATTCTTTCTTGGTCCACATAGATCTCCAGAGCGTCTTTCTCGTCAATACCTAAAGTGCGTCTAAGCTCTATCGGTAAAACAATACGACCGAGTTCATCTACTTTTCTTACGATTCCAGTTGATTTCATCATTTTTCCTCCACACTCCCTTTACAACAACATTCGACAGGAAACTACAGACTTATGATACCAATCGTTCCATATAAAGTCAACCGGTTTTTTAAAAAGATTTTCTGAAATTATTGTCTTTTGAACTTAAAAGGCCTTTTATTATACGAAATCTCAATTGTGGGTATACTTGACAAATATGAGTCTGCCTTTTTCTTACCAGTTTTCCAATTCCTACTTTTATATGTGCGAGTTTCAACAAGTTCACTCTAATGAAATTGAGAAGGAGACGTAACGGTGAAATATTACATAACCACTCCGATTTTTTATCCTAATTCAAGTCCACATATTGGTACTGCATATACAACGGTTGCAGCAGATGCACTTGCCCGTTATCATAGATTGATAGGGGATCAAGTTTATTTTCTAACGGGTACCGATGAAAATGCTCAAAAAATAGTTCGTACCGCCGAAGCACATCAGATGGACCCCAAACTATACGTGGATGGTGTGGTAGAACGTTTTAAAGAACTATGGAACGCCTTAGATATTTCGAATGATGATTTTATACGGACAACGGAGCAACGTCATCAAATAGTCGTTCAAAAAATCTTTACCAAACTTTTTGAACAAGGGGATATCTATAAATCAGAGTATTCTGGGTGGTATTGTACCCCTTGTGAAACGTTCTGGATGGAAAACAAACTGATTGATGGAAAATGTCCTAATGCAGATTGTGGTCGTGACGTGGAATTACTCAAGGAAGAAAGTTATTTTTTCCGTCTTTCAAAGTATCAAGGAGCTTTGCATCAATATATTGAAGAGCATCCGGAATTTATTCAACCAGTTTCCCGACGCAACGAAATGCTGCGTTTTATTGAAGGTGGTTTAGAGGACCTTTGTGTTTCGCGTACCACATTTCAATGGGGAATTAAAGTTCCCTTTGACCCTAAACACGTTGTATATGTCTGGCTGGATGCTTTGATAAATTATATTTCGGCGCTTGGGTACCCTGATGGGGAGAATTATCAGAGGTATTGGCCTGCTGATGTGCACATTATGGGGAAGGATATTGTGCGTTTTCACGCTGTGATTTGGCCAATTATTCTGATGGCCTTAGACATTCCACTACCTAAAGTGATTTATGGCCATGGTTGGTATTTAACCAAAGATGGTGGGAAAATATCCAAGTCTCGCGGTAACGTACAGGATTCTTTCGAATTGATTCAGAGATATGGCTCAGATACTATCCGTTATTTCTTATTGCGAGAAATGCAGGTAGGAACAGATGGTACGTATTCCGAAGATAACGTGGTCGAACGCCTAAACAGCGATTTGGCTAATGATTTTGGGAATTTTATATCTCGAAGTTTAGCAATGGTTGTCAAGTACAGAGAGGGAATTGTACCTCAGCCCGGACAAGACAGTGAACTGGAGCGGGAATTAAAAGCATTGAGTCAAGAGGTAAAGAAATCTGTTGAGCAAAGCCTCAATAGCTGCGATCCAGCCAGCGCGCTTGAAGAAATTTGGCGGTTTGTGGCAAGGTGTAACAAGTATGTGGACGAAACAGCCCCCTGGGCGCTCGCTAAACAAGAGGAGCAGCGGGAGCGCTTAGATACGGTGCTATATACCTTTGTAGAATCGATACGAATTATGGCAATCTTAACGGCCCCCTTTATGCCGGGATTACCCTCGAAGATTTGCAAGCTCATAGGGTATGATGAGGGCCTCATCCGCTGGAATGAAGCGGATCAATGGGGAATACTGAATCATGGAACGCGCGTCCAAAAGGGAGAGCCACTTTTTCCGAGAATTGATGTTACGCAATATCTAACGGTAGGGGAGATTAAAACAGTGGACCAAGCACAAGCTCCAAAGGAAAGCCTAGAACCTGTTCAGACCATAGAATTTGAGCCTATTAAAGAAGAAATCAGCATTGAAGAATTTGCCAAGCTGGATTTAAGGGTCGGAAAGGTTTTAAGTGCCGAGAAAGTGGAGAAGACGGATAAACTTTTGAAGTTAGAAATTGAAGTGGCTGGAGAAGTACGCACAGTGGTTTCTGGTATTGCTAAGCACTATGCACCAGAAGACCTTATTAATCAATATGTTGTCGTGGTCGCTAATTTGAAACCCACCAAGCTCAGGGGAATTACGTCCCAAGGTATGATATTAGCAGCTTCGCAAGGGGAAATCTTGGAGGTTCTTACGTTGAAAAAAGATCTTCCTGGAGGGGCGCGGGTCAAATGATTTGGGATACTCACGCACACCTAGATGATCTTGGCTATAAGGAAGACTTTCTTGAAGTTGCTGCACGTATGAAGTCAGCCGGGATTTCGCGGCTGACGAATGTAGGCTATGATCTTCCTTCTTCAGAGCGGTCTGTTAAGCTAGCCCAAGACTATGATTTTATTTATGCAGCGATTGGTGTACACCCTCACAATGCGGAAGAGGCTAACGATGAAACTTGGGAAAAGCTTTTAGAAAAATTGGTTAAACAACCGAAAGTGTTGGCTTGGGGCGAAATTGGGCTTGATTATTATCGAGATCTGTCCCCACGCCCGATTCAAAAAAAGGTATTTATCCAACAAATTAAATTGGCTAATGAAGTTGGCCTGCCTATTGTTATTCACAATCGCGATGCGCATCAGGATGTTATGGAAATTGTTAAGTCGAATCCCCCTCAATACGGTGGAATATTTCATTGCTACTCAGGCTCTTGGGAAATGGCAAAGGTTCTCTTGAACCTAGGATTCTATCTATCGTTTGCTGGACCAGTTACCTATAAAAATGCCCGACATACGGTCGAGGTGGCTAAAAACGCCCCGTTAGATCGAATTTTGGTAGAGACAGATTCCCCCTATTTAACTCCAGAACCGCGACGTGGAAAGCGTAATGAACCGACTTATGTTGTAGAAATAGTTAAGAAACTAGCTGAGATCCGAGGCGTGCCTTTTGAAGATCTTGCTATGCAAACTATGCGTAATGCAGAAACCATTTTTAGACTTGTCTAAAGAACTGATTTAACAGTTCTTTTTTTTTGATTACATCATAGATTTTAGTAAGGAGGGATAAAATGTATTCGCTACCGATTACTACTTATTCCGATTATTGGCGAAGAACCAAGCAGTGGAGTTCGTACTTAGGCGGATTAGCAGTGTTTGCAGCTGGTACACGGTATTCAATGTTGGAAGTCCCAGAAATTTCTCAACTCTACTCTCTGCAGACCTTACAACCATTAAGTACAAAAAAATTAAATATAGAACAACATAATACAGAAATCAATAATTTGGGACTTGCAGAGCTGGCATTTAATCGGGGTTTAATCGAGCAAAGACCACTAAGTAAGAGCACGGCTAACAGGGGAGTAAGCGATCTGAATTTATCTAGCCAAGACATAGACAATCAAGCAGGAGGTACTCAAGAAATAAGTAGCCAAGCACTGCCAAGTGAAGGGACTGGAGATAAGGAGATAACTAACAGGGTTCAAGTTGTAGAGCAAGAGATCCCGTTTGAAACGCAATATGTTGAATCGGATAAACTTCTTCCAGGTATGAGTCAAACTGAGGAACAAGGGGAAAAAGGCGTTTTGCGTCAGGTAATTAAGACCTTCGAAGTCGATGGACAACCCGTTGATCAACAAGTGGTCTCTAGCCTCGAACTTAAAAGTCCTAAGAAGGAAGTCATTATTCAAAACTCAGAGCCAATTCCAAAAAAGAAAGTAATTGTTCAAACTCCTAAACAAACTGTTGCTGAAAAGGAACAAGTTGATTTAACTACGCTGAAGATTAGTAAATCATTGGACGTTGAAGCCTCCGCTTATACATATACTGGAAATAACACCGCGACTGGAGTCAAGCCGAGGGAAGGCTTGATTGCTGTCGATCCAAAAGTTATTCCGATGGGTACTAAAGTCTATGTTGAAGGATACGGTTATGCAATAGCCGCAGACACGGGGGGAGCAATTCTTGGCAATAAAATTGATGTTTTCTTTGGTACCCTACGTCAGTGTATGGATTGGGGTCGAAAGCCTGTGCGCATTCATATCCTTAACTCCATATAATGGAAATTATTTTGACAACTGACTACTTATCTATTAAAATAGAGTTGTTATTAGCATATTTTGGAGGGATTCAATGTTACAGATTACTCGAACTAAAGGCTTTGTCTTAGTTCGTACATCTCGTATTGCCCAATTTGTCGTTGCCGGATTTGTTATTTTCTTGATTGCCACAATGGCCCTTTTTTACAATATGAAAACGATTAACCTTACTATTGACGGAGAGCCCATACAGATTACAACAATTTTCGGGACTGTTGGTCAGGCACTTGACTATTCGAAATTTGAATTTTATCCTGAAGATATTGTAATTCCCTCACGTGACACAAAAGTTACAAAGGGATTAAGCGTTGAAGTAACCAAAAGTGTACCGGTTCAGTTCTCAGTAGATGACCAGATGTTTATGACACGGACGCCCGCTAAAACCGTGGGAGAAGCTATAACTGAGTTAGCTGAGAGATATAGTATTGAAGTTAAAGACGTTGACGAAGTTAATGTTTTACGGACTGAAGTGGTTTCCAGTCAGATGGAAATTAAGGTACATAAGGCTATTCCTATCATCGTGAATGCAGATGGCAAGAAGTCGGAAGAATTTATTGCACCACGAACCGTAGAGGACGCACTAAAGAAACTAGGCCTGACCCTCGGCACCAAAGATAAGATCTCGTTAGCACTTGATCATATGCTAGAACCGAATGACCAATTGGATGTTGTTAGAGTTTCTGAGAAAATAGAAGTTTTGACGAGTGAGATTCCTTATCAGACAGTTGCCCAACCGGCGGATTATCCCGTTGGATTACCGGACAAAGTGGTCAGTCGTGGCTCAAATGGTGCTCAAGAGCAGACCATACGACTTACCTTAGAGGATGGAAAAGAGGTTGATCGAGAGATACTTGGCCAACGAGTAGTCAAGTCTCCCACTAATCAAGTGGTTTCTCGTGGTACACAAACTTCTATTTCACGGGGTGGAAACACGATTCAGTTTAAAAGAGCTTATGTTATGAGAGCAACCGCTTATTGTATACCTGGAGGCACAACTGCAACAGGGGCAGCGGTCCGTACGGGGATCATTGCTGTCGATCCTAGGGTCATCCCACTAGGGAAGAATGTATATGTTGAGGGCTATGGAGTTGCACGGGCGTTAGATACTGGAGGTTCTATCCGAGGTAATCGTATTGACCTTTACATGAATTCCCAGCAGGAAGCCTTGTCCTGGGGTGTTCGCAATGTTTTGGTATATGTTCAATAAATAAATTAGTTTTAAAGGGTGACTTCTCTTAAAGTGAAGTCACCCTTTACTTAATACAGAAAACTGAAAGTCTAACTTTATTTCTCAGCACATACTCTTAAAGAGAACCACAAGTAAGGGAGTGCTGGAAACGATGGTGCGATGGCCTAAAATAATACTAGGTAAAAAAACGGCAATAATTCTTGTTTTGGGTGTAATGGGTATGTTAGTAGTCTCAGTATTTTGGCATGGTTCTACCGCCGTTGTTAGCCCTCTGGAAGATCGTTACGTTGTGATGCTTGATCCCGGACATGGAGGGTATGATCCAGGAGCGGTTTCCTCTCAGGGTGTTTATGAAAAAGAGATTAATCTCCAAATTGCCCATAAAGTTAAGGAGATGCTTCGTCCAAGTGGAATAGTGGTTTTTCTTACTCGGGAAGAAGATTCGGATTATGTTCCTAATGGGGTCACAGGTAAAACTTCCAAGAAGAAAATTGACCTAAATCACCGCATTGATATGGCAAATCAGGAGAAAGCTAATGTTTTTGTCAGTTTACATGTTAATGCAACCGCCAAAGGTCAAAATTCAGGGGCCGAAACATTTTACCATTATAAATCTGAATCTGGAAAAAGGTTAGCTGAATTAATCCAACAAGAATTGATTAAAATATCAGGGATGAATCGTAGAGTTGCCAAGCCTGGTGATTTTTACGTGATAAAAAACACCAAAATGCCAGCTGTTATTGTGGAAGTCGGATATTTGTCCAGTACAAAAGAACAGACAAAGTTACAACAAACTTGGTATCAAGAGCAATTATCACGTGCGATTGCCAAAGGAATTTCCAACTATTTCGAAAGACTCCCATAATTGACTTAGGAAGGATATATATTACTAAAATTATTTAGATACATAACCTCTTTTGAAGCGGGGAAAATAAAGTCAGTGACCGAATCTAGATTAAGGAGTTGAAGTGTAGCATGAAACGGTTTCTGACTTTTATGAGTAGTGCCTTGATTTTAGGGCTTACCTTGACAGGATGTACCAATGTACAATCTCCTAATACTCCTGAAACTCCGCCTGAGCAAACAGCTCAAAACACAAAGCTCCCTGAAGCGGAGGCAGGAGCAACGCGAGAATCCGTATTAGGACCTGAAAAACGTGTGGTCATGGGATTTTACACTGACCAAGAAGGGCCTGTACCTAGTTCGAAAGAAACGACGTTGAAAAATGCTAAGTTAATGGATGAAGTTGCGTTTTTCTGGTACTCTTTTGATGCAAACGGCAAGGTTATTAAGACAGGTGACGTTGATCTAAAAATTAAAGATCAGGTTCAAAAAAATGGGTCCAAAGCTTATGCTTTAGTGCATAACATGAAGTTAAAAGGAACGGTTGGCTTTGATGAGAATCTAGCACACAGTGTATTATCTAACCCAGGAAAAAGGTCGAACTTAGTGACAAGCTTAGTCAACCTGACAACCAAAGATAATTGGGATGGAATTTCGGTTGACATTGAGAAAACCCCTCCTGGAGATCGAGAAAATTTCTCTGCCTTTGTTGCTGAGCTTAAAAAAGCATTAAAAGCGAAAGATAAAGTCTTGAACATTTCTATCCCGGCAAAATTTGTAGATTATCCATCAGATCTATGGTCAGGTGCCTATGATTATGCTGCAATCGGAAAATCCGCTGACCAAATCATCCTTATGACCTATGATGAGCATGGACTCGGAACAACCCAAGGACCAGTAGCCTCTGAGGGATGGGTAGATCGAGTTATTAAATTCGCAGTGGGAAAAATACCTAAAGAAAAAATTGTGATGGGTCTCCCGGTATACTCCTTTGACTGGGGAACGAACAAACCTATCATGCCAGATTATCTGTCCTATGCTCAAACACTTGAGCGGGCTAAGAAGCACGGCGTAGAAATTGTTACCGATCCAAATGCGAAAGTGCCACAGTTTACCTATACAGCAAATGGGATACGTCACGAAGTTTACTTTGAGAATATCGCCAGCTTAAGAGCAAAAATGGATGATGCGCTTAAATACAAGTTGCATGGCGTTGCTATTTGGCGTTTAGGAATGGAGGATCCCGCTATTTGGGATCAGCTCATAAAAACTTATGGCACCAATAAAGAAACCAGGGAGGAAAAATAAACTCATTAACGGGACGGAAGAGAAAATCTTTCGTCCCGTTAAAGTATGCCCCCTTAATTTGAGTATTTGGACATTCTCGGTTAAGATATAGGAGTTGAAAGCGGAGGAATCAAAGGATGATAAAAGAATTAATTGTAGTTGAAGGGAAAAATGACGCACATGCAGTGCGCCGTGCCCTTGGAGAAGTGGATCTTCTCTGGACTGATGGTTATGGGCTAACCAAGAAAAAGTTAGAGTATATTGCAGAAATGGCAAACCATCAAGGAGTGATTGTTTTTACAGATCCAGACACGGTGGGAGAGCAAATTCGCAATCGTATTCGGACTTATGTTCCGCACGCTAAACATGCTTACTTATCTAGGAAAGTAGCGACAAAAGATGGGGATATCGGGGTTGAAAATGCTGCATTACAGGAAATCCGTCGTGCCTTTGAAACTATTCAGCAAGATCATAAGACTTCCAGTAACGGTGAGAAGTTTACGATACAGGATTTATTTCAAGCTGGTCTTGCGGGCGTAGAGCAGGCAAGTGAATATAGGATAGCTGTAGGGCGCAAGCTAGGAATCGGAGATACGAATGCCAAACAATTCCTTCATCGGTTAAACCGTTTCGGAATTTCACGGGAGGTTCTTTTCAAGGCAATAGAGGAGGTTCAGCATGGAAAGCGCATCTGAATACACTCAGCGACTCATAAAACATGGGGCACGCGCCCATAAATCGCTGGGCCAGGTTTTTTTAATGAGTGACGAAGTGATTGACTGTATTGTCTCAGCCAGTACGTTACAACCGGATGTTCCACTCGTAGAAATCGGGCCCGGTCTAGGAGTCTTAACACGGGTCCTCGCACCCAAAGTGCCCAAGATGTGGGCGGTTGAGTTGGATAACCATAAAATTGGGATTCTGAGCAGAGAGCTAAAAGGGCTCCCTATAGAAATTGTCCATCAGGATGCTTTAAAGCTAGATCTAAAGGATCTCTGGGGAGATCAATCAGGATATTTGGTGGGGAATCTGCCTTATTATATTACCAGTCCACTGATCATGCATTTTCTTGAGCAAGCGGATAGATTAAGTGGGATGACGATTATGATACAGAAAGAAGTAGCTGATCGTATTGCAGCACCACCAGGGAGTAAGACCTATGGTATTTTGTCAATTGCGGTGCAGATTTCGGCAAGAGTAACAAAAGTAACGGATGTCTTACCGAGTGCTTTTTGGCCTTCGCCCAAGGTTACTTCGTCCGTACTTAGACTAGACCTTCGCCCCTACCCAGGATTTGACGTAGATAAAAAGGACTTTTTTCGAATAGTTAAAGCCGCTTTCAGTCAGCGGAGGAAAACCTTGAGTAATTCGCTGATGGGTGGACTAGGGATTAAAAAAGAAGAAGTCATCGAACGCATGCAAAGCGTAGGCATTTCGGAAGGGCGACGTGCAGAATCGTTGAGCATAGAAGAGTTCCAGATTTTAACAAGAGCCTTTCAGGACTAAATAGTAGGAATTGAGGAGTATACACCACTTTGTCGGTGTATACTCCTCCTTTTGTAACGAACGTTAAAGATGTAAAAGGGTAATCAAGGTATGCTAAAAGAATTTCTTGATCTTTGATGGCATAAAAGACGTTCAATTTCCAAACTATAAGGTTGCCTGATAAACGAAGCTCGAGGTTCGAGGTTCGAAATCGAGTCTATGATTATCCTAGAAGTTCGCGGTTAAGATAATGTTGCAGATTATGGAGGTTGACTGGGGTTGGGAAAAGCAAAGAATAGTTTCCTTAAATGGTCAAGTATTATTGCGACGATGGCAACGACCGTGCTTGCGCTTACGGCGTTGATTACAGTCTATTTGACAGTGGCCGCTTGGAAGGTACAGCAAGAGACCGCACGACCCTATTTCATTTTGAAGGAATCACCTAAAATTGACTTAGGTAATGAACTAAGCTTTGAGTTGAAATTCAATAATGTGGGAATACACCCAGCGGTCAATCTTTCGAGTAAGACGGTTATCTTTGATGAGCGATTGGACGATAAACCGATTTACGAAGATGAATCCTCGATTGTTAACGACATCCCCAAAGAAACTTCATCGAGCTTAATTGTAACGATCCCCAGCGAAGAGATTTACCCTAAACAGCTTGAAATCAAGGCGCACTTTATCGTCATTGATCTACAGTACTCAGACCCCATCTTAAATAAAGCCTATACTCAAACCATTTATATGAAATGGACCGGGATCAAGGAGGGTCAACTGCAACCGATTGTCCATGTGCGGGTGGATGAAAAGGAAACTATTTTAGAATACTTTCAAAGGCAAAAAATCAATCCTAAACTGAGGAATTAAAGATCTCTCGACTTGCGCAATTAGAGGTTCCGGGGATGATAACATGTTGCTCATAAAACAAGCCCTGAGATTTTAGAGATTCTTGCCAATCTCTAAGGAGATCAAAACGCCGTTCTGGATGGTAGCCCAATAAGTTGTGTTTTCCCAGTAATCGAGTCATAGGGATAGCTTGGCTTAGCGCTATGCCCATAAGGCAATCTCCAATGATAGTTTCGCCAATCAGTCGCGCATGACGTCGATGTTTTCGAGGAGAGTGTAGAGCTTCGTGAGGAATTGAGGTGGCCACTTTAATCGAAAAACCAATCTCCTTTGCCCAATACAGGGTGAGCGGGGGTATTGCGATAGCCTTGATAGGAAGGGTATCTAAGGCGTGTTTAGAAAGGGCATGAGGACCGTGTGTGGGCGTTGCAAGACCTAGGGTCTTAAAAAGATCTAGTTCACGATTGAGCTTCGAACGGAATTTAAGGACGAGATTAGCAAGTTTTTGCCGATGTGGAATGTAGGGATAACAATTTGTTAAAGCAACATCGACACCTGATTCAATGGAAGTAAGGAGTTGGACAAGATTGTGATAGATATCCCCGGACATATCCCCATCGACAAACAGTGCTCCCGTAACTCCTAAATTACGTGCATAAAGCGCTCCGACTGCTCTCGGAATATCAATACCTAAGGGTTCTGAAAAATATAGAATATGAATCCGAGTATCTGGTATCGAGCGAGCAAGCTCTAACGTCCGATCCGTACAGCCATTAAGGACAATGATTATATAGCTTATAGGAAGACGCAATACAGTGGTTAAGACTGCCAAGATGCTCTTTTCCTCGTTTTTGGCTGGAATAATTACTCCGAACATCATTGGACCCCCTTTATCTTAACTTGCTATACTATATGCCGTTTAGCTATATTCGACATAGTATATAGCATATTTGAAGGTCGATATTCGCTATTCGAATTATGGAAAAAGATTCACCAGCTGTATTTGATTTGATATTCGAACCACGAACTTCGAACCATGAAAAAGGAGGTCTGGCTATGTTTCAGGTTGGAGATGTTGTTGCTCGACTCTCACATCGACAGGATATTTACTTTCACATTGATCAGTTGAAGGTAAATTTAAAAGGGGAAGGATCGGCGATTCTTAAAGGGATTAATTTACGACTACTCGCGGATGCTCCGATCTCAGACCTTGTCGCAAAGAGTCCAAGTGAAGTTGCGAACTACGAGCGTGAAGATAGTAAGCTGATTTATCAAAAGTTACACAAACTAACCAGTCAAAGGAAGATGGATTTAGATGACAAAAGAGAATTTTTTGAGGTGCCAGGACGAGTGTTACAGCTTGACGGAGACCAAGATTATCTAAACCAATGTATTAAAATGTATCGGCAAATGGGAATTGATGCTAAGGGTATTTGTAAATCAGAGATTGAACAACCGAGAGTAATTCGCAAAATATTACAAGAAAACCCAGCTGATATCTTAGTATTGACCGGTCACGACGGCTTCATCTATGGAAAAAAGGATTTTCACAGTAATGATAGTTATCGGAGTTCACGCTATTTTGTGGAATCTGTATTGGAAGCAAGACGTTTTCAGCATAACCGTGATGCACTAGTGATTTTTGCAGGGGCTTGCCAATCTAACTATGAAGCGATTCTTTCAGCAGGAGCTAATTTTGCTTCATCACCTAAACGCATGCTCATCCATGCTTTTGATCCGGTGTTTATCGTGGAGCGAATTGCTTTTACTCCAACAGATCAAATTGTTTCGGTGAAGGACATTTTGACGCATACGATTACGGGGACGGATGGAGTTGGAGGGGTAGAGACTAGGGGACAGATGAGACGGGGGTATCCTAGAAGTCCTTATTAAAGCCATTAGGGGAAAAATCGGTTTTTAAAATGTTGGGGGAAATGTTGGGGGGACGGTCCTTCTAAAACCCGGTATTGCGTGTTACAACCACCCTACACCCAACACAATTATAATCAACCTACACCCAAAAAAACAAATGGGTGCATATAATTAGGTCAAATTATTAAATGGGGTAGCGATTTCGACCACATTGACAAGGTTTTAGACCGACGTGGTAATCA